>JBGAOI010000465.1:0-6220 GCA_044221885.1 Polyangium sp. (in: bacteria)
CTCAGCGACATTCACGTTTCGAGCGGAGATCAGATCAACGTGCCGTTCCCGATGGGCTGCACGACGACCGACTTGTCGCCGCAAGAGAAGGCGCTGCTCTTCATGCTCTTCGATCTCTCCGCATGCGTTCAGCCCGACGACCAACCGCCGGTGCCACCCAAGTGACACTTGTTCACGTGTTTGTTCACGTGTTTTTCAGTCAAAAACTGGCACTCTGACGCAGACGGGCTAAGTGGGAAATGCGGCCATGCGCATCCACATTTCCCTGTTGCCCTTCCTCGTTGCCACTTCCGTGTTTGGTCTCGCGTGCACCGCTGCCGCGATTGATCCTCCGCGCAACGTTCCACCGCCACCTCCACCACCACCTCCTCCGCCTGCCGTGACGGTGGCGATCCCTGTGGACACTGCGCCTCCCGCCGCAACGACTGCACCGCCGCCGCCTCCAGAAAACGTTGCAGCAGCAACGAATCAGACGCCGGCTCCACCATCCGCGTGCCCAGCCGGGATGCAACTCATCGACGGCGACTACTGCACGGAAGTCGAGCACAAGTGCAAGAAGAGCTGGTTTGACAAGTCAAACAAGAAAGTCGTGTGCGAAGAGTTCGAGCCGATCGCGACCTGCGTTGGTCAACGCGTGAAGAAGCGGTACTGCGTCGACACGTACGAGTGGCCCAATAAAAAGGGCGTGCGTCCCGAAGTGATGAATCGGTTCCATCAGGCGCAGATCAAGTGTGCGTCCGTGGGCAAACGCATGTGCACCGAGTCAGAATGGAACTTTGCGTGCGAAGGCCCAGAAATGAAGCCTTTTCCGCATGGGTTTGTCCGGGATGCGGCCAAGTGCAACGGCGATCATCTCTGGGATGATCCGAACATGAAGAAAGTTGCCAAGCGCGATGCCGATGAATTGGCGCGTTTGTGGCACGGTGTTCCAAGCGGCTCGCAGCCGAACTGCATCAGCGACTTCGGAGTGGCGGACATGCCTGCGAACACGGACGAAGTTGTTGCGAGTGAACAACCCAAGAACAGCCGTCACGCCAAGTTCGACAGCGTTCACACCGGCGGCCCTTGGTACAAAGGTGTGCGCAACCAATGTCGGCCCAAGGTCTACACGCACGACGAAGATTTCTATTATTACTTCCTGAGTTTCCGATGTTGTGCCGAAGCTGACGGCAAGCCCACCGATCCTCGGACGCCTTGGCAACAGCGGGACAAGTGGACGATCGAAAAGGTCGAAAAGCGTGCTGGCTTCACGATCGCCGAGATGCAGCAGAAGCTCGAGCTCAAGAAACAAGGCCAATGCAATTGCTCAGCGCAAGACATCCTCTGCAAGACGATGTGCGGAACGCTGCTTGGTCCCGGAGCGGTCGACGCGAAACACTGACTCGTGGGTCAGTGCGCCGGGAACGGTTCGACGTAACGCATGAAGCGTCGAAGGTAGGGCGTGTCGAACTGAATCTTGGTGATGCGTTCGAGTGAAATGAGAGATGGGACGTCGTCCCAATGGCCGAGCGCATCGACGTAAAGCAGTGAAATTCCTTCGGAACTGACTTCCAGGACGCGACCTAGGTAAAACGCGCCTTCTTCTTCACTGTCGTCTTCGCATTCCACGATGATGTCGGCGTAGTGCGATTGGATGGATTCGACGGCGGTTTGCAGGTTGATCAGATTGATTTCTGCGGGCAATTGCGTGCCCCCGAGCAGCTTTTCGCCGTTGAGCATGCGATCCCAGTGTTTTTCGTGGGGACCGCGTTCATGCGCCAGTACGTCTTCTACGCGGAAAATCGTATAGCCGTCGGGGTCGAAGTCATCGAAGCAGTGCATGAGGCCCAGCATTGGACTGAGGCCCAAGAGGTATCCGTGCAGCGAGGGTTCAGCCGAAAGGCTCCGTTCGATGCGAACCATCTGCGTCGTTCCGAGGTGTTCAGCCAACGATGCGTACATGGCGGTGTGGATGTGCCCCCATTGTCGGACCAGGCAAAGTCCGAAGCTCGAAGCGCAAGGATGCCCCTGAAGAGACGGGGTGTGCAACCTTTTCGTGACGAACCCTGAAAGGGAAGTTCGCCCCCGTGCGTTCTTTTTTTCGATCGAACGAAACAACAACAAAACTTTTTTTCTTTGTCGTTGTCACAGAAGCACCAGACCACTCGATACGTCCAAGGAACCGTTCGTGCTCGGAGGATGAGGAGAAACCCATGAACACGCTCAAGTCGCTCGTTGCTCGTATTGCTCTTGCTTGTGCCGCTCTTTCGGCAGCCGCCGCGTTTTCTCAGGATGCTCGGGCATGTGGCGACGTGTTCATCCCCGAGATCGATCATCGTATTCAGGGCTTGGCGAATGCCGAGAAAGCCCTTCGTGATGGGAAGATCGCCGCGTCGGCGCAATCGATTGTTCGTATGTTCCCCGAGATTCGAACCATCAACCCTGGCAAAGACGGGATGCTTGGTCGTGCGCAACGCACGCTCGCGATTGCGCTTGTGCGTATGGACGGAGCGATTGATCTCGACCCGACGTGGCGTGCAAAGTCGCCCGAACAACGGGCGCAGAACGTAGCGTGGGCCGTTTCGTCGCTCGAGCGTTTGCGTGCTTCGCGCAAGAATGACCCGGCGGTCGATACGGATCTTGGCGAAGCGTTAGCCAAGGTGGATGGGCGTCAAGAAGAGGCGCGTGGGATTTTGCAGGGTTTGGCGGACCGGGACTTGATGGCGACGCCTCAAGGTTATGCCGCGCTTGGTCGCTTGCAGAATCAGGCTGGAAATGCCGCAGCGCGTGATGCTGCGATTCAGCGTTGCACAGCGATGGCGAAGGATGCTGAGATCTGCAAAGTTCAGTCGTCCGCTGGTGGCCAAAGCTGATCTGGAAAGTGTTTCATCGTGCTTCGCGCGCTCGTTCTGGTTTGTCTCGTTGTTCTCCTCGTCGGGTGTCGCAAGACCGAGCGCGCCGAGGAAAATCGTCCTACCCCCGCCGCATCCGCATCTGTTTCCGCTGCGTCTGTCGCGACGTATGTGGATCCGCCCCTCGGCGATGCGCAGCGCGGCAAAACACTCGTCGGAAAATTCGAATGCAATCGGTGCCACGCACTTGCCGACGTTGAAGTTCCGGCGCTCGACAAGGATTGCGTGCGTTGTCATCAGCAGATACACGCGGGCACATACAGTGCATCGAAGACGACGCTGGTCAAATGGCAAAAGACCATTGTGCATTTCCGCGACACACCGTCGCTCGTGAACATTGGTGGTCGATTACGTCGCGGGTTCATTGAGCAGTTTTTGCAGGACCCGCGTGACATGCGTCCGCACATGGACACGAGCATGCCGAAGCTCGATATGACGGCGGAGGAAGCTCGAGACATTGCGACTTATTTGACAGCCGGATCCATACAAGCCAAACCATTTTCATTGGAAGGCGCGAGTGCCGAAAAGGGTGGGGTGGTATTCGAGCAAAAGGCGTGTCGAACGTGTCATGAATACACGGGCGCGCCGAAAGCGGCGCTTCCGCCGGGGACGCCGGCGATTGAAGGAACTGGCGAGCGTCGAGGGCATTCGTTGGCGCCGGATTTGCGGTACGTCCGTGAACGGATGAATGCGGCGGAGATTGCGCGCTGGATTGAGGATCCGCAAGCGATCAATCCGGATACGGCGATGCCGAAAACGCCGCTTTCGCCGGAGGAGATTCGCAATGTCGTGGCGTTTTTGACGCAACCGACCTTGGCGGAAAAGGTGTTTGCTCCGCCGCCTGCTCGATTGCCTGTCTTGTCACGTAAGGTTACGTACGAAGAAGTGAGTCAACGCGTTTTTCGGAATACGTGTTGGCATTGCCATGCCGAACCGGATTATGCGATTGGGGATGGTGGTCCGGGAAATACGGGTGGATTTGGTTTTCGGCCGCTGGGCTTGAATTTGGCGGAATACGAAGGCATTCAAGCGGGATATGTGGATCCCAAGGGTGAACGGCGGAGCATATTCTCGCCAATGCCGGACGGCACGCCGCGCCTCGTGTATGCATTGCTTGCACGGCATAAAGAAGAAGCGGGGCAACGGGATCCAGTGGTGCGTGGAATGCCCATGGGATTGCCTTCCGTGACGCCCGAGGACATTCAGCTTGTTGAGACTTGGATAACGCAAGGTCGCCCGCAGTGACCGCTGCATTCGCATGCTGCTCGGCGCGGATCCACGCTGGGTAGCGTGATGGCGCCTGTGGAGACATGGGCAAGTCAGTGCCGGTGTGAATCCAGGCATGGGTGGGCGAAGCGAAGGGCAATCATCGCGTGCACAGCCCTTCACCAACAAAATACCTTTGACGCTTGGCGGTCGTTCGAGTAGCGTTGCGGCTGTCAGCGACCAGCACCATGCGCACGCACTTCGCAGATTCACATCGCCAAGATTGGGTGAGGCAGCAGCGCCCGGAGGCGGTTTGTCTCGTTGGGCCGCCATTGCTGCGTCGAGCGTGCTTTTTCAGGGTGAAGCGATCATGTTGACGCCGACGCCGGGGGTGGTCGTAGGGGATCGTTACGTCCTTTCGCGCCCATTGGCGCAAGGTGGCATGGGCTCGGTGTGGATTGCTCGGCACCGGGATCTCGACGTCGACGTCACTGTGAAATTCATGATGCCGACGTTGGTGAATTCGGCCGATTTGCGGGCAAGGTTCGAGCGGGAAGCCAAGGTGGCTGCGCGTTTGCGCAGTCAACACGTCGTGCAGGTGTTGGATTTCGGTATTGATGACGAAATGCCGTACATCGCCATGGAGCTGCTCGAAGGCGAAAACCTCGCCGATCGGCTCAAGCGGGAAACTCGTTTGTCGTTACAGACCTCGGGGCACATTATCGCGCAAGTTTGCAAGGCATTGCGCACGGCGCATGAAGCGGGGCTCGTGCATCGAGACTTGAAGCCGGGCAATATTTTCTTGGCCGTCAAGGATGGCGAAGAAGTCGTTAAAGTGCTCGATTTTGGCATTGTGAAGGACACCGCGAAAAACGACGCAGACGAGGCATCCGGCGGGACGGAAACGGGCGTCATGATGGGCTCGGTGCATTACATGAGTCCCGAGCAGATTCGCAGTTCGCGGCAAGTGGATCATCGGAGCGATTTGTGGTCGGTGGCGGTGATTCTGTATAAAATGCTGACCGGCAATCCACCATTTCCGGGTACGAATCATGGTGATGTCATGGTGCGCGTCTGTACGGACTCGTGTCCTCCGCCGAGTTCCGTGTTGCCTGGTTTGTCGGCATCGATTGATGCATTTTTCGTTCGGGCGTTGACGCGGGATCCGGCCGGGCGTTTTCAGTCGGCGCAAGAAATGGCGGATGCTTTTGCGGCGGCAGTTGCGGCGGCAGCGGCAGCATTTTCGTCGGGTCCGCCGCAACAATGGGCCAAGACCTTGCCATTGTTCGGTCAGAACGCCGACTTCATGGCTGCGCGTGCCGCGGTGAGTGCGGCACGACAAACACTGGGTTCGTCTTCCGATGTGTCTTCATCGGCCGTACGGCTCGAGTCTGCCCCTGGGACATTTCAAGCTGTTTCGATGGCTCCTGCCCAAACGCCGCCATTGGCAGGTTCCGCGATTGCGTCCCCAAGTGTACAGCGCGGTCCCAGCCAACGACTCATTGCGGGGATTGCGGCGGTGTTGGTTTTGGGCGTTGGTCTGCTTCTTGTATTTGTCTTCATGGGAGGCGCTTCGCAGCCGGAAGAATCGACAAGTGTTGCGTCGAAATCGGCTTCGCTCGTGAATGGACAGGCGAGTGTTCCTGCACCCAAGCCTACGATGAACGTTGATCTCGCTCCAGTTGGCAGTCGTGAGCTTGGTATGGCGATGTCTTCAGCCCCCTCGTCGTCATCGGCACCCGCGATGACCGGCCCTGCCAAACCCACGTCGACGGCTCCAACAAAATCTACATCGCAAACGAGAAAAAACCCGCTCGATATCAACGATTGAAGGAACACCCATGCGTTTCCGATCTTTTTTGGCTTGCATTGCGTTGACCGTTGTTCCAGTAAATTTTTCGTGGATCCAAGTCGCGGATGCGCAGTCGCAACCCGACATCAATGCCCGCGCGGACGAACTATTTCGGAAGGGCCGTGAAGAGCAGGATCGCGGCAATTGCCAAAAAGCGCTCGAGCATTTTCGCGAAAGCCATGCCTTGAAACCCGGTCGAGGCACGTTGCTCAACATGGGGCTTTGCGAAAAGAAATTGGGTCAATTGGCCAAAGCATTGCAACATCTCGAA
>JBGAOI010000466.1:0-6217 GCA_044221885.1 Polyangium sp. (in: bacteria)
GCGCAAGCGACAGCAGGCGCGTACGCCATGGAGATTCGTCCAGAAAAACAACGTACGCCAACAAATAGGGCAACGTGCTCACGCCGTTTTCGCCCGACAAAAGCGCCAACGCAAATGCCAAAGGTCCCAGCGCCATCCCCGGCTTCCACTTGTCCTTACGAACCTTGTCGTGCACCACGAGCGCCGCGATACCAAACATCGTCGCCAAAATCGAATGACGATTTGCAATCCATGAAAGCACCATGGCATGTGCATCATCCATGGCAAACATCAGCCCAGCCAAACCCGCAGCGACCGTGGGGCCCAAAAGCCGACGATACAATAACGCCGCCACAATGCAAGCCGTTGCAAATATCAAAATACTTTCCGCATGCATCCACGCATGCGCGTCCGGCCAAACCCGATAATCGAGCGTGTGCAACAGCGATGCAATAGGCCGGAAAAACGCCAATCGAAATCCCATGACCGACCACCACGGCCACATCCCGCGATTCATCACCTGCTGAAGCGCATCGCGATCTTCATCCAAAAATCGAAAAAGATCCCACGGCCCTCGAGGCCCCCCAGGATATGCACCACCCGTCGCCAACATCTTGTGCGCGTGGTCGTCCATCATGAGTCCCGTTCCGAGCGCGGGAATCAGCAAAATCATCGCCACGAGCGCACATACATACGGCATCCGCGGGTGAACAAGAACCCTTCGAAGTTTGTCCTTCATCGTTCCAACCTAACCTTTGACCACATTCAAATGACGCCTTGGCGCCTCGACCGACGAATGAGCCAGTTCGTCGAAATAATATTTCCGAAATCGCAACGTCGCTTTGTCCGTACGAACCGATTGTTCTTGCCCCGCAGGAGGAATGATCACCGGATCCGACGATTCGACGACGGCTCGATCTTGTTCCGCAATCTTGGCATTCGAATGGTTGAAGTACGGGTTGAGCAACGACAAACGCGCAAAACTGCGCGCACCAATGATCATCATCCGTACTCGCTCGTGATCGATCGGAATGCAAAACGAGTGCATCCGGAAAATCTGATTCGGCACGGGAATGTGCAAAATCATCATGTTCGGCCGGTAAAACTCGAGCTTCGCACCACCATCGTCTCGATCGTCGACCGACGACTTCGTTTCACCACCGAACTCCGTATCTTTCCATTCGATGTTCATCCGCGAATCGGGCTTGAGGTACGGCCGGACAAAACGGCCAATCGTCGTCGCATGCAAAAACGGCACGTGCGGCGAATCGAGCATATTTTCCATGGCGCGTGTCCAATGCGCCTTCCATTCGACTTCCAACCGCGAAAACGCAAGTTTTTCATTCGTTAGCGCATCGGGCACGTTCGGTTCATGCGGAGGATTGTCACCCGATACGTCCGTGTACACCCATAAAACGCCGCCAATTTCACGCACGGACAACGCCATCGCCCCATAATTTTCCCGTTTTGCGTCCGGATTCAATGGAATATACGTCGCCTTTCCACACCCATCGAATTGCCACGCATGAAACGGACATTCAATGCAGCCCGTTTCGGAAACTCGACCAAGCGATAACTTCACGCCACGATGCGGACATCGATCAATGAGCGCACGCGCTTTCCCTTGCGCATCCCGGAAAAACACCACCTTCTCGCCAGCCAAAACGAGACCCAATGGTTTCGTTCCAAGATTCTTGGCCAATGTCACGGGAGTCCAAACACGCGCAAATCCTTCGAACATGAACGACCTCACAGCAAGCCGCGTCGAGCGGGACAATACCACCAACCGTGAATTCGAGAAGAACAAAGAACGTGTCAACGGCTGTATCCACTGCCTGCTCGTGTTCCTCCTCGACATGGGCCCACTTCCATGAAACCATCTTCATTGGCCATGCCAACGCCTCGCCTTCCCCTGCATTTGCTTCTTGCGCTGTCCGGTCCCTTGTCCTTCACGGCGTGTGCGACGACAGCTCCGGAAAAACCCCCGGTCATCGTGGTTGCCGCCGAACCGACGGATCGAAGTGGATCACTCATCGCGCCGATTCGCACCGATTCGACCGAAAGAGAAGTTGCTGCCCGCGATGAATTTGCTGCCCGCGATGACGACGCACCAACGTTCACCGGACCGCGACCCGACGTGGATGGCGATGGTATCCTCAATACGTCGGACGCGTGCCCGGACGAACCCGAGGACCGTGACGGATTCCAAGACGAAGACGGTTGTCCAGACATCGACAACGATGCGGACGGCATCGTCGATCGCGCAGATCTCTGTCCCAACGAACCTGAAAGCAAAAACGGTTTTCAGGACGAAGACGGATGTCCGGACGACAGTGTCGAACGAGCCAAACTGTCATTTCGAGAGGGCAACAAAGCGTTCACTCAAGGCGACTACGCCAAAGCCTGCAAGTTCTTCGAGGACGCATACAATTTCGACCCACGAGAACCGATGCTGTTCAACATGGCGGTCTGCTTCGACAAACTCAACGATCGAAAACGAGCGTGTCAATACTACAACCAGTGGCGGGCCACGACTTCTGCGGGTTCCATGCCAAATCGAATTCCGTCCCTCGAAACGTGCCCGTGAAGGTCGATGTTCGTTCCAGAAAAACCTACGACTCCGTCGTGTGAACGCTCGAATCCGACGTTATTTCGTCGCTGATGTTTTTCTTGGCCCCTCGTTGCGCAAGCAGGCGTTGACGAATCGACACGGTTGCAACTTCTTCCAGATCGCGACTTTCGGCAATCGCGTAAATCGCGCGAATCGTTTTTAATGGAAATGCGCGATCCGGCTCGGGATTGAGAACAATTTCGACGTGTTCGTCCTGTTGCTCTCGATGATGTCCGCGACGTTTGGAGGGCGAACGGATTTCCAAAGCAATCGGAAGCACTTGTCGCTCGGTAAAGACATCCCGAATCTGATGAAAGTACACGTACTGTTCGAGACGTTCGGCGAGGTGTTTGTCCAAGTCGAGCCGCACGATTTCTTGGCCATCTTCACCAAGGATCTCGTCGTAGAGCGCGGTCACGCCGGGCACGAAGGCGCTATGCACCATGAAATAATTCTTGATACGTTCGGTGCTCACGAGCGTCAGGCGCAAATCGTCGGCTGAAGCAAATCCGCATTCGGTCGGATCCAGAAGGCGCCGCACGTGCTCACCTTTTTCGACCGACGCGAATTCGGCAAGAATATGGAGTTTGTCGGCGCGACGAACGGTTCTTCCTTCGAGAGCCCGAGCAAAACGCAAAAGGCGCATCGTCGTGCGCGCGTCGCGATCGATGGCGTCGGGTTCGCTGAGAAAAACCACAGCGCCAACCGGTGTTCCCGTTTGGGTGCATTCAACCGCAAACGAAGCCAAGTCTTGACCTTGGTGCGTGTAAATGGTGACTTTGCCGCCGTGTTCCAGCGTAATCGTTTTTCCCGCACGCCCGGGCAAAGGATCATCGCTGATGACGCCAATATCGAGTGACGCGAGGCGTTCGCCCAAGCCCATTTTTTCATCGCCGCGTTCTCCAAGAATGAGCGTCGCGTCGACTCCGGGCATAAAGCGCGCAAGTTCACTCACCATCGACGGCAATGCAGCGGAATATCCCACGACGACCACGCGCTCGAGCAATCCGCGGGCCATGGTGGCTCGATCCGCCCACGCTTGCAATTTGGGGTTGATGGGAGGGGCCATGAGCATGGGATCGTGGCCATCACCCATGACGAGATCCCAGCCATAACGTCGAAGTGGCGCGTAGGTCGCGGTCACCCCAATCAAGCCACGAAGTTTGTCCAGGGGAATTTTTCGGGCCCGCACACCATATTGAGCAACTCGGGAACCCGCTGGTGGATCGCGCAATGGATTGAGCCACGGTTCGAGGCCCCCAATGGGCACGAAACCGCGTGTTTTTTTCGGAACGTTATGACCCAGAAAAACCCCAACCAACAAAACAGAACGCTCTTCGTAGGCCCGTCGCGCAAGCTGCTCGAAGTCCAAATATCCGTCTTCGCTGAGAGCTTTTAACGCTTCCAGTTCATGATGATCGACAAAAATATGCGTATAGAATTCCGAACCGTCCGCGGTCATGAGGTCCGTGTAAAGCGCTTCGACCCCCGGCGTGACCAGATGCTGGCACAAGAAAAGCCCCAGAAATCTGGGCATATCCAGCGGAAACGTGTGCGGTCCGCCGATGGTGAGCATCAAATTGCGATTGGCACTGTCGAGAACCTCGACAAACACCTGCGCGTTCGGGTTTTGCGCGCGAAACGACGCCAAAGCCATGGATGTTACGGCATCGGCGTCGGGCCCGGCATCGGAACGCGAAAGAATGAGCGCTCGTTTGGCCGAATTGGCTGCAATTCGTTCCAGCGCTTCCGGATCCCATCCATCACCTTCACGATAAACGACCCAGCGCATATCCGCGTCGTACAAATACCCCGGCGGATCGGGCTGAATACCAAGCAGCGCCATGCGCGGCAAAGCATGCCTTTTGGGACGAGGTCCTCGACGGCGGATCCATTGATAAAGTTCGGCCGGGCGAAACCAACGACGCAAATTGCGATTACGTTCGTACAGACGCACGAATTCAGTCACCAGCAATTCTGTATCATGGACTTGACCGATGACCACCGAATGATTGTGATAATCCACTGGCCGGCGCCGCTCGGCTCGGACCACTTGATCGACGACATTCGTCCCCAAACCAATGATGAACGACACGACGAAGACGCCAATGATCGTCAAAATGAGCGACAACACCGCAATGGGCCAAGGAACACGCAAGTGCGGAACCAAGTTGTCGGCGCTTTGCAATTGGCGAAACGACCACCACAACCGATCGAGAAATCCGGCATTTTGACCGAGACCGCTATAATCGTATTGAATCGGCAAATGCTGAAGCACGACTGCCGTGCCAAAAGCCAATGAAAAAACGCCAATCGTAACCAGGCCGAATTGCTGGAGCTGCTCGCGCCGGGTCAGAATGGAGTACACGTCCGAGGCAAGTTCTCGCGCGAATCGCAAAAGCAACGCCAGACGCATCAAACGCAACGCGACGAACGCTTCGGTCGATTGTGTGCCAATGACCCCTTCCAACGGTAGAAAACTCGCAAATGCCAAAAAATCGATCAGCAGAAAAAACCATTCAAAACGCCGAACTTCATGTTGAGGCCGCGCAAGAGCAACCGCGCGCAGAACGAGTTCCGCGGCGAAGACGAAAATAAAAACAGGGCGAAATGTGTGCTCGAGCGATGTAAACGGCAAGAGCGACACGATGATCATCAACGCCAAGAAAAACTTCAGTGGCCGCTTTTCGAGGAAGTTGGCCACGAGTTTCGGAATCGAAGGACGTTTCATGAAGGGCGCCGCAGCCTACCAGAAATTCACGCCGGAAGAACCCGTATCGAACGCACACGAAAATTCTGCCTCGTCGTCAAAAAATAACGTAGCGGAACCTTGATGGATGTGCTTAGAGTGCGCCGTCCAGTCAAAGGTGAAAAGCGATGAACCTGAGTGAGCCGGTCAAGGCGCAAATCGAGGCGTTGGTCCAGTCGGATCGGGTGGTGTTGTTCATGAAAGGCTCGCGGCAATCGCCGCAGTGTGGCTTTTCAGGCAGCGTCGTCGAGATTCTCGACGAACTGGTCGATACGTACACAACAGTGAATGTGCTCGATGACGCCAATATCCGCGACGGCATCAAGGCCTACTCGAATTGGCCCACGATTCCTCAATTGTACATTGCGGGCGAGTTCGTTGGCGGAGCGGACATCGTCCGTGAAATGCAGCAAAACGGCGAATTGTTGCAAAAGCTCGGCGTTGCTGCCCCCAAAGAGCAAGTCGCTCCGAACATCACCGTCAGTGATGTGGCGCGGGAACAGTTTCTCGATGCAGCCAAGGAATCCCCGGGAGAATTGCTACGTTTCGAAGTCAGTCCGCGCTTCGAATATGGCCTCTACATGAGCGAACGCATGGCGGGCGATTTCGAGATCGATTTGGGCAAAGGTCTCAAGCTGGTGATGGATCGTTCGAGTGCTCGACGGGCCAATGGCGTGTCCATTGATTTCATCGATGGCCCGGACGGCGGCGGGTTCAAGATTGACAATCCCAATGAACCTCCGCGGGTCAAGTCGATCACGGTCTCGAAACTCAAAGAAATGCTCGATACCGAGCCCGATTTGTTGCTGATCGACGTACGCACCGACCGCGAACGCGACATTGCGTCGATTGACGCAGCCCGCAACCTCGATCGCGAA
>JBGAOI010000467.1:0-6199 GCA_044221885.1 Polyangium sp. (in: bacteria)
GGTCATGACGCCAATGGCCGAGTCCGCGACAAACGGCAAACGGCCGGTAAATGCGCGGTACATCATCACGCCGTACGCATAGATGTCGGCGCGACTGTCGATGGTTTCACTGCGAGCTTGTTCCGGGGCCATGTAGTGCGGCGTGCCCAACACCATGCCTTCTTCGGTCAGGTGCGACGAACCCGACGTGAGCACTTTGGCGATGCCGAAATCGAGAAGTTTGACGAAGAGGGGATCGCCATTTTCGTTCACGAGGAAAACGTTGTCGGGCTTGAGATCGCGAT
Source organism: Polyangium sp. (in: bacteria) (assembly GCA_044221885.1). GTDB lineage: Bacteria > Myxococcota_A > Polyangia > Polyangiales > Polyangiaceae > Polyangium. The sequence goes on from JBGAOI010000467.1 coordinate 285, forward strand.
GCACGATTCCGTTGGCGTGAACGATTTCGAGCGTATCGGCGATCTGCGTAAAAACGTGCACGAGCTGCGGTACGCTGAGACGGTTGTCGCGCATGGCATGTGCCAGGTCAAACCCTTCGAGCAGCTCCATCACGACGAAGAACGGGCCGTCGGGCAACTGTCCGAAGTCGGTCGTTTCGATGATGTGTCGGCTCTTGAGGGCGTTTGCCGTTTGCGCTTCACGAATGAATCGTTGAAGTACGCCGTCGTTGTTTCCACTGCGCGGCGGGCGCAGCACTTTCATCGCCAGCGCTTTACCGACAATCGCATGACGGCACGCGTATACGGTGCCCATACCGCCGTGGCCCAACACGCGCTCGATGCGATAGCGCCCTTCGACGACCTGTCCGACGAGTTGCTCCGCGCGCAAATGGGCTGTTTTGTCGAGAGAAACGAGTCTGATCCCGTCTTCTTGACAATGCGCCCGTTCGTCCGGGTATTCACGTGAACACGCGGGGCAGATCCTCACGCGTGCATCATGACATTGGATCGAGGGCAAAAGGAAGAAAGAAAGCGCCGGGCGAGAAGTCGCCACAAACCGCCCCCATCGTGCGCAATTCCCTTCACGCATCTTCGCTTCCAGCGTCACTTTGGTACGTTGCAGAGGCAGGTATGCTGAACGGGGTTCTCCTTGCGGCGCTCGCGACGACGCAGCCGCACATGACCGCAGTACGCGTCGAAAAGCCGCCAGTGCTCGACGGCAAGCTCGACGATGGGGTTTGGCGTCAAGCCAAGCCGAGTGGCTCGTTTACTCAAAAACTGCCCGACGCGGGCAAACCTCCGGCGCATCAGACCTTGGTGCGCATTCTTTACGACAACGAAGCAATTTACGTAGGGGTCGAATGCGAACAGCAAGGTACCCCGGTGGTGGCTCGATTGACGCGACGAGATCGCTGGATCGAAGCGGACGCGGTGGCCATTATTTTCGACACGCGGGATGACGGCAAAAGCGGGCTCGAGTTTGCCGTTAACGCAGCAGGGGTGCTTTACGACATTTTGCACTTCAATGACACGGACCAATCGTCCGATTGGGACGATGTTTGGGATGCTCGCACCGCGGTGACGAAAAAAGGCTGGACGGCGGAATTTCGCATCCCATTGCGCATTTTGCGTTTTCGTGAAGGCGATAAACAACGGTTCGGCCTGCAAGTGCGTCGCCGCATTTCCAATCACCAAGAAATCGACGAGTGGGCATTTATTCCACGCGATGCCGGCGGCGAAGTTTCGTTATATGGCAAACTCGATGGCCTGGAAAAACTCAAGGCGGGTTCGAGCCTGGAATTGCGTCCATTTTTGGTCGGCTCGGTGAATTACAGCGAAGCGGAGAGCGAAGCGCACGGATCGCCCTTTTTTCCATTGGGTTCTGCAGGCATCGACATCAAGTGGCATCCGAATCAAAGCATTACGCTCGACGCCACGCTTTTCCCCGATTTCGGCCAAGTCGAAGCGGACCAAGTCATTCTCAATTTGTCGAATTTCGAGCAATTTCTCCCGGAACGTCGCCCATTTTTCTTGGAAGGTATCGATATTCTGTCGACACCGTTTCAGTTGCTTTATACCCGACGTTTGGGCCGTGCTCCTTATTCGCCTGCGTTACCGGATGACGAAACCCAAATTGGCCGCTCCAAACGGGCCACGATTTACGGCGCCGCCAAACTCACCGGAGAACTCAACTCGAAAACTTCCGTTGGTGGCGTCCTGGCCATGACTGCTCCGGTCGAAGTGGACGTCCGGGATACAAAAGGACGAACCATTTCACGCGTGGCTGAACCATCAGCAGCATTCAAAATATTGCGCTTGCGACGAGATATCAATTCGCGCACGTTCGTTGGGCTCACAGCTACCGCGAAAAGCCATTTGGACACACCGGCAAGTTACCCAAAAGTCGGCCCGAATCAGCTTCTGTGTCCCGACGGATCCGTCGTTCGTCAGGGCCAACGTTGTTTTCACGATGCGTACGTTGTTGGCGTGGATGGTCGTTGGCGTTCTCCGGGTGGCGATTATGTATTGTCAGGACAAGCCATTGGATCGCTCATGCATCATGGACCTCCGCGAACGATGGCCGACGGAACGGTGATTTCATCGGGGGATATGAGCCCCGCGGTACAGGCGCAATTTGCCAAAGAAGGTGGCAAACATTGGGCGTTTTGGGTGGATTATTCCGGCATCGGGCGCAAAGTCGATTACAACGACGTCGGTTACATGCAACGCCAGAACCTCCATGCGGGGCATTTTGGACTTCAATGGCGAAACCTCGAACCGTGGCGTAAAACTCTGGAAACGAGATTCTTTTTGGATCTCAATGAATCCGACACACTGGATGGAATCACGCAGCAACGAGCCGCCTATCTGGGCAATTTTACGCGCTTTGTCAACTTCTGGAATATGTTCGTAGGAATTGGGGTCCAAGCGCCTCGGTACGATGACCGCGAAGTGGGCGATGGAACAGCGTTGGAGCGAGGCGGAAGATTGGGCGGATCGCTTTGGTTCGAAACGGATCGGCGCAAAAATCTGAGCGCAAGTGTCGGGGCGGACTTTGAAATTTTGGCCAATCAGGCGATGAACATCAACGGCGAAGCGCGCATTCTTTTACGGCCCTTGCCGCAATTCGAAATCGAGCTGATTCCCACGTTCTTGTATACGCAAGGTGAACCGCGTTATGCGGGTTCCATCGACGCTGGGCATATTTTTGGAAAACTTCGAGCTCAAAGTTTGGGGCTCACGCTGCGCAGCACGTACATGTTTACGCCCCGTTTGTCCCTACAAGCCTATGGCCAAGCGTTTTTATCAGCCTCCGACTACACCGATTATCGCGTTTCTCCCGCCCGGGGACGAGCGCAAATCGCGAAACTCGACGAACTGCGCCCGCTCATTGGGCCCCTGCCCTTCGATGCGGATTACGAAGGCGGAACCCTCAATGCAAATATCGTGATGCGCTGGGAATATCGTCTCGGTTCGACGTTTTTCCTGGTCTACACGCATGCCCAAAGCGATAGCGGATTGCTCGGCGTACCCAAGTTTTCTGGACAATGGGTGACGCCTCGTCCGTCAGAAGAGACGCTTTTGGCGAAATTGCTGTATTGGTGGGGATGACCTTTACGCGGCCTAGCAACGGGCTGCGAGCAGACTGCTCAATCAACCCTTGGCGTACCAGGACTTGACGGCAGCGTGTTCGCGAACAGCTTCGAAGATCCGATTGAGTTTCGGATAACCGGCAAAGATCGTGGCCGGGATGTGATCGAGCGTGCCACTGATGAACCAACGCATGACGATGAAAATCTTGATGTCGACGACGTTCAATTGGTCGCCGCCAAAAAACGGTCCCGCATCACCGATGTATTTTTCCGCATTCGCGGCCCACGTCGGAATGTAGTTTTCCGCCAAACCTTCACGGGTCTTCTTCTTTTCGGCTTCGTCCGATATGCGCATCGTCAAGCCGACGGTGTTCCGCAAGTCTTCGACATGCGCCATCATCGCTTCGTGTTGCGCGGCGACGAAGTCGTCTTTCGGATGCAATCCATGGCGGCGTCCGATCAACGTGAGAATCGCGTTTGTCTGGCCAAGCGGCCGATGCCCCTCGACCTCGAATATCGGCAGTCCCCCAAACGGCGTCGTCGGCTTGAGAGCCGCCCACGCTTCGCGCTTGATCCGGTTGTCCTCGAAATCCACTCCGGCTGCGTGAAGCGCCAAACGGCATTCTTCACCACGACTGACTGGAGCATCGAAATAGGTGAGTCTGGGTTTGCTCATGGCGGCGCAACGTAGAGCGCCAAACGGATCTTGTAAAGGGGGAAAGTGGAATTCATGTTCCGCAAAATGTGCGGTAATTCCACTGCTCGTCCCCTGGAGGCAGGGTCAACGCCGCCGCTTCGGGTTGTTCGTCGTACGGATGCGCGAGCACCCGCAGGAGTCGTTCGAAGGGTTGCATGTCGCCATTGGTTGCGGCAGCAATCATTTCTTCAATGCGGTGATTTCGCGGAATAAACGCAGGATTCGATTGACGCATACGCGTGATGCGTTCGTCCTGGGAAACGGTATCTCGCTCGAAACGTAAACGCCACGAGCGCAACCATTCTTGAATGGGACGGGGCTCGGCAAATAATTCGACGAACACTGACTCGTCTTTGCCCGCAGCGACGTCGACAAGCCTTCGGAAACAGTTCGTGTAGTCGACTTTGGCTTGCGCCATTCGTTCGAGCAGCCCTTGCGCCAATTCCAAATCGCCTTCGACTTCATCATGCAGACCGATTTTCATGCGCATACGCTTTCCATAGGCCGCCTCGAATCGGTCGGGAAACGTTTCCAAACGCTTGGTCATGATACTCGCAGCTTCATCGATATCATCGTGCACCATGGGCAGAAGCGTTTCGGCGAATCGCGTAAGGTTCCACAAGGCCATACGTGGCTGGTTTGCAAACGCATACCGACCTCCACGATCAATCGAACTAAAGGTTCGTCCGGGATGATAACTGTCGAGAAATGCACAAGGCCCATAATCAATGGTTTCGCCGGAAATCGACATATTGTCCGTATTCATGACGCCGTGCACGAAACCAATCGAGAGCCAATGCGCCACGAGATTGATCTGCGCTGTCATCACGGCATCGAGAAGCGTCAACGCCAACCCATCGGTCACAGGCAAATCCGGGTAATGCCGCTTCAATGCATATTCCGCCAACGTTCGGATCGCTTCATGGTCTTTGCGTACGGCAAAATATTGAAACGTCCCAATGCGCATATGACTCGAGGCAATCCGGGTCAGGACCGCTCCTGGAAAGAGTTTTTCCCGAACAACCACTTCACCGGTCGCGATAGCCGCAAGCGCGCGTGTCGTCGGGACACCCAGCGCCGCCATGGCTTCACTCATCACGTATTCGCGAAGCACCGGTCCAAGCGCCGCTCGACCGTCGCCTCCACGCGAGAAAGGCGTCGGCCCTGCACCTTTGAGCTGCACGTCGTAACGTTTTCCATCGCGCCCCACGACTTCTCCCAGAAGAATGGCGCGACCATCGCCCAGTTGGGGAACGAATCCACCGAATTGATGACCTGCATAAGCCAGCGCGATCGGTTCCGAACGTTCCGCAATTCGATTGCCCGCTAGCATTTCGATGCCTTCCGGTGAATCGAGTTCGTCAAGGCGAAGGTCGAGATGCTCAGCCAAATTCAAATTCAACGCCAACCGTTGGGGTTTTGCGACGTGCGTAGGACGCACGCGGGCAAAAAAACGATCGGGAAGACGAGCATAGGTATTGTCGAAGGCGATGGGCATGGCAATTTCGTCGATGCAAGGGGAACTTGGTCCAGGAGCGACTGCGGAATGAAGCAGGTTTCTGCACAATCGCAAGCAAGAAATGACGTTCCGGAACATTTGACAATTCTACGAGGATTGACTACACGGTCGACCCGACATGACTGATTTCGCGACGCTCACTGCCATTCATCCCATCGCCGACGGCCGTTTTTCCATGGATGTGCCTGAAGGATGGCAACAAGGTCGAGGTGCTTATGGTGGGTTTGCGCTCGCGTGCATCGTGCGGGCGGTGGAAACAGTGGAATCGGTGGACGAACGCCCTTTGCGTGCGCTCAATGCAGAACTTTGCGGGCCATTGATGCCGGGGCGAGCGGAAATCAGCATTGAGGTCTTACGTCGAGGCACTGGATTGACCACCGTTGCGGCCCGAACGGTGCAGGACGGAACGGTCGTGTCGCATGCGACGGCGTTGCTGGGAAAAGCACGGCAACAAGGTCAACCGTACGATGGTTTGTCCAAACCAGACCTCGCGGTTCCAGGCATTGTGATGCCTCCGGAAGGTCCATGGCCTCCGTTTGCCAGGAATTTTGAATACAGCAACGTGGGCGCCTGGCCGTATGCGGGG
>JBGAOI010000468.1:0-6181 GCA_044221885.1 Polyangium sp. (in: bacteria)
ATACGCGAATTTTTCATCAGAATGGCTCCAAATCGCCAGGAAGTCGGCCCCCATTCTGCCCTGACGAACGCACAGCTCCAGCCGGCGTCAATTCAATGACCATCGCCCGATCCGCTTCGGGAACAATCGTCACTTCCTGCGTACGATACCCCCACGCATTAAACATCAGCTTGATGCTCGTGCGACCACGGTCGAATTCTAACGTCAATGGCGTCGTACCCAAAAGGAGTTTGTCTCGATATACCTGAACTTTTTCAGGTTTGGTCGAGAATTCAAATTTCACTTTTGTGGAAACCGCTGTCGCCGACGCCGATGGTTCCACAGGAAGAATGACGGGGGCCGAAGGCGCAGCAGACGCTACAGGCGGCGGCTCAGCGGCAATCGAAACCATGGCTGAAGCGGGTGAATGAATACTCGCAGGCGACGCATTTGAATCCGATGCAGGACCCATTGCAATACCCCGCACGGCAACAAAACCAATGCCGGCAATGACCAAGGCCACGAGCGCCGCAACAATGGTCCGTGACGGTTTGGCCGGAACGATCACAGGAGCCACAGAATCGGCACGCGACGGCCCCCCACGTGAACCTTTTTCAACCGCAGCCATGGTGGGAGCAATTTGTTTATCGATCGAAATGTTGCGCGACGAAGACGGCATCGCATCTGAAGCACCAGGTCGCGATGCCGCCGCCATTCGCATTGGTACAACCCGCTTGACTCGATTGATGAGCGCCTGTTTCTCGGGTGATGCAAAGGGCGCAAGCGCATGGGTCAATTCAACAACGTCCGCGAACCTGTCGCGCGGATCCTTCTCCAGACAACGGTCAATGACCTGCGCCAACGCGGGCGGTACACTTGGACAAACCAGCGACAAAATTTGGGGGGTATCCCGCACAACGGCGGCGAGAACATCGGCCATCGACGTGCCGGCAAACGGCAGTTTGCCCGAGACGAGTTCGTAAAACACCACGCCAAGCGCCCAAATATCCGTGCGACCATCTACATCCGTCGCACTCCGCAACTGTTCGGGCGACATGTAGCTCGGCGAGCCAAAAATTTGTCCGGTCTGGGTGAGTTCGCCCGGCAATGGAGTTTGTCCAGACTTCGGGACAATCTTGGATACGCCGAAATCGAGCACTTTCACCATCGAACTTCCATCGGGCATTTCAGCGACAAACAGATTGGCCGGCTTCAAATCACGGTGAATGATTCCCGCGCCATGCGCCGCGGCAACTGCATCACATGCCTCGATCATCATGTCGACCGCTTCGACCACCTGGAACGGCCCGTGCTCACGCAGGATATCGGCTAAATCCCGCCCCTCGAGCAGTTCCATCGCGATGTACGCGCCCCCATCCGGAAGCGCGCCAACGTCCATCACGCGCACCACGTGATTGCTCGCAATTTTTGCCGCCGCCCGCGCCTCACGCAACAGTCGCGCCACAGCCGCCTGATCATAAGCCGCGTAGTCGTGAAGAATCTTCACCGCGACGGGCTGATCCAGATCGACATGCAGCGCCGCAAAAACAACCCCCATCCCTCCGCGGCCAATCTCGCGCTCGACTTTGTATTTGCCTGCAATAACAACGCCCGGCGCGATTGTATCCATATAACTTCAGTCCGCTGCCGAATTGGGTCCGGTCTAGCGGAGAATACACGAATAACGCAACGAAACGCAAACCGTGCCTTCCGCCCAAGACACTTTCCTCGCCTACATCTTCAGGCCGATCTTTGCTCTTGGATTGTAAATTGCCAAGCAATTTCGCAAGCCTAACTGCCAATAAAAAGCACAAATCCAAGACGCAAACGCACACGTCCGATGCGTTTTGCGGTTGCACATCGAAAATCTTCCGTTTCTTCCAAGCCCCGACACGGGCGTATCCTCCCACCCGTGTTTCTCAAGGCGCATCGCTCATTTTTACACCCCCTTGTCGGAATGCTCGTCGTCGGAGGTTGCAGCGTTACTGTGCAACCCATCCGTCCGCGAAATCTCGCCGCTCCCATTGCGACAACCAAAACGTCGACATCCGAAAATTCGAACGCACCTCGAGCCTCGAGTTTGTCCGAGGCAGCTTGTCTCGACGCACCTCCCGACCCGGTTCTCGACCCAACGGCCAAGTTTGTCTTACAAAACGGTCATGAACAAGCCATCATGCGCATGGCCACGAGTGCCGACGGACGCACGTTGGTATCCGCAGGCATGGACGGGACCATTCGCGTCTGGGACGTGCGCGCAGGTATTTTGCTCCAGAAGTTCGGAACAGCCGGCTTTTTTGTCTATGGTTTGTCCCTAACGGCCGACGGAAAACGCCTGGCCTATTACGCGCCGGATGGCACGCCCGAAGGCCTCGCCATACGTATCGTCGACCTGGACCGTCCATCATCCACGCGCACAATAACCCCGTTTTACGGTTCATTCGAGCTTTCCTCCGACGGAAAAAAACTCGCCATCGCCGTGGACAAACTCATGGTCTTCGATGTCGATACGGGCAAACAACTCCTCGATCTTCCGCTCGGCAACAAATCGCCCATGGCGCTCGATGTAAAATGGGACGCGACAAACACGCGCGTCGCAGTCACGGCACCGGGCGACGCCGTCATTGTCGACACGTCGAAAGGGAGCATCGTTCATCGTTTGGCGATCAACAATTCATCCCTCAACGACGTTCCCAGAAATATTTTGTTCACCAACGATCACGTACTCATTCGCTCAGCCATCGGAACGATCACTCAATACGCTCTGACCCCGGGAACACCACCAGCGACGCTACCCGGTCGATACATCGATATGGCTCTCACCGGCGATCAATTGTGGGTCGCGGATATGATCAGCCACGAGGTCAGTTCGTTTTCCACTCCAAACCTCAAGCCGGTCAAGCTGCCCACGTTGAAGGCGCCAAGCGCGCAACTCATCACCGCGAGTGCGGATCAGTCCACGATCGTTTTTGCAACAGGCGACAACGTGAAAGGCACACGTATCGACGCTCGTGATCTGCGAACACTACGACCTTTGCGAACCATCGAAGGACACGATTCCGGCATTGGTGTCCTCGCGATCAATCGTACCGGCAACGCTCTCCTCACAGGTTCCCGCATTGGCGAAATTCATCGTTGGGACCTGCAAAATGGCACGCGCATCCTACCGCCAGCCGAACGCGATCCAACCTCCGGCCCGATCGAACAACTCGACTACACGCCCGACGGGAAGATGTTTGTTGAGACAAACCACAGTCCTCTGGTCCGCATCCATGACGTGCACACTGCACGCACCACACACACGTGGAAACCCGAAGACAGTCACTTCGTCAAGTTCGCCAAGTTCATTCCAAACACCTTCGAACTCATCACCGTCGCACTTGATAACTACTACCGAAAACCAACGGCCCCAACGCCGCTACCCACCAAACCGGCCAAAGCGCCAACGACGAAACCCGTCGCCCCCAAAACGCGTTCACCCATCGTTGCACCTCAAAAGATTACGCCTCCGCCCCAAACGTTCGCCGCCCCCAAACCGCACGTCGTCATCGATCGGTGGGATTTGTCAGGACAACTTCCGACGCACCAACCATCAACACTGGGCAAACCGTGGGCGCCCCGAGGTAGGCGCGTTGGTGAAACCCTGCACGATGGAAATCACGTCGCAATGTCGCCTCGTGGTGATCAACTGGCGCTCGAGGGTGACGAGGAACTGACGGTAATTCGCCTCGATACAGGCGCGATCAATTGGTCGACGCCGCTCCCCGTCTTGCCCTACGGCGATACGAAACAACGCGAAGGTCAGTTCGACCGCGGGTTTCGTTGGATCACCTTTTCACCCGATAGCAAGTCCGTGCTCCTTTCTGCACGAAAACTCGAGAAAAATGCGCAAGGCGGACTCACGTTCGTCCCACTCTTGCTCGTGTACGACGCCGCAACAGGGCGTCTCAAATCGACACATCGTGTAAACACGTTTGGCCCCGTTGCCTGGCACAACGGCAAAGTGTTGGTTGGTGGGGTTCGTCCTGTCGTACTCGAGGCGCCAGCGATGACCGAGCGCGGACGCATCCAAGCGCTGGACAACAGGATCTTGTCGGTGGCGTTGCATCCTACGCGCGAGCTGTTCATCATCGGCGGCGACGGCGGCGCGGCATCGTTTGTCGATGGAAACGGAAACATCACCGCCAGTCTCGTCTCGACCTCGAGCGGAGAATGGATCTCGGCTGCCTCGGATGGCGCCTACCGTTCGAGCATTGATGGAGCTCGGGCCTTGGCTTGGAGTTTCGCTGGCCCGCTCGAAGGCTTTTCTTTCGAGCGTTTTGCTGCTCGGCTCGACAAACCGCATCTCGTTGCCCAACGTCTCACGGGCGAGGTTCCACCGTCCAAACTCGCCTTGAGCCGCCCACCGCAACTCGTGGTGCAGAACGATCTGCAGAACGTCGTGCAAACACAGGATCGGTCGCTGACTGTCATGACGCGTGCTTCGAGTGCGTCGCGCGTGGATCGCGTGCGCGCGTTCGTAGACGGGCGCCCCGTTGCAGAACAACTCGTGTGCGCGCGGGAAGGCCAAGCCAAACTCGAGATTCCGCTTCATACCGGGCAAAATCGCGTCGCTCTCGTTGCTTATGATGCGGCTGGACAATCGAGCAACGTGCAGAACCTCGATGTCATTTCCAGCTCGTTGCTAACGGAGCAGCCGAATTTGCACGTCGTGGCGATCGGCGTGAGTCGATACCCGAACATGACGCCCGAACAGCAGCTCGATTATGCGGATGATGATGCACGTGCTGTTACGGACGCGTTTCAACACCAGGTCGGTCCAGGCAAACCGTTCGCGAAGATGTTCACGACACTGCTGCTCGACGAACAAGTCACCGTAAAGTCTGTCGAAAATGTCCTGACCGAGTTGCGTTCGGTGCGTCCCAATGATCTGGTTGCGGTATTTTTCGCGGGCCACGGCGCGCGACTCGGTGAAGGCGAGATGGTGTTCATGACCCACCAAGCCAAGTTCACGCGAGAATCAGCGCAGGCGCATGGTCTTGGTTGGGACAAGATCCACACAAGTTTGTCGCAGGTTCGCGGTCGCGTGTTGATGATGCTCGATGCTTGCCATTCGGGACATCTGACCACGGAGATTGTCGCGCCAAACGAAGAATTGGCCCGACAACTCGCAGCTGGAGATCGTGCTGGGATCTTCGTATTCTCCGCAGCGCGAGGATCGCAATTCAGTTACGAAGTGCCCCCCACGGGTGCAACCGGCTCGAGCCGCGGGTTGGAATTGGCGTGGGGCGACCAAAAACCGCCTCCGACCAATCGCGAATTGGCCGGAGGTCATGGGTTATTTACGAGCGCCTTGCTCGAAGCATTGACCGGAAGTGCTCCAGATCGAGATCGAAGCGGAGCAACGGAAGTCGGCGAGCTTGTCGACTATGTCACCGAACGAGTGCGTTCAGCATCCAATGGTCTGCAAACACCTTGGGTTGCGCGGCGCGAGATGTTTGGCGAGTTTTTCGTGGTACCGGCAAAGAAATAGGGATTCGTTTCACGGAAGCGGCACGATACTCATCCAATTGAGCATCGTATATTCGTTCGTCTGGCCAACCTCGAGCGTCACATTGCCATCCGCAATGTCCACCGAGACGTTCGCCGTCTTGTAAGGCTCGGCGGGCGTCGTCGCGACAGAATCGAAAAGCACCTGCCCCTCGACGACGACTCGGTTTTTCTCGTACGTTTTCCCATCCCATCCAATCGACACCGTGACTTCGTACTTACCCGGCTCGATGTCCCAATTGAAAGTATCCGTGCGTCCGTAGTCATTGAAGATGATGCTCTTTTGCAATTCATCCACGGACGAACCTGCCAGGTATTGGTACAGCATGATGTTCGAATCGCCGATATACGGCCCGGACCAACCTAATCCTTTTTTGGCATCATACGCATCCCAGCCGATTTTTATCCACTCGTGTCCGTTCACCATCAGCGGATTGGCGCTTGGTTCACCCGCGGGATCTTGGAAATTGATGTAATACGCAGCTCGAGGGTGTGCACCTTCGGGCTTGGACATCAGTGTGGGGCAACCATTGACTTTGCCTTCGAGGTATTTGCCTAGTTCATCACGCAAATGGGCAAGGGCAGCGGAATCGTGGGTATACGACGTCGTCGAGGAAACGGCGCTGGCCACGGACACATCGCATCCCGTGGCTTC
>JBGAOI010000469.1:0-6166 GCA_044221885.1 Polyangium sp. (in: bacteria)
GCGGATTTGGATCCGATGCAAGTCCTGATCGTCGCCATTTTGAATCCACTGAATCAAAGCGTCGACACACGCCACGGCAAGACCTTTTTCCACGAGCGCTGCACGTTGCGTCTGCAACCGCTGCGCTGCGGTCTCTGGCAACGGTTGCGGCGGAATCGAGAGGATTTCCGGGCGGTATTTGTCGAGTTCTGCAGCTAGCGCCGGCAACACGCGAGAATAAGCCCGTTCCAAAGAAGGAAATCCCAAGCGAATCGCGACCCCACTGAGCGTGCTCCGGGGCACCGTTCCATAATAGAGATAAATGCGGGTGCCCGTCGGTATGGCTTCGAGTCGATGGATGGCCCATACTGCGTGAAAAAAGCCGCGTTCGTAAATCCGCAAGGACGTGAGCCATTGATTCGCGACCCAATTCCAAGGCACTTCGACCCAGGAATGTTCGACGCCGCCAGGTTTGCTGCGCCCAACCCGTTTGCCATCACGTTCGACAAACGTCATCTCGGCCGTACCGAGCGATCGATTCAGCCGCGAAGTATCGGAAATAAAAGGCCAAAACGATTCGGGTGAACCAGGAAGTTCGTACACCCAAAGCCGTTCGATGCGATCTGCATCGGCCCATTCTTTCGGCCAAGGATGCAGTTCCAGCAGTTGTTTCGTATCGAGCCGGTCTACGCTCACGCTCTACTCTCCCAGGGTTCCGCCGACGCTCCGCGACCATCGCACGTCTCTGAGCCGAATGCAAGGGCACAGAGATACACCGATGCAACGGCGGCCCCTTCCGCACACCGGCATCCGCACGGCTCCCCGGAATTCGTCAACAAAAATGTGTGCAATGCTCAGCATCATGACTGGCTCTTCGCGAAGCGCGCTTGTTTTACCGTGCTCGTACGACCCCCGTCCTGCTCCGCCTTCCCCTTGCGTCACTTCTTTCGATGAACCAGCGTTTTCTCGCCAATGTCAAACTGAACCGTCATCTTTGATTCCGTGACTTCCCGAACGGTGCCGCTGCCAAAGTTACGATGCGCAACAACGTCACCCACGACATACGTATCCTGCATGGAATAAGGCCGCCCTTGCAGTTTCGTCACGTCGAATGGATTGTACTTGGCACGCTGAATGGCGTCCTTCACCTCTTCTGGCGAAATCCCCGTCCCCCAGCCCAAATCGAGCAGCAATGAATTTTCCGTCAGCGCCGGACGACGCACATGTTTTTCTGCATATTGGAGCTGCTTACGCGTCTCGGAAATGAACTCTTGCGACATCCATTCCAATTCCGTCACATCCGAAAAAAGCCACCCCTCGGAAAAGTGGTTCTGAAACCATTCCAATACCCGCCCCGTCACGCTTCCTTTGTCGAGCTTGATTTTCGCCCGCGTCATGCGATCCCGAAATCGCTTCACCGCCGTCGGCGCTTCGGCAAGAAGATAGGTCGTTGTCGTCTCCCGACACGCATCGGGAATGGGACATTCATTACCGACATGAAAATCTTCAAGGCCAAAAAGATCATACCAAGCGCTCGGTATACTGTATTTCACGACGATTTCTCGATCCGATCGACCTTGCAAACACTTGAGATACGCTCGGTTGGCCATTGCAACACCTTACACGAAGATACTTTGTGAATGCAACACGATCGCACATCGACAAGATGCGCCGGCATCCCTTGCACCTTCACGCAACACGAGCTATCGACATCGCACCGCCTCTGCTCTAAACTTGGGCGCCCATCGACCTCGGCCCATCCGCGAAGCAGCGCCGCGCCCCATGAACATCTACCAAGAAGACTTCAATCAAACACCGGAGCTCTTCCGCTGGATCAAAGCCGGTAACAATGCCGCCGCCATCGACCATTTGCGCCGCCACCCCGAGGAAGTGCAGCTCCAAGGTTGGATGAACGATACGCCATTGCATATCGCTGCAGCCGCCGACAATCTCGAAATGGTCCAGTTTTTGGTGCAAAACGGTGCGGACGTCAATGCATCGCGAACCAGCACGTACACGCTTCCATTGCATTGGGCCAAGTCACTCGCCGTTGCCACCTATTTGCTGGACCATGGCGCAACCCTCGACGCTCGAGCCTTGGAGTATGCAACGCGCTCGGATGTACCTGAAATCATTATGCTACTCCTGGACCGAGGGGCCGTCTGGCCCCCCCGATCGCCGCCTTATTTGTTTTGCCGCTCCATTGCCGCGATTCGGGCTTACGTGGCCCATGGAACAGCGCTCAATGGCCACGATGACCATGGGCGCAATCTCTTGCACCACTTGGTCTGGAACGACTTGCCCGATGTATTCGACTTTGCCTACGCGCATGGCGCGCCTTGGAAACAAGATCTCTGCGGATGGGATCCCTATTATTTCGGCAAATCAGGCGGGCGCAAAAAAACAATGGCCCACATCGAGCATCGATATCCCGAACATATCGCCCGCACCGTGCGGCCCATCAAAACCACCGAAATCCACTTCAATCACGTCCTTTTCTTGAAGCCGTGCACCATCGGAGGCAATGCGGTCATTGTGTGGACCCGCGGCGAAAAACTCGGCAGAATCGAAATTCATGCGGGTCGCTGGACGGTCACCCACGCCATCCATGTGAATGTCAACCGCGTTTGGAGCTTCTGCATCAACGACGATGGGAACATCATTTTACCAACGGCCGACAATGCAGTGCTCGTTTTGGACGCCAAGACCCTGCAATTAAAACATACCCTTCCTCTGCCCACTGACGTCGACTTTGAAAACATCTGTTATTTGCCAAGCCGGCAGAAGTATTTGGCCTACGGCGGAAGCAATCGCCTCTATGTGCTCAATTTGGACTTTGCCCTCGTACAATGCCATCCGTTGGGTGATCGCCCCTCCGAAGTGCAGCTCAACCCCACTGCAACATTGCTCTCCACCGTGCATTACGACCACGAATTCTTTCGCGTAATCTACCATTTGGACGAAAACTTCGCCTTGCTCCAGCTCGTCGACCTGGAAGACTGCGGCCATGGTTCTTCCAAAAGGGTCATGCTCGAGAATCATGGCGCCATCGTGAATTTTGCGCAGACCTTGGTTGCATATCGTTATCAGAACAAAAGCCTCGATGAATCTTGGCAATTGCCTTTGGGGTCATATTCGTGTGCGCATGACGTGAGTTGCACAGTGTTCGTCAACCCAAACGAGATCATCGTCGGCAGGGGCAAACACCTGCTGCTGATCAATGCACAGCTTCCGAAAATCATGGGCGTCGTCGCCCTCGATTTGGTTGCCGAAATCCAGAATTTGTACTTGGACGCGACCGGTGAGTACCTCATTGTGCGGGCGGGAGGACTCAAATTGCTTCAACGCAGCGCAATCCATTGGAAGGAACCACGAAACGCGAGCTGCGTTTGTCCTCGACCGCCCCAAAACGCCAATACCTCGAGATGCCCAAAAGCCTCCGCCCGTTCCACAAGTTGCGATAACTCTCGCTCGTCCTCACGAAATGACAAACGCAACGTGCGCAGCTTTTTCAAAACCACAGAATCTGCAATCATATCAACCCACGAATCGGGCTCGCCTTCCGCTTCTTCGTCGTCCTCCAATTCGAGCCGCTGGTCTTCATCGAGATCCAATCCGTCCAGTTCGAGATGCACCAATCGCGGAAACCCCTTGGAACGAAGCAACGTACGCATGGCTTTGCATCGATTTTCAATCGTGCCAAACGCGTCGTGTTCCAATTCCAACCGCTCCAGCAACGGCAACTTCGCGCGCGCCAATTCCTTCAGGTTTTTCACGGTCACTTCGTTATGCAGTCGCAACCGACGAAGCTTGGGCAAATCCAACTTCCCCAAGGCTTCGCAACCGGATATTTCGAGGTCCACCACGTTTGTCAGCTTCGGCAGAAGCGGCCCCAGTTTGTCCGTTGCGTAATACCCCAGATCTCCAGCATTGGAAATGGGCCCCGTACGGGCAAATTCAATCTGCTCGACATTGGGCGGCAGTCCTGCGTGGGCCAAAAGCCTCACAGCATCGCCCAAGAGCTGCGAATTTTTGAATTCCTGACACGCCACATTGCCCACCACGAGACGCCGCACGGAACTCGCCTCTGGTCGTTGCAAAAAGGCTCGATACACACGATCGCTCACAGCCCCAAGAGGCGATTCGTCACTGTAAACCTCGAATTGAGCCACCTCCAAGTTGCCGTCACGCCAGGTAAAACGGAATGGCGCTGCCAGCCGATTGCCTTCCAACGGCACGCATTCGCGATGCCAGGTTTCTTTCGCCAACAAAACATCCAATTCGGCCGCCGTCGGGAGCAGTTCGACAAACGATGTATTAAACGATTCCGCAATCTCCGCACTCATACCGCCATGATTCCCAACATACACCAAAATGTCAAGACCAACGCGTCGTTCGTAAGCGATCAACGACTCGCAGCAGCCTTGCGCAAAGTAAAACCAATGCCGCCCGATGCACCGCGTACCTCTATAGCTTCTCCCAACGCACAACGTAATGCCGTTTCGGTCGCCACCTGAAACGCTCGACGATGACTGTCGACAGGATGCTCAATCCCGTGCACCCAGCGAACTTCGACTCCTCCATAAGCGCCCGCCGGTTCTCCAATCACCGCGCGAAGACCATCGACAACGCCTTCGCGATAACCCAACACGTCCTGGTCTTGGACCAGACAAACCAACGTGATGCCCGACGTTTCCGCACCCACCAGCTCGAAGCCCACCTCCGCGAAACTCGACGGACACGATGATTGCCGGACAAACCGCCCCCAGCATAACATGGGCTGATGCGGATATCCGGGCCAAACATGGTGAAACCCGCCAGGAAACAATGAACTGGCAACGAGTGACGTACGGGCGTCCATGTACCATCCTATTCCGGCACTTCGAGCGTCTTGCCTCGAGGCAATTCGATCCTTTCACAATCGTCACGTCGATTGCCGCGGGCAAATGTCAGCACCCGCGAAGAATACATCATTTTTTGCGCCAAGCGCACCGGACCTCGTTCATCGATATCTACGTTTTCGTCAAGCTCGATCATCTCTGAAAGCTGCTCGACCACAACCCCCGACGGCGTTGTTAATGTCATCGCGGCAATTCCAGGCTTTGACAACCAAGGACTTTCCACATCCACTTTGGCGACAAGATCGGCAGGCACATCCGGCGTGACCACCACTGCGATTCCAGCACGGGACAACGTTCTTTCCATCGCCGCGCGCATTTGCAGCGTGTAGCCCGTAACGGTCATTTCGCCGGCTTTCTCTGCTGCATAATGCGAAGCATTGATGACGTATACCCGCAAAGCGGCAACTTCGGCCGGCGCTTGCGATATCGGCGGAAGCGGAATCACCGTCCGCCCGCACGACGAAACGCCCAACGAAAGAACCACGGTGGCAAGAGCAAACCAGCGCATCATCTACGCCTACCACAAACCGCGCACCAACCAAAGAGGTTCTTACTTTGTTTTGCGTACGCGCTTCTTCGCCGGCGATGTCGTTGATTTCTCTGGACCCGGGGATACGTCCGCAGGCGTCAAGACTTTTTGCGCCGTTCGCAAAAGCTGCTGAAGTTCGCGCTTGCGCATCACACTGTAGGCACTTTGGGGATCGACGTTTCGCAAAGCCTCTTCGGCAAACGCCGCAAATTCCCGGGCAAGCGCGGCGTCTTCCTGTTTGGCTCGTTTTCGCACCACAAGTTCCAATGTGGCAAACCGGTGCAAATGCGCGTCACGTTCCTCGGCAGTCATTGGCACTTGTCGCGCTCGGACAAACCAATTCACCGCCATTTGCCAATGCTTGGCCGTTTTCAAACGCTCCGCTCGGCCGGCAAACTGAGCCGCCGTTGGATTCGCCGGCAGCGAAAACTCCAAGGTCGGCTCATCGCCCAACACCACCGCAATGTCGACGAGCATTCGAACCAAAAGTTCGTGTTGCCCTGCCACACGATCCGCAACATCGGGGAACGACGTCATCACGTAGCGCAAATATTCGACACCACGTCGAAGAAATTCGATTGCCCACGCGCTGTTACCCGCTTCCACGGCCTTTCGCGCAAACGCGATCAACGCATGTGGCGGGTTGCCATCCCGCAACGATTCCAACGCGTCCGATCCCACCGCCCGAGGCGGCCATTCCGCAGGTTTTTTCGTGGATGCTTTTTTCGTTGCCGCTTTGCTTGTCGCCATCATGCCA
>JBGAOI010000046.1:0-23106 GCA_044221885.1 Polyangium sp. (in: bacteria)
GTACGGTCGTGCTTCGCGAGACTGGTACACGTGGCGCGGCGACGCGGCGACGAGCGCGGCGGCGATCACGCCCGCTGCGGGCGAGACCATCGTCGCCGCAACATCGAACACCAGGGGGATTGCGGCAACGCCGGCGAGCGCCGACGGGACGGTGCTGCGGGTACCAAAAATCCAATCGGATTCGACGAAACCATCGAAGGCCCATTCGTTTTTCAGAATGTCGCGAAGAAGGTGCTTGTTTTCGGCGCAATAGAATCCATTGACGCGATTGTAGGCGCTCATGACCGACGCGACGTGACCCATTTTGACGGCCTTTTCGAATTGCGGCGTGTAGACTTCGCGCAGCGTGCGTTCGTCCATTTGCACATCGACAGTGTAGCGCGTATTCTCAATGCTATTGGCCGCGAAATGTTTCACGCTTGCCAATACGTGTTCTTGTGCGCCCAGGATGAAGCTCGTGCCCATTTCGCCAATGTGAAACGTATCTTCGCCATACGTTTCTTGTGCTCGACCCCAGCGCGGATGACGCAATACATTGACCGTGGGCGCCAAGAGCACATTGCCGCCTTTCGCTGCCGTTTCGAGGCCAATCACTTGTCCAACACGTTTTTCCAAAGCCACGTCCCACGTGGCACCTCGAGCCATTCCAACAGGAAATGTCGTGGCTTTTCCGGCATGCACGCCGCGTGGACCATCGACCATTTTGAAGCCGGGAATCTGTCGCGCTTCATTCTCCGGCGTGTACCAAAGACCCTCAACGGGTGCGATGCTTTGCCCATGCATTTGGTCCACTTTCTCTTCGAGCGACATCGAAGCAATCAATGCATCGACCCGAGATTCGATGGACATCGGCGCAGCAGGAGGAACTTCACCGCACCCTGCCAAACAAGCAATAGAAACAAGGCTGGTCGACGCAAGCCGCACGATACGCATGAGCATCAGGATATCGTAATCGGCGTTGTGGGTGCAAATCAAGAACCGCGTTCACGTCGGTTCAGTCCACACGTGACTCGGTCGACACAGGGCCGTTTTCGAGCTTCCTTGGAAATAGTATTGACTTCGAGCATTTTGTGGTGAAACGATGATCCGAACGGTTGTCGGAGGATTGCAAAGAAAACATCTTCGGTTTTCGTTGGAGGTGGATCTTTCATGGACGTTTGTAAAAATCGCCATTCGCAACTCGTCCAGGTCGATTCCGCACGGGTTCGAGTTTCCTACGTAAGTCCGGACGCGAACTGCCCGTCCCACGGCGGACGCAGACTCAAATGCCCCAATCCCAAGTGCAAAAGGCGACCCCTCGTTCAGGAATCGCTCGGGAAAGGCCATTTCTTATTTAAATGCGCGTCTTGCCCATTTGGTTTTGATAATTTGGGTATTCTGGCACCACGTTGTCCCATTTGCAGCAAGACCGCAAAAGTATTCGAAACAGTATGGGGATTTGTCATTTCCTGTCCGACCGGAGACAAACAACCCATCCGGGTCGAATGGCAACCAGGACCGATGATTCCGGACTAGGTTTTGACGTTGATTCGCCCATTTGCCCGGGCCAAAGGCAGACGTCGTGGCGTCAATGCCGATCAATGCGCCTGGATACCGGCCGGAATGATATTATCGCATCACTTCATACACGTACGTGCGTGTCGCGCACGCGCCAACGCCAATCGGAGCGCCCACGACGAGGGTATTTCCCGAAGCCGCAAGTACGCTTCCGAATCCATCCGTTGTGCTTTTCGCCGGGGATGTGATCAACACGGGCTCTTCCCATGACGCACTGTAATACCCTGCTGTTTGTCCCGTATATCCAAATACATGTACTGCGCCGCTGTCCTCCGCGGAATTGGTCCATCGCGACGAACCCAGAGCAACAAAGTCATTACCGGCCACCATGGCAATGCCAAAGCCGACGTCCTCGGGCGCGTCCTGGGGCACATCCAAGAATTCGAATCGGTTGTTGCCATCCTGGCCGCGTCGCACCGTTTGAACCGCCTTTTTCTTTGTCCCTGCCGCCGCCGTCAACAACGTCCGCCCATCGTCCGAGGCCGCAACCAGCGAGCCAATGCCCAAAACCGGCTCTTGCGGTCCATACCAATTGAGTTCCTGCCAATATCCACTATCATTGCGCCGGAAATACGCTGCCCCTGTGACACCCTGTTGCGGCGCCCCAACAATTGCATCGATTCCCAATGCAACGCTCGATCCGAATGCTGTTTCATAATCACCCGACGGCACGACTTCTTTCGATTCTTCCACAAAGGCTTGGCCATCATAATCAAACAGGTACACAGACTCGGGCGCGTTGCTTCCCGCATTCGTTGGAGCTCCAACGATGATGGTATCCCCATAGACAGCCACGGCCGCTCCGAACGCTTGACCATCCAAAGGCTCCGTGGGCGCAATGGTCAATGGATTTTCTGGCCAAACCCCATCTTTCCGGATGAATACGTGCACACGACCACGTCCATTGTCCGCCGAAGGCGCTCCAAGAACCAACGTATCGCCGGAAATCGCCACACTTTCCCATTCCGGTGCGCCCACCGGCGCATAAATGATGTGCGACGAAACAAATGAACCATCCACCCGATTGAAAATTCGGACACTCCCGCAAAGAGCCGCCAACGTATCGCCCGAAATGGCCATTTTGCGCGAACCATCATCGAGCGTTTGGCGCAACGTCATCGAAATGGTCGACGGCGACGGACGCGGACAACCCACGCCGCATGCTCCCGCGGGCCCACCTGTACCCCCAGAACTGCTGGACGACGAGGTCGTCGGAGCTGCCGGCCCTAGCGGATCCAGCTCGCATGCGGGAACGACAAACGCCACGACAACCACGAGTTCGGGAACGAAAAAACGACGCATGTCTGGTTACTCCTGTGGTGCGCGAAAGGATTCGATGAGTATATGCCCGGACGTACACCCTTTGATCATAAAAAGGAACAACCTCGTGAAAATTTCCGAATTTACCGACATCCGGCTCGCCAAGCCACACGACACGGCGATCCGCTCGTGCCGATCCATCGCAGAGGCATAACGATCAATTCTCCGCCCGGACAAACGTTTGCCGAAGCTTCTGGCAACAAATCTTCCACGAGGAACTTGCCAGCCTCCGCCAAGACTCGATGAAAATGCAATCCGTCGTGTCCCGGAACATTGGGTGTGCCGTCAAGTACCCAAACCTTTTCGGGCCCCGCGAGCAATCGATGCAATTCATCCACGTCGATGCGTGCTTGCGATTGAAATCGAATAAAAAGCATTGCAACGTCGTACGCATGCCGTTCGACCGTGACATTGCCTTCTTGCACGTCGACCCATTGGTATGGCCCGACCAACCAATCGAGTTCGACGTGCTCCAGCGTCACTCCGGCGGTACAAAAATGCCGCGGTGCATCGATATGTGTCCCGGTCTGCGTACCAAGACAAACACGCGCGACACAATAACCTTGGTTTGGCACGTCACACCATGGCGTGACTTCGAACGGCGGATCCGAATAACCTGCGTCCTGATAAATGGGCAACTCGCGGTCCATCGGACGCGTCAGATCGAGCCAGCGCGCCACGTCGTGATGGTTAGACACGGGATGCCTTGTCCGGATTCGAACAACCGTAGGAAAAACCTGGCGTGACCCATTTCGAGTGCGGGCTGCACAGATGGTATTGACCGCTTGGTGCAAAATCGGACGAAGTGTACGCAAGGCTCATGGCGACGTCATTCTCGCTGACGCACCATAACACACCTTCGTCGTGGCAAGCAATCGCCAACACACGTGTCGCGGCGTGCAAAACGCGCGACTCGGATCGGCTCATTCCGCAGTCGTGAAGCGATACCGAATGGTTTCGGACCAACCGAATGCATTCGACAAATGCATCACCACGCGAGGCAAGTCAATGAGATCAAACCGCAACGTGGCCTGCGATGTCGTCTCGGTTTTGTCTCCCAGGGCATTATGCACCAAACGGAAATGCGCCTGTGGAGGATTGGACTCCAGAAACGCACCATTCCACACGAGGCGAAAACGGTGATTTTTCGCGTCACCTCGAGTTTGGACTTCCAATACCAATTGATCTCCTTCGATCTTGCACGATTGCACGGAAACTTCATCACCCTCGGGCGGCGAGCCTTCGACAACTTCCGGAACCCGGAGAACATAGTCTTCACGAGCCGCGTGAATTCGTACACCCGACACACCATCGATTGCCGTCATGCTCGTCGCTGCCGTCACCGTTCCAATGGCCATTGCAGCGAGACCCGAAGGACGTTCGGCGACGAAATCATACCCCCAAATACCATCCGGAGGCGCTTGGATATAAACATGCGGCACGAGCCGCGCATTCGACCACCCGAGCGTCGGCACTCGACCGAGTGCCGTCAAAGTGATTCGTTTTGGGTCCGCTTTCACGCGAGCAAAGTCGGCGAGAACGACATCGAGAACCAGTGACGGCCCACCAATCTCGATATCCGGCTCGACAGGTCGTTCCAATGGTTCGACCAGCAATGTCCGTCGAGTCGGCGAAACCGTAGGCATTCCGAGCAAATGATGATTGCCTCGAACCGTGGGACGTTCGACGCCTGCAATGACCTCAGCCCCTTGAGCCCCAATCACGACGTATTGCGTAGGATGCTCGTACCGATTCGTGGGCTGCATATCGAGCCAAAACACGATCGACTGCTGATGAATTGGCAATGGTTTGCCTTTAGCGCCGTCCGTCAATTCGTCTTCAGGATAGATCTCTCCTGGCAACAAGTGAAGTTCGGTGTCGCCAAGTTTGATTGGAAAAACCACATTCGAAACACTTGTTTTGATGGAGGGAAAGCGCATTTTGCCGTTGACGATGACCCACCACGATCCATTGAGCACTTTGGCTCCCGACGGCCCGATCAAAACCGTCAGGGTGGGATGAACGAATCGATGCGTCGGCAGCAGATCTACCCACAACAGGAGTGTCGTTTCATTGATCGTGACGACTTCGCCGTCCGGACCATCTTGAATGGTTTCTCCCATTCTGAGCAACGAGGGGAAGAGATGGACTTCCATAGGCTTGGCTTCGGGCATTGTCGGCTCCTTGGGTCACAGTGGATCAATGGAGCGCCTAAACAAGAATCGTACCAGCCTAGATCTGGCGCTATCTGCATGATTTATTCGCCGGACACGCACGAATTGCACCGCGTCCTGCACTATTTTCGCCTCGCAGAATCATGGCAAACCGAAAACGGGCCCATGATTTTGCTTCCACGATGGCGATTGTCATGCACGCGTCTTATTGCGTTTTACCTGCCTCCGCCGCAAAAGCAATCCGGCTACGAATGCACCAACGCCCCATAACGTTGCGCCTGCCGATTCCGCACCGAGACGACACCCGCACGACCCTGCATCTCCAGGCGTCCCGCCATTGCCACCCGCTCCGCCATTTCCACCGACCCCTACGCCCGATCCGCCACCGACACCACTTCCACCCACACCACCGCCATCAGGAACGCCTCCATCCGGCAATGGATTCGCCCCGCCTCGCTCGAATGCCCCAATATCCGGTCCTTTGCCGACGATAAAGCGATCATTGATGCCTTCAATGACTTGCCCAACATCGAGCAATGGGCTTCCTTCGACCAACGTGAAATCGCCGGCCATTTCATTTTCATATTTGGGATCGACTTGAAACCCATTCTTTTCGATCGTATTTGACGCCTTCAATTCGTTCACGTCGGCGTATTTTACGTCCAACCATTTCACGAATCGCGGCGTTCCATCCGCGCTGTCCGTCCAGAGATTGTCCCAATCGAGATCTGCTGTTCCAAGAGGCGTCACGGCCGATTCGATCACATATCGATGCGCAACCCAAATATTGTTACGCGTAATGAGCCCCTTGAAAGACTCCGTTGGTTCAATTGCTTGAGCCGCATCAAATCCCGCTTCAGGACGGCTCGTCGTGTGATAAACGAGAATCCAGCCCGTAGGAGCATTGTTGACTTTCAACGGATGCGCTTGATACCGATCAATCACGTTGCGCACCGAAAACAAAGGACCCACGACAATGGGCGCCAATGACAAACCATGGTGCACTTCGCGAATGAAGTTATTCCAAAAACGCACATTTACACAAGCGCCTTCCGGTTCGAGCGCATCATCGGCATGTTGCAGCAAAACGTTGTCGTGAACATCGGTATTCGAAGCGATTGCTTCCGACGGATCATCGAACGAGCCGACGTAAATGCCATTAAACACGCCCCTCGTCCGATTGCGTCGAATGACGTTTCGTGCACCTCCGTAGTTCGTAATGGCGCTCGATTCCGGCGTATGCCCCTTGCTCGCGGCCCACGGCCAGGCCCAAACGCTCGTATCCCAAATCTCGTTGTCTTCGACGACATTGTCGTCCGCGAGCGGCCTGCGAACTCGAATTCCACCACCAAGATGATGAATCACATTTTTTCGAATCCAGGATCGCGCAGTATCGCGGACATCAATGCCCGTACCTTCCGTCGCGCCGTAATACCGAATCTCGAACCCTTCCACGACCACATCGGAAATCGTATCCAGCAAAATGGCCGTATCGAGCACCCCCACATGAACCTTGCGTCCCGCTGGCGACGAACCATCTGGCAATTTTAGATAAAGCTTGCCGCCGCCAATGAAGTATCCACCTGGCAACCCAGCCGCAGCCGTATCCAATTCCGCAAGCGAGCTGTAATCATACAGGCGCGTGTCATCGACCGCGACATAGACGGATTCTCCCGCAAAGTTTGTCGAATAAATACCATTACCTTCCGACGTGTATTGAGAACCGTCTTCGAGCATTGGATCCGACCCGTCCAAAATGGCCCCAGGTTCGGCCACGATCCATAGCGGATTGTCTTTTGCGCCGCCGTGAACGCCATCCACGATGACGCTTTCGCGATAAACACCAGCCGCGACGTGAATCACCGTCCCTGGTCCGGCCGCGTCGGCAGCAACCTGAAGCGTTTGAAATGGTTTTCCCTGGGAACCATCATTCGCATCCGACCCCGTCTGAACATTGACATACAAATGCTTCGACCCTTGGGCCGGCGGCATGTCATTACGAGTACGTACGGTGCCCGTGGCCTCCTGCGGCGCGCCATTGTCCGGATCTTCGAGCGTCACCTTGATTTCGTAATTCGTTCCAGGCTCGAGATACAATGCGCTCGCAATGGCGCGATTGCCCGAAACTGGCAGAAGCCGATGCCCTGGCAAGAAATTCGCTTCGCCGACCTTGCGAAAGGCAAGCTTGATCGCCGCATTGCCATTGTCATCGCCGGTGACCGACGCCGTCACACCAATGGATTGCAACGTCGCTTGAAGATCGAGCGACGGTCCAAGCGTCGATGTATTGGCCGCATAGGCTGCGGATGAAGACAATAGAACAGAACCTATGGCCCAGAGCGAAGAAAAGGAACGTGCGCGCATGAGTCGAGAATACCGAGCGGCGCGACGCGTGGCAAGATGATTGCGGCGCCGCGATTACCGTTTCTGCGTGGACGCTGCGGTTTTCGGAACGTCGACATTGGCGGTACTTTCAATGTGCTTGGCAAGATTTGTACAGATACTCTGCTGAATGCGATGAATCTGATCCACCCCAACCTTCAACGACTCCACAATGGGCGGCCCACCCACCGGCACAGGAGAACGAATGGTCTCGGGGGAATTCACAACCGAACTGGCCTCGAAAGGCGCCGGAAAACGATTCGAGAGTGTCGCATCGAAGTTTCGAGGTGTCACAACGACTCGCAACCCCGATAAAAGCGACGTTGTCTCTTTATTCGTACGCGTATCGACGTATTTGTCCATGGCCGTTTTTCCGGTCAATAAAAAATGCGCCGCTTGGCCCTCTGGTGCGTGATCGGCAGAAAGCCATTTGTATTGAGGCACAGACTTCGTCAATGACTCCTTCAAGCAAATCGAAATGAGCTGCAACGTAATGCTTTCGGTCTCCGACCCTTGTTGCCAAATCCAAATGATGGGCCGTTTGTCGCTGCTTTCCTTGTCAAACGCGGCCGTTTCCGCCTGCTCCAATTTCGGCTGCAATTCCTTCCAGCGTGTTGCAAGTTCCGGAGACTTCGGCGCGAGCTTATCCAGCAATTCGCGAAAAGCCCGGCATCGACCACAATAATCTTTCGGCCTACCAACCGCTCGATCTTGGCCCAACGTTGCCGAGGTCTGGAGTTCCGCTTCTTCCGCCTTCGCCCACTTGGCCAAAATGGGCGCTGTCACTTCGGGCGCCACCTTGTCGACACCGCGCACCTTGATTTCGTCGTCGATCGTGATCGCCGCCATGACGAACTCATCCTTGTCGAGATACTCGTGAAAATTTTTCTCGAATTCGGTTGGCTCGGAAGCCTTTTTCACAAGGTCACAACCGAACAGAAAAACTGCGACGAGAACGATGGCGTAACGCATGACCCGTCTTTGCCACGATTCAGGACCGAAGGGAAGACTCTTTGAACGTCATGCCGCTGTTTACACCTTCAATGGCTGGATAGGAATCAATACCGAGTTTCACCGCGAGCGCAGATTTGCGCATCACCGAATCGTCGCTCACGGCGCAACATCCGTTAATCCGTCACGATGCGACGGAAATTCCCTTGACCTCGAGCGCATTTTTCTCCATGACTACGCTGCCCGAGACCACACGCCATGAAGCTCATCAAGTTCCAAGACGATCGCCAACGCCGGTATGTTTTTCCAAACCCGCCGCAACGAATCGTTTCGCTCGTTCCCAGTGACACATATTCGATCATTCGTTTGGGCGCGAAAGACAAACTCGTCGGGCGGACGCGGTTTTGTCTTGCGCCGGCGGAAGACGTCGAAAACATTGAAATCATCGGCGGGACGAAAGACGTCGACGTCGAGCGCGTGATCGAACTCGAACCGGATCTGGTCATTGCCAACCAAGAAGAAAATACCAAAGCAAACATCGAACGTCTCGACCAAGCCGGTATTTCCGTATTGGTTTCGTTTCCCAAACGTTTTGCCGAAGGTATTTCTCATTTGGCGCGTCTCGCCATTGCCCTCGGCATTTCAGAATCGCCTACCGCCAAAACATTGGTTGCCACTGCGTACCATGCCCATCGTGAAGCGGAAAAGCGCCGCCAGGAAAAACCACCTGTGCGCGTATTCGTGCCCATTTGGATGGATCCGCTCATGACCGTCCACGAAACCACGTTTATCTCGGACTCGCTCGACCTTGTTGGAGGTCAAAACATTTTTGCCGATCGACCACGTCGGTACCCACTTGCCGCGGACTTGGGTCAAGCGCCGGCACTTCCACCGGAACGAGTGGCCGGGCGAGATACACGATATCCGCGTGTGACGCTCGAGGAAGTGGTCGCTCGACAACCGGACGTCGTGTTGCTTCCAGACGAGCCGCATGCGTTTTCGGAAGCGGACGCCGACGTATTCCGGAAACTCGATATTCCCGCGGCCAAAACAGGGCGGATCGTGTTTTGTGACGGCAAAGACCTGATGTGGTACGGGGCGCGAAGTTTCGAAGGACTCGATCGGCTACGCGAGCTTTTGTCAGGGGCTGCAAAAACCTAAAATTGGCTTTGCAATTCGTGGCGAAATACGCTACTTCCAGGGCCCCATCGTCACGGGAACACGAGTCATGACCTGGAATCGCAACACTGTCGAAAGCAAGATCGTCGAAGTCTTCAAGCAACACCGCCAATCCGACGTCGAAGTCGAGATGTCGGCAAAAATCGTCTCCGACCTGGGGATCGATTCCCTGGGCGTGATGGAAGTGTTGTCCGAAATTGAAGACGAATACAAACTCGTGGTGCCGGACGACTCATTGAAGTCGCTCGAAACAGTCGGCGACGTCATCAAAGCCATTACGGAACGCCTTGAAGCGGATGGCAAACTGAGCGATTGAGGCGAAAAGTCGCTGAACCGCTTTAACGGCCTGTCAAAATCCCCCCTCGATCGCGATCCCCGGCACCGTGATCGGACCAAGTGAACGCGGCTGGCAAATACCCTCTTTGCACGTCACGTCGAACACTTCTTTGCTCAATGTCGCATTGAGGATATCGGATACCAGCCCGATAAACCCCGTTTCTCCAACGTCGCGATACACGCACATCGAATCGGTAATATGGCCGCGTACGCTGCGGATGGGTTCTCATACCTATTGAACGCGGTCAAACTCCTACTCGCTCGAGAACGAGCTCAATTCTATCTCCGATCGGCTTTTCATCAACCACCCGCAACTTGATGCCAGCACTGTCTAGGATTTTATGATGAATATTCTCGTCGAATTTCCCGTTGCCTGGAAATTGGAGTATCTCGACGTTTATCGTCAATTGTTCACCTTGTTGCGCTGTGGCTAGCTTTTGCTGATCGGATGGCGTGACCACAACGACAATATCTCCCTGAGCATACGTCATTCGCTCATTTACTCGAAGTCGCGCCTCGACGGGCTCGTTCGCTGCATCTCGAAACAAACGCATAGATTCGATAAATTCTGGATTTTTCAAGAAATCCAACAACCAAGCTTCGAATTCTTCACGCGATTTGAGCTGCGTTGTCGTTTCTCCAGAAATAACCATTTCTGAACGATCAAGAAAGAACCGCAGCATGCTGCTACCACGGTTGGGTTGGTGGAGCGGATGCATATAGAGATGCCACTTCCGTGGATCGTTTTCGCTGGTAATTCGCGCTCCGACCCCCAGCTCACGAAGACCAACGCACAGTTCGTCCAAAACATCGCGGTATCGTTTGGCGGCTTCGCCGTCCACCGATGATTCCACACTCCTAACCGTGTTCTTCACTCTCTCGGCGAACTTCATGTCAGGCTTCCTTTCCCAGCTAGAGCGCCAAAAATCCTTCGACAGGTAGATGGTCACTCACGGATGGTCGTTGTTCTGCATCGTTCCAGACATCCTTGGCGACAAGTTGCGTAAGAACTCTGGGTTTGTTGGACGAAATGGACGTTTTATCCCGAAAAGCAATGAAATCATACAGGTGATAGGACTTTACCTGGTTTTTCTGCAGAGGCGTGTGCACAAACGTCCCTCCTCGTCCGTGAGGATCATGATGTGGTGGCACATAAAACGGAGGATGCTCCAAACCGCGGCGCCTCTGCCAACTATCCCTGGTTTGGGCGTCCCTACTCCAGTGGAGCGTATAAAAACAATGGTACGCGTTCAACTCGTCTTCGTGCGGTTCGCTGTTCCAATCCCCCATGATGACAACATGGTCGGCATTCACGCGCTTAGAATTGATTGCTTGACGTAAGAGTGCTCGGCTTCCTGCACGATCAACCAGTTCCTTTACTGTCGCCCGACTTGTTGCATGCAGATTAATGACACCTACGGTCACAGGTGCGCTTGGTATTTGAAAAATAGCGGTCATAAATTCGCCATCTTCGTCCGCAACTACAGACTCCTGAATGACCGTGAGATCTCGATGACAGACGAACGCCGCGCCGCGAATCGACCGATCCGAGCGCACGACGTTCAGTCCACGCTTTTCAAGTTCGTCGATTTTCCCCTTGCGTGCCGACGCAATGGCCGATTTTCCTGGCAATTCTTGAAAACAGGCGATGAACAACCGGTTGTTCGTCACCTGCTCTGCGAGGTGATCGGCCGCAAGATCATGGGCTGCCATGCGCTCGCCAAGGTTCCATGTGAAGAGGTACAGGTCCGACACGCCGCCGACGTTAGCGCGGTTTGTCCTGAGTGTCAAGTGGTGGTCCAAATACGGACATAACGCCATTTCGCTTGAAACGCCGCAGGCATCGATATCGACGGCGCCAAGACCCGCTCCCTCAACGCCCAACGTTCGTCCAAGCAAAACTCGACTGGGTTTCCCACTCCATTCAAGAAACCCAAGATTGACCTCACGCATCCAACGCCGAATCCAACCCGCGCCTACTAAAATCCCCCCTCGATCGCGATCCCCGGCACCGTGATCGGACCAAGTGACCGCGGCTGGCAAATACCTTCTTTGCAGGTTACGTCGAACACTTCTTTGCTCAACGTCGCATTGAGGATATCGAAGACCAGCCCGATAAAACCCGTTTTTCCCACATTCCAACGTCGCGACACACGCACATCGAATCGGTAAAACGGCCGCGTACGCTGCGGATTTGGACTCGGTGGACGGTCCGTGCCCGCTTCTTCCGCCGGAAAACCACTGTAAAGCACATGGCGCATGCCCCCTCGCCAATGCTTGTTGAATTCGTACAACAAGGCCAAATGCACGACGTGCGTGCGATCCACCGCCGCCGGAATCGGTATGCCGCTCGCACCCGTACGCGTCGAGCGCGAAAGCGTATACGATGCCATGAAAAACATATCTTTCCGTAATGCCCCGCGCGCATTCAGCTCGAGACCATACGCGTCCCCCGTACTTCGCGTCAAGAATCGTTCCGGACCAAGCGTCGTGCCTCGACCAACCCCCACGGGATCGGTCAAATTGAATGTGACTTGGCGAAAAACACTACCACCAACTTCAATGGGAATCGGCAGCAATTTCACTTGCACCCCGAAACTCGATTGCAAACTTCGCTGAAGCCCTCCCGTAATCCCCGCAATTTGCAACGCTGGCAAGGGCGCAAATCCCGGAAGCTGCGAGGCAATTCCAAATGCCGGGATAATGCTCACGCGATCACCGACGCCAAACTTGCCCACGATTTTCGGATCAATCGCCGTCGCTTCATTCCCCAGCGATCGATAATGATCCACCCGAATGCCCGGCGTAATCGTGGATTGTTCATTGAGGACAACCAATGCATCCGCCCAGGCCCCCGCCACGAAATCCCAGCGGCTCGGAAATAGCGCTCGGAATGCTTCATCGAGCTGCGTCAATGCCAATGGTTTGTCTGCGCAGGACGGATCGTCCACGGCACACGGTTCCCGGTGCACCATGTCGTACCGATCGACCATCGCGTCGATACCGCCACGGATCAATGCTTTGCCATGCCCCAATGGTTTGGCAAACCGAACACGTCCGCCAATCTTGTAATTCGTTGCGCTTTCTACACCCACGTCACGCGAATGATCGAGCCCCAACGTCAAACCGGCCTGCATGTTCCCGCCAGAATCGAATTGATGATCGTAGCGCAAATCGAGGCGCACGAAATCGGCATTGAGGAGCGTATCGCGTTTGTTTTCATCTTCGGTCGTCACGGCCAGTTTGTCCCAAGCGCCAAACGCAAGCGCCGTGAATTTGCCATTGTCACCAATACGCTGCGTAAAACGCGCTTGATAATCGGCATACCCAAAATCCACGTTTTTGACGAGCGCCGAAATAAGCGGCGCACCTGCCGCGTAATGCCCACCAACGAGCACCGTGGCTTTGTCCGATACCGGCCCTTGCACGACACCACCCACGTCGATAAACCGCAAAATGCCTTCGCCACGCCATTCCGTTGGTAAAGGTGCAGGCTCGGCATCGATGGCTGCTCCAGCAAGACGCCCGATATCGGCTGGATACGGGCCCATGTGCATGTTCACACGGGAAACGAGCGGCGCGGGAATGATGCTCGGGCCCGCGCCCGCATGAAACAAGAGCGGCACACGAATTCCGTCGTAATAATATCCAATGTTTCCAGGCGGCGCGCCGCGAATATAAAAAAATGGCACGCCGCTCGCCGTCGGTGTCACGCCGGGTTGCAGTTCGATCGCACGATACGGATCGCCCAAAACCCCCGGCACATCCCGAAGATCGCGGCGTTTCAACGTAATCGATCCCGCCGGCGCCTTGGTCCCTTCCACCGTCACGTCAATCGGTTGCGGCGGCTCGGGCACCAGCGGCGGCGGTTCGGGCGGAGGTGGCGGCGGCTCGGTCGCGGGCAAAGCTTCAGGCTGAACTGCTGGCGAAGCCGATTCTGCTTGTGGCGTCGTGGTCCCATCGGCAGGCGCTGTTTGCCCATGCGCATCGGCCGTGTGCAGCCCAATCGTTCCTAGAAGCAAAAAAGCGATTCTCTCGTTTCCGTTCCGTTTCCGACCCACCATGCCCGAGCGATGGCATGGTGTCCGGTCGAAATCAACGCCGGAACGCAGCTCGCGGTTTTTTCCAAGGAACATCTAGCCTTTTCCGAGAAATTTCCCTACCCTTGAACCATGCAAGAAGCGCAAATTGATCCCACCCTGGACCTGGAAGCCGAAATCCTACGGCTCAAGCGTGAGCGCAACGCCGTACTCCTCGCGCATTATTACCAAGAGGACGACATTCAAGATTTGGCTGATTTTCTTGGCGATTCCTTGCAGCTCGCGCAGCAAGCGAAAAAAACGACCGCCGACGTCATCCTTTTCGCTGGGGTTCACTTCATGGCCGAAACGGCGAAGATCCTGAATCCCGAGCGGATCGTCATCGTCCCGGACATGGAAGCCGGATGTTCGCTTGCAGACGGTTGCCCAGCGGATCGTTTTCGAGCATGGCGGGCAAAATATCCCGATGCCGTGTCGATCTCGTACATCAATTGTAGCGCCGAAGTAAAAGCCGAAAGCGATTACATTTGCACATCGTCGAATGCCGAAAAGATTGTCCGGGCCATACCCGAGGACAAAGAAATTTTGTTCGCGCCAGACAAGAACCTCGGTCGATGGTTGGTCGAGAAAACCGGACGACAAATGCGTCTTTGGCAGGGCAGTTGTTTGGTGCACGAAACGTTCAGCTTGCGCAAAATCATCGGGCTACGTGAACGTCATCCGGAAGCGAAACTCATCGCGCATCCGGAATGCGAAGAACCGATCTTGAAACTCGCGGATTTCATTGGTTCGACCACAGGCCTTTTGCGTTACACCCAGACGGACGATACCATGTCGTACATTGTGGCGACGGAAAGCGGCATCATTCATCAGATGCGGAAAGCATCGCCGCAGAAAACCTTCATCGAAGGACCGCCCGAGAAAAACTGTGCCTGCAACGAATGCCCGTTCATGCGCCTGAATACGATGGAAAAAGTTTACCTGGCTTTGCGGGATCTCACGCCGCGAATCGAAATGCCTGAAACGCTTCGTGAACGAGCTCGTATTCCGATCGATCGGATGCTCGCCCTTTCGTAATCGGCACGTTCAACTGTTGAATTCTTTGACGCACATTCGCACGAATGAACGAACTTTGGCCGGATCGAATGGTTTTTCCAAAATTCGATTCGGAACGCGATCGAAGAATTGACGTATATCTGGGGAAAGCGTCGCCCCGGTACAAAAAACCACCCTCGGAATCATCTCGGGAACCGTTTCGCCGAGTTTTTCATAAAAATCCATACCGCTCATACCCGGCATACGCAAATCGCATAAAATCAGGTCGAATCGTTGACCCGATTCTATGAGCGCAAGAGCCTCCGGCGCGTTGTCCAGTGCCGATACCTCATTTTCGGAACTGAGCAATCGACGCAACGCCGCAAGGATGAACGCATCGTCATCGATGAGCAGCACGCTGTTGCGCTTTTTTGGTTGCAATTCAGACACGTTCGAAACTCTCGCCTACATGTCATTCAGCATGTTGGCAAAAATTGCAAGCTTTTCCGGACGGACCCTTGCCGAATACAAAATTGTGTCATTACGTGCGCGTCAAACGACGGCACCATTCGATCCCTCGACGACCTATTCACGCGTCGGGATGCCCAATGTGCCGACGAATGGCTTCAGCCACTTCGAGACGATCAAAAAGACGTTCGACATAATCCAAACGATCGGTCTCGATGACGAGCGTCGGGGACAACTTGTACCGCGCATGCCAATCTTCGTAGAGTTTGTCCAAGGCTGACAAATAACTTCGCGGCACTTTGCGTTCGAAATCACGCCCTCGTTCACGAATGCGCCGAACGAGCGTTTTGAGCGGACAGCGCAAATAAATCATCAGATCTGGTGGACGAATTTCTTCGCGCAACGTGCGGTACAAGTCTTGGTACATCGTCCAATCGCGTTCGTCGATGTATCCCGCTTGATGCAAATGAGCCGCAAAAATCTCGGCATCTTCATAAAGCGTTCTGTCTTGCACGACCGGTTGCGGATCCATGGATGCGCGCACCAGAACCTCACGATGAATACGAAATCGCCGCACGAGAAAAAACAATTGCGAACTCATCGCCCAACGCGGCATGTCGGCATAAAAGTCAGACAAATACGGATTTTCCTCGTTGGGCTCAAAAAACGGCATCATGCCGAATTGTTGCTGGAGCCATTTCACGAGGCTCGATTTACCGGCACCCATGTTTCCTGCGACAGCGATGACCCGCGGCCGAGCGACATTGATAGGTTGTTGCATTCGAGACATCGTCTTCCTCAAAGCACCAATGCCAGGCCGATCGTTTGGACAAACGTTGCGGTAATTTCCGGAAATGGATCGACGATTGTCCGCTCGCCGCTCGGATTGATGGTTTGACCGGTTCTCAGCGCCGTACCTCGCTCGGCTGCGTGAAATGCCCCCATCGCCTCGATTTCCACCGTCAACCAATTCTTGATGATGTCGAACGACGTCCCAATGCCCATCGGAAATTCGACAAACGAAAACGCTCGTTCCCGAACGATGTAACTGCTTCCGCCGCTGGCGACATCAATCCGTCCCATCTCCATACGCCCCCAACCCGCGCCTACACTGAGCCACGTGCGCGCACGCGGACCCCAACGCAGCGTCGGGGACAAACGCAGCCCGAGCGCGTAACTCGTCAACGCCACCTGACCCGGATCTCCAGACAAACCCAATGCACCCACGGCCAAATCAGTCGATGTTGCACTTCGAACGACGTAAATGTTCGCTCGGAGATACTTCCACACGTCGATCCGGGCAGACAAACCCACACCAACGGCCGCCGGATATCGAAAATTCGTGGGTCCGGCCGCTGTTTGTCCTTCTGTAATTCGCTCGACCAACGCCACAGCCAAACCGACATCCAAGTGTCGCGAAACAGGCAACGGGGCGGGCGCGAGCGGCGCGAGCGGCGGGGGACGCACAGGCGCATTCGATGAGTCCGCTCCCGCTTCTTCAGCCATTGCGCGAGAAGACGCAGCCAGCATCACCCATGCGCAACTGCCTCGAACGAGGGTAGCTACGAGGCACTTCAAACGCGCAGACATTCGAGGGCGTGTTGTAGCAAAGTTCGGGTCCGTCCGTCGATCGAGCAATCACTGTCGAGCAAGATGCTTGCGGATTCGTGACAAGTTCGAGTTTTTGCGGCACACTTCGCCCGCCATGCAAACGATTCGGAAAATCTTCACCCTCTCCGCGATCACCCTTGCGCTTGGAGCTTGTGCCTCCAAGGAAGCGCCCGCGCCTCAAGACTCTGCGGCCACTCCCCCTGTTGCGCCAAAACAAGGCTTGGACGGAGTCGCCGCCACAGCGGAAGTGATCAAGCCGCTTTCTCAGAAGAAGTTTGGTCAACCCGTCACGGAAACCAAAGCGACCACATTGACGGACTTGGTGAAAGAACCAGCAAAGTTCTCCGACCAAACCGTGCGCACCGAAGGCGTCGTTTCGGCGGTTTGCAAGTCGATGGGATGCTGGATGGAGATCGCCGATTCGTCCGGACAAGCGCACATCAAGATGGCTGGACACAGCTTCTTCGTGCCTCGAGATGCAAGCGGCCACCGCGCTATCATTCAAGGCAAAGTGATGCCGAGCAATGCCGAGAAAGGCCAATGCGGCGCAGATGATGGCTGTGGCCAAGGCGCCAGCTCGAAACTCGCCAAGGTCGAAATCGAAGCGACCGGCATCGAGTTTGTCGACTGAAACATACGCTGGCGGTTCAGGAGGACGAACATTCGTACCTCCTGACAAACCCCAGGGGCGTTGCGAAGCCTTGCGGCTCCTACGCCCCAGTTTTCGTCTTGCGAACCGACTACTTCGCTTCCGCCAACGCTCGGCTGACGATCTTCTTGAACTTGGTCAGCGGTTGCGCGCCTGAAATCAGATAGCCGTTGATGACAAACCCGGGCGTGCCCGTGATTTTCGCCCCTTCGGCGACCTTTTTGTCTGCTTCGATCTGCGCCTTGTACGTTTCGCCATCCACCGCAGCGAGAACTTTGCCCACATCGAGGCCAAGATCCGTAGCGGTTTTCTCGAGACCCGAGCGATTGAGTTGCGATTGGTCCTTGAAGAACTGATCGTGCATCGCCCAGAAACCTTCCGGCCCTTTTTGCTTCCACGCTTCCATCGCGGCGAGCGCGGCGGGCATGGCGTTCTTGTGGAATGGAAGCGGCATATTTCTCCAGACAAACCTTATTTTGCCTGGGAATGCAGCGTCGAGGTCAACCATCGTGTCGGCGGCTCGCTTGCAGAACGGGCATTCGAAGTCCGAAAACATCTGAATGGTGACTTTGGCATTCGCGGGACCACGGCTGGGTTGGTCTTTTGTTGGCGCCGGAATGGTCACCTTTTCGTAAACGGTGATTTTGCCGTCTTTGATCATCAGGTCATAAAGCTTGGCCGCCGCTGTGCCTTTTTTGATCAATCCTTCGGCGTGCTTGATTTCGGCATCAATGATTTCGCGGAACTTCTCGGCTTGTTGCGCCCCCACGAGGCGCCGACCATTGATGAAAAATTGCGGCGTTCCCGTCGCTTCGATGTCCTCGGCCAAACCCTGATCTTTCTCGATGAGCGCCAAATGCTTGCGATTGGCAACCGCATCCATCGCCTTTTTCACATCGAGGCCCAACGAAGATGCAATTCCCACCAAAGCCGGATCGTCGAGTAAGCCCCCATTCGCATACAGCATGTCGTGCGCTTTCCAAAACGCGCCATCGCCCTTCTGCGCCCGAGCTTCGAGCGCCAAGTGCGCAGCCGCTTCCGCCCGCGTATGAAACGCCAAAGGATTGCTCTTGTAGACGACCCGAAGTTTGTCCCCGTATTCGCGCACCAGCGTTTCGACCGTGGATGACGCGCGAATGCAGAATGGGCATTGGAAATCCGTAAACACGACCATCGTGACGAGCGCCGTATTTTTCCCGCGAACGGGCGATCCATCGAGAGGGACTTTCCACACGGTCGTCGTATCTTCGGCCGGACGAGCCGGGGACGCGCCCGGACGATCCGCAGGCTTTTGGTAATTTTGCGCCGACAAGAATGCATACACGCGGTTTGGCGCGGTACCTCCAGCGATCGACTTCTTCGCGGCGATGACTTGTTCGTCAACGATCGCCCGGAAAGATTCGACCGGCTGTGCACCACTCAAGAATATGCCGTTGATGAAAAACGCCGGCGTTCCACGCACGCCAACGAGGTTCGCGAGCGCAATGTCGTCGTCGATTTTCTTCGCAATGTCGCCTTTGGCCAACGCGGCATCGACTTGTGCCCGGGACAAACCTCGGGGCAAAGATCCATCAATCACGCCGGCGTCGAGCCGATGGGAAAACAAAGCGTCGTGATACGCGAAGAACCAAGGCGATCCACGCATCGAGAAAACGGCCATCGCCGCTTCGGCTGCGGGACGAGCATTTTTGTGAAACGTCAAAGGAAAGTTTTTCCAGACAACTCGCAATTGGTCCTTGCCGTAGATTCGTCGAAGCTCGTCGATGGTTCGGGTCGCTCGAGCACAAAACGGGCATTCGAGATCCGAGAACATGACAATCGTCACGAGAGCACGCGGGCTACCCCAGCTTGGATCCGCTGCCGTCACGGGTATGGGGCTTTGTGCGCCAAACCCAGGATCAACCTCGTCCCCACCCGTCCACGGCGCGAGTTCGGCAGGAGCAACCGGCGGTTCGGGCTGCGCTTGCACTTGAACGCGGCCACCCATTCGACCTATGTTCGCATCGCCAAAACCATCCTCGCCACCCGCTTCGCCTTCATCAGCATCCGCACGCGCCCCGGAACGCATCTTGGCTGCGCTCGCAATACCGTCACCACCCTTGGCGCCACCTTGCGGACCCGTGTCATTCGTCCCGACAATCACTGTTTTGTCTGCTGGATTTTCGGCTGTTCCTGACCCCGGCGAACCGGCTTGAGGGGTCGGAGATCCGGAACACGCAACCGCACCGATCATGGTCGTGACAAACCCGAGACGAAAAACTTTCGAACGCATGGCCGCCACCATAGCAGGAAAGACCACCGCTGTCGGTCGATGCACGCGCTTGGAGCACGCATGGGGCTGTCATCGACGAAGCAATCATTCCTTCCGTGGGCAGGCTTCTCCTATACTTGCCGTTTTGGAGCAGCCTCATGGTGAAGAGCAAAACGGATACCGATGTGGACAGTCTGCCCGAGCCTACGATTTGGGCTCGCGCTGTTCTTTTGGGCACCGCGGTATTCGGCGTGACGTTGAGCGATCGAACGCTCAATGCGACCAACGTGGACACCTTCGGACAGAAGGTCCGTGATGCCGTAAGGCCTCTGGCACCGGTTGCGTGGGCCTTGTTGCAAGCTCTCGAAGCGCGAATCACCGGGGCGGGTGGAAACGTCGATTGTGATCGGATGCGCACCGCACGAAGTGCCAACGCTTTGTGTGAACACGTAGCCAAAGCTCCCGCTCCCGTCATCGTCGAACTGCTCGCGCATGCGCGCCTCGACACGAGTTCTTCTGCGGTCCAAGCAAGCCTCAACACGGGAAACCAATCGCTTGCCACGCTCGAAGACACGACCGTGACAAACACCTTGAAGCGGTTGGTCCAATTGGAACGAACCGATCTTTCGGCGTCGAAGTATCTTCGTGAAGCGCGGCAAGTCCTGCAACAGGACGAACTTCGTCGCTCACTTCAAGTCGAACTGCGCATGGTGATCGGAGCTGCCGAAGCGTATCTCTCGACGGGGAAGCAAAGTTTGCTGAGTGCAGGAGCGTTTGACACAACGCAGGACCTCGACTTCAGCACGCCCGCACCGCCGCCGGCTTTTGCAAAAATCGCCGCTCCGGTCGACGTGGTGATCGCCAAAAAGAGAAGCACCGCGCCACCTCCGCCGAGTCAACCGCGGGCGAAAAAAGAGTTCGTCAAGAAAACCACGGACATGAAAACGCTGGCGTCCGAGGAAACGCCGATCTTCGCACGTGTAAGCGTGGAACGAAAAGCGACGAGCCTCAGTCGTACCGAAGCACGCGCGTTGCTCGATGAAGCGTACAAGGAAGCTGTGGAACGGATCGAGCAGACACGAGCGCCGATGCTTGTAAGTCTAACGCTGACGTTTGACGTGACGAGGGATGAGTAAACGCAGCGGCAACTGTCGAAAATTGCCGATTCGGCCGTGGTTCGTTCATTCCATCGCGTAATACTTCACGGGTTCGTCGCGGATCCACGTGCGCTGCCGACGCGCAAATACCCGTGTGGCCCGGACAATCGTATCGACGAGTTCGTCTTGGCCTAGCTGTCCTTCGACAAACGCGCGCACTTCTTTGTACCCCACCGATCCCATCGCGCGCGCTGAACCCTGCCCTTTTGCCAAGAGTTCACGCACTTCGTCCACCCACCCTTGCTCGAGCCATCGCTCCACACGTGCACGAATACGCACGTCCTGCTCGTCACGCGAGATCGCCACGCCGACAAACCTGGCCCGATGCCGCTCTTGCTGAAACCCGTGCTCGGCAAACCATTCGCTCTGCTTCTTGCCGGAAAGTTCGAACACTTCGAGCGCTCGACTCACCCGCACGAAATCATTGGGGGCCAAACGTTTGGCGCTCTCCGGATCAACGCGACCAAGTTCTTCGTGCAACGCTGCACGACCATTGGCCTCGACAAACGATGCATGACGTGCGCGAATTTCCGGGCTTGCCGGCGGCGCGGCCATGAGGCCCCGCACCAATGCCTTCACCCACAGAAACGTGCCACCCACAACGATCGGGGTTCGTCCACGCGAA
The DNA here is from genome assembly GCA_044221885.1 of Polyangium sp. (in: bacteria). GTDB lineage: Bacteria > Myxococcota_A > Polyangia > Polyangiales > Polyangiaceae > Polyangium. The sequence goes on from JBGAOI010000046.1 coordinate 21,736, forward strand.
CGAACGTCGGCAACGGCACGATCGGCCATCTCGGCGTAGGTTTGCGCATCGATGGGCGCGAGTGGATCGGCAACGGAGACGAGATGATGCGGGTCCCGCGCGAGTTCGTCCGGGGTGGGTTTGCCCGAGCCGATATCGTAATCACGGTAGATTTGCACACTGTCGGCGCCGATGATTTCACCACCAAACAATTCGGCGAGGCGCAGGCCGAGCTCGGTTTTTCCTGTCGCGGTTGGACCGACGACGACGAGAAGTTCGTCGCTTTCGGGTTTGTCGATGAGGCGAAAGGAGGGGGCTTGGCTCTTGGGTGCGTCCGTCTCGGTCATGGTGATGCGCGCCTGGGTGTACCACCGCTTGAGATGCGCTGAGGTTCCTACTTGCCCTGCACGGTTCAGACTGGCATGTTGCGCGTCATGAGTGATCCGATCGGCGCCGTGCATTCAAACGCAGCCAGCTCAAGCCTGATGTTTCAGTCCGTTCCGGTCGCATTGAAGCACCTTTATCTGGATCCCAATAACTACCGATTCATTGATGCGTCGGAATATACGAAGGTTGAGCGCAAGAATCTTTTTGACGACAAAATTCAGAAAAGAACGACGTCGCTCATTCTGGGCGACAAGCAAGAAAACGTCAAAGATCTCATTGATAGTTTTCGCAAGAACAATTGGTTGCCTGTGGATCAGGTCCAGGCGCAGAAGATTGCCGAAGATCGCTATTTGGTCGTGGAAGGCAATCGTCGCGTTGCGACATTAAAATTCCTGGAGCAACAATATCGAGAGAGATCGATTGACTTGGGAAACCTCGATCCCACCATTTTCGACAATGTTCCCGTCGTTATTTATCCCGACGCCGATGAAGCCCACCATCTCATTGTCATGGGCTTGAAACACATCAGCGGAACGAAGAAGTGGCCCACAATCAATCAAGCGCAACTCATCAAAACCTTGCATGAAAAACATGCGATGGCGCCGGAAGATATTTGCAAATCCTTGGGAATCAGCCGGCGAGAATTCAATTTGACGCAACGTACACTCGTGATTGTGGATTTGTACAAGAAAAGCGAATACGGCGAACAATTTACATCGAACCAATACAATGTTTTTCGTGAAGTCGTGAACTCGCCCGCATTGCGTGATTGGATCGAGTGGGATGAGAGTAAATGGGTGGTCCGCAATGTCAATCAATTGAATCGTTTGTTTTCGCTCGCTTCCAAAGAAACTGTTGGCGATACGGAGGAAGAGGAGAATGACGGGCAATTGGAGCGGGAACCGGCCATCACTACAGGGGCGCAAATGCGCGAATTGGGCAAGATTGTTGCAGACCCGGAAGCCATTACGATTCTGGAAAATACACGGAGTTTGTCGCAAGCAA
>JBGAOI010000470.1:0-6165 GCA_044221885.1 Polyangium sp. (in: bacteria)
AATCGGAGCGAGCCCGAGCGTTGCTCGAAATTTTTCAGGGCGTGACGCTCGACAGTTTCGATCCTTCAACCTACGGTTACGCTCTGGTTGGCGCATTGTGTGTGCTGGGGCAATTTCTCGGGTCCAATGGCGGGAGTTCCGGGCGGCAAATGTATGCGGACTCCGCTCTTCGTAAAATGGGAGAAAAAACTTCGGCACTACCCGAATTCGGCGTGAATTGGCCGATGGGCGGTATTTCAGTGTCGGATTGGCCCATGGTGCAATTGATTTCGCATGCCAAGGTCGCACGTCATGCCGAAATAATGACCGACATCATGACCCGGGTGACTGACGAGCACATCGGTCAACGTTATTCAACTTCTTATGACTTTCTGGTCTCTTTGACGGCGTACTACACCGAAGCGGTCGCATTGAAGCAGGACCTCATCTTGGTCGCCCATTAACATTACTCCGCCACTTCGTTGGTTGCGCTCGTCGAGGCGTGATTTCTCGGCATTCGCGGCACCCCAAACTCGCCCACTCCGCGGGCTCAAACAGTGGGACCTCGCCGCTACGCCGAGAAATCAAGCACTCTCCGAGCAACGCCTCGAATAATCTGGCGGAGTCGTGCTAATAGCGGACCTCAAACGCGAAGATCACGGTCGCTCGATCCTGGCATCCATTTCTTCAATGGTCGTCACCAACGTGTATTTTTCTTTGATGAGGTTCTGAAGCGCCGGGAACTCTTTCAGCGAATCGGTAGAACCGAAATTCGCGGCGTTTGCCGCGAGTGAGTGCACGAGACGAGGGACGTAATATATTTCGTGCCCGACCAAATTGAGTTTATGGTTTGGAATTCCGATCCGCTTCGACGGACGCACCTTTGGTCGGAAGGTGCGGTATTTGCACCAGTAACCAATCGCGAGCTTCTTCATACGTGCGGACGAACGTTATTTTCGGGGCATTGCCGGTCATCAATTTGGCGGCGCGGTTCAATAATTCAATCGCATTACGAATAAAAAACGGTGCCCCGAAAACTGCCGATCGAACACAATGCCCGCGTTTGCTTCCCCATTCGCTCGCCAAACGACGCGCGGGCATGGCCATTTCGCCGCCTTCGCGCATGTCCATCATGATGAGAACAAACCCCTGCTCATCAATCATGGCTTGGTATTCCGCCAAAAAACGCTGTGTGTGTTCAACGGTAATCTGACCGGTCATGATGACGCGCGTGATGGGCCCTTCCCGCTGAATGATGTGTGGTCCAACTTGGACACTTGCGCCGGGAGCCAATGGATCGGGCATCGTACGAACGTACCACATCATGCGTGGAAATGTACTGAGACGTGCAATGTCGTCGTGCGCATTTTTCATCGTGAGGTGTCGCATGCTGCATACGTTCGATGAAGGTGGATGGCTGCCCGATGCGCCTGGTGAAATGCCTGTTTGCACGCACCGCGTTACGAGCTTTGGGGCATTTGCACAATTCTGGAAAAACACTTGACACCTTGTTTGACAAAATGGTGCCATGCGCTCGTCATGCGTGGACGAACCCTTGGTGCATTACAACGAAGTTCCAGGCTCGTCGTGGTCAGCGGCATTTTCTGCGCGAGCTGTTCCACCCAATCTTCCGACGGGTTAATGCCTACCCGCATTACGGGCGGTCCCGTCGTGCGTTGGAACATCGAAGCCAAACCATTGCCGGATATTCCTTTGCCCAACAATGCGGCAACGCGGCTCGATCCAACGTCTCCGACGGGCAGACGACTCAACATCAGCCTTGAAGCAAGCACGCGCTTCGAATCGTCGTTGCGGGCCAAGTTCAACAAGCTCGACGGGTTTGGTGTGTCCGGTCCTATTTCCGTGGCATTCGATCGGGCTATCGATATCGAGGATCTCCGCAAGCGACACGCGAATGACGATTTTCGGGACGATGCCGTCTATGTAATCAATGTTGATCCCACGTGTCAACGGTTTGGCGAAGAAGTCGCTTTGGACCTTGGCCGGGGTCGTTATCCTGTCGTTCTGGCCAAACATGCGAGCCTCGATGCGGATCCCAATCAACCGCATCGTGATGGTAATCGTTTATTCGAATTCGATCCGAATGGCACCTACAACAACTTCGTCTTCGAAGAGCGCAATGAGGACGTAAACAAGAATGGTCTTTTGGATTCAGGGGAAGACGTCGACGACGACGGGGTGCTCGATGTGGCCAATCTGGATGATCCATACGTCTGTGCGGCATTTGCAGAAGGCTCGCTCGAATACGATCGCTGTATTGCCGACCATTTGTTGACGTTTTGGGAACGCGAAAGCAATACATTGATCATGCGCCCCGTTTGGCCGCTCGAGCAGAAATGCACATACGCGGTCGTGTTGACGCATCGATTGAAGGATGCGGCGGCGCGAGCGGTGCAATCGCCATTTCCTGCTGTGAACTATCGCGATCAAACCGAGGCATTGCGGCCGATCGGGGAACTTTTGCCGCGTATGAATCTAGGTTTGTCCGATGTGGCGTTTGCTTTTACCTTCACGACGGGGTCACAAACGACGGTGTTGGAAACCATTCGCAAAGGGCTGTACGGTGTCGGGCCTTTGGCGCGTTTGGCCTCGGAATATCCGGTCGATTCATTGGAATTGGTGCCGCCGGACGGATTGTCTGTTGGCGGAGGCAAAATGTTTCCCGGTGGTTGTTCTGGGCATGCCGTCAATTTGTATTGGCAAAAAGGCATCAGCGAATACGGTCCCAACATGTGTTCGTTCGCCGCCGATAACACGACCATGGGCGGTATGATTTACGGTTCGTTTCCGGTTCCGTATTTCGTGGTGGACAAAAACGGGCGGGCCACGCCGCATTATCCCGATGATTCCGACGAATCGTTCGAATTGGACACGCAAACGGGTAAGGCCACGTATGGAACGGACCGTGTCACGTTTTGGTGCAGTTTGCCCCCGCAACTCGATACGTCGTGTTCCCCTGGCAATCCCGAAGGAAAACCATTTTGCGCTCCGTTTCCGGTCGCAGTGTATTCGCACGGCTATGGGTCTGTCCGGGCGGAAGTCACGTCGTACATGGGTCGTCAAAATGCGCTGGGCATGGCGGCGTGTGCATTGGATTCACCCGGTCATGGAGGCCGAGCGATCTTGGCCGAACTCAAAGGGCTTGGCGCTTCCGTGGCCGCAGAACTCGAATCGTACCAAGTAAAAAACTTCCCGGAGGCGTTTTTTCAGGGTCGGGACCGCGATTTGAACAATGACGGTCAGGAAGATTCGGGCGGCGATATCTATTCGGCAGATTTGTTTCATACGCGCGACATGCTCACGCAATCGGCACTCGAATTCATGCAATTCGTGCGCATTTTGCGCAATATGGACGGCGTGCACAAGGCCAAGGACGGCAGCGTGCTCGGTGATTTCGATGATGATGGCAAACCGGATATCGGAGGTTCCCAGGGGCGCATTGGTTTGTGGGGCATTTCCATGGGCGGGCTCATTACGGGGATTCTCGGAGGTGCCGAGCCGTCCGTTGATGCAACTGTGCCCATTTCCGGTGGCGCGGGTTTGACCGACGTCACCTTGCGTTCGACCGTGGGAGGATTGCCGACGCAAGTGTTTTTGCCAATGATTGGGCCCTTCGTCGCGGGATATCGATCTTCCGACAATGGCAAACCATACGACGAAGGTGTTTTGGCGTTGGCGTTCTTGACGGGAGACGTGCAAAATCGAGCGCGCCTCGATTTTGGTCGCGTCAAAGGTATTGCTCCAGGCGATCGCATTGAACTCTACAATGCCGACAAACAAATCAGTCGGTTTATTACCGTATCTGCGAAAGGAACATTTCGTGTCGCCGTGCCCGCCGATGCCTTGGGACCTTTGGAGCGTCGTCCGTTGCTCGTGGGGGCCGGCAATGACGAACCCATTTCGGTAGCCGTGACGTTCAACGATACACCGAAACTCGGGGATCGCTTGGTCATTCGCGTGTACGACGGACAAACGGGCGCACGTAAAACGATCAAACATGCGGCAACAGGGGAAGAAATGATGGAAGTCGCCTCGTTTCTTTCGACCGTGGCATTTCAAGGTACCGAATATCCCGAAGGTGCGCCGCTCGTCGCGATGGCCAAAGGTATGGCGTTGCGGCGTAATTCACCCGAATTCCGACGCTTTATTGGAATTGCGCAAACCACCATGGATCCTGCCGATTCCGCGGCTTGGTCGCCTTATTACTTCGAACATGCACTCGATACGAGTTACGACCCCAATGCTTGGCCCGGGCGTAACCACGTTCTCGTTTTGCCTACGGCCGGCGATATGGTCGTCCCGGTCAATACCGCCATTACGACGGCGCGCATGGCTGGTGTGTTGGGATCTTGGAAACGAGATCCGAGCATAGCTCCCGAATATGGCTGGCGACAACTGTTCGTACCGGATCCGCGTTATGGCGAAAGCATGGAGCAGCACCTCATTTCGACGCACGTGATGGAAAATTTGCACCGATTGCGGCGTTATGAAGGGCTGACCGACGCCGATGAAGCGATTTACGACATCGATAACCTCAGCGAAGGCCGCAGCAACTATCCTTGCAAAGGTACCGACTTGCAAGACGGCGAATTGTCATGCAAAACTGGGCCGGACGAGCGTTTCACGCCTCCGGGCGAATCCGTGGGCAATGGGTTGCGCGCGACGCACAAACGAAATGACGGGACAAACGACGCCATGCGTATCCCGTATCTATTTCCGCACGGACAACACGGCATTTGGAATGCGCAAAAGAACCGTTCGTGGGACGCCGATGCCCACGCCGTGAATTTGGTTTCGTTGTTCATGCGCACCGGCGGCCAAGTCGTCGATGTTCCTGTCGATTGCGATTGTTCGGCCTCGACGACCCCGACCTATTCGCTTCAGGGCAAAACGCTTTGGTTTGCGGAAGATGCCCCGTGCGACAATGCCATGGGTACACAAATTCGTGTGTGTTCAGCGTCATGCGCGGAGACGCTCGGCATGCAGACACGTGAACATGCGGCTTGCCCATAATGGCTGAATTCAGTACGCGACATCGAATGCCCGCTCGAGAGGAACGAATGGTGACTGCGCACAAATGGGTAATGGCGGCGGCGGTTTGTCTGCACGTATTGGCTTCGCGTGATGCGTACGCGGAAACCGGTGTTCGCGTGGTTTTTGAACCGCGACCCCGAGGGGCCGACCCGGAGCCGCAGATGCCCAGCATGGCGAAGTGGGATGTTTATGGTCACGCACGGCTTCGCGTCGTGGGACTTCAAGACTTTTCGCTCGATTCGCTGGGAACAACCGCGGAGCGTTCCTTTTGGGGCGAATCGCGTTTGATTGCCGGAGGCCGTTATGACTTCGGCCCGCGAATATCGGCGGTGGTGGAAATCGATGCCTTGAATGGGCAATTCGCCGGCGATTACACCGATGTTGGGACCGTGCGCGGCGAGGATTCCTTTCGAGTTGCGCGGCACAAGGCGTTCGGAGGGGCCATCGTGTTGCCGCGCAAAGTCTACGTTCAATTCGATATTCCCGTGGGGCGTTTGATCCTTGGTCAACAATCCTTCAATTGGGGCTTGGGATTGTTGGCCAATGACGGCGCCGGTGACTCAGAATTCGGTGATGCGTACCAAGGCAGCTTGGTTGAACGTATTGGGTTGTTTTCGCGGCCCTGGGCGTACCGGTACGACGTGCCCGCGGCCATTCGAAACCTGGCTTTGTTCGCGGCCGTCGATATGCCTTTTCGCGACGACAATGCGTCGCTCATCGACGGTGATCTGGCGCTCGCATGGGTCGCGGGTCTGCGCACCAAAACCGATCGCACCGAGCTTGGGTTTTTCGTGTCGCAACGAAAGCAGTGGGATCGCGATGATCCCGGCCATCCGCAAACCCCGGGCGTGCATGTCGGAATCGTAGATATGTACGGCAGGTTTTTCCTGACAGATCCACATGCCGTCGAGTCGATGCAGTTCGAAACTGAAATGGCTTTTATCGGCGGTAACACGACCCGACCCTACCTGGAACAAAACTACAAAGACGGCGCGACCGTCACGAGTTTCGGCGGCGTATGGAGACTGCGTTACGACAATGACGAATCGCACACGACAACCAAGCTCGAAGTCGGCTATGCAAGCGGGGATCGAGACGCCCAAGATGCCCGTGTTCATCAATTTGCGTTCA
>JBGAOI010000471.1:0-6150 GCA_044221885.1 Polyangium sp. (in: bacteria)
CTTCGCCGCAACACCTGATGCGAAAATGCGTGGTTATGGTGCGGCGCGCTTTTCGTTCAACACCGCGGCGGGCGGACGGTGCCCGACGTGCGAAGGCCAAGGCGTGATCTCGCACGAGATGTCTTTTTTGCCCGACGTCGTGACGACGTGCGAAGCATGTAGCGGGACGCGATTCGAACCTGCGACGCTCGACGTGCGCTACCTGGGTGTCTCCATCGGCGACATCTTGAACCGCACTGCGGAAGCCGCCGCGGAGCTTTTCACTTCTCACCCCAAGATTCGCGAACCTCTCACGACGATGTGCGATCTCGGCATTGGTTATCTCAGGCTCGGACAAGGCTCGCACACGCTGTCGGGTGGCGAAGCGCAACGCTTGAAGCTCACCGATGAACTCAGTTCCTCGGCACGAAGCAAACCCACGCTGTATGTACTGGACGAACCGACGACCGGCCTGCATTTGTCGGACGTGAAGCGTCTTGTCACTGTGCTCGATCGGCTCGTGCAACGTGGTCACACGCTCGTCGTCATCGAACATCATCCAGCCGTGATCGCTGCCGCGGACCATGTGATTGAATTGGGTCCCGAAGGCGGTGAGGCGGGTGGTCGACTCGTTGCGGAAGGATCGCCCGATGTTGTTGCTCGGCAAAAGACAGCAACGGGAACGGTCCTCCGCGCGCTCTTGAATCGTCCGGTCATGAACGAAATCGCGATGGAGGCCTGACGAAGATGGCGGACGTCTTCACCGTCGGGGCACTTGCCCTCGCGGCCGAGGGCGCCAACGCCGTCGGGGCGGTGAGGATCACGCTTTTCGAAAGCGAACTCGAACTCGAGCTCGTCCGGGCAGCTCGATTTGAACGCGGGTTTGTCATGGGTGGTGTTGCTGAGTCGCGGCCCATTCGAGTTCCCTACACGGCCGTTCGTGGTCTCGTGCGTCGTGGACGCGCGCTGTGTTTGTCCCTCGATCCCAGCGTGACCACACCGCACACGCGTTTTACCTTGGCTCACTTCACCACGGATCCACGCGACGCCTTGAGCCATGCGTTCGAGGCGCGACAGCGAGCAGCGGTGTTTGTCCTGCTGATTCCTCTGCTTCTTGGCGGCTTGGTTGTCGTTACGATGTCGCCGTCGTTGGCGAGCGGCATTCTTGGCCGGCTCTCTGTGGGCCTCGTCGTGGCCATCGTCGCGTGGTTTGTCTTGCGAGACTTGTTCCAAGCCGCAACATGGGGAGGAGCCTCCTCTGAGCGTTTGTCGGAAACCTTTGAACAAAACCTGTCGAGCCGCTTGGGACTTGCTGCGGTGCAGGTTCGTCCCGTCGAACCGATGGTGACGCTGCTCGAGCCGGACCCAGAACCTGCCGAACGTGTGCTCGACTTACCTTCGTGGCTTCGGGCAACGATCGCCGTGTTTGGAGCGGCTCTCGCCGTGGTTTTCGGCATCGCGTTTTACTTGCGGTACTCCAAGCCTCCCGATCCCTCCGAACAGTTGACGCTCAAAGCGCCGGCCGAAAAAATTTCGTCGGTATGGACGGCGTCGTCCGTGCAGATCGTCGTTCCGGAAAAACCGCGCCTACCTCGGTGCATTTGTGCGCGACCCAGCTCTCCCTTGTGGAACGACGGCATTCGAAAGCTCGAAGTGCTTTTTGCGTCACGATCAGATGACGGTTCTGGCGTTGTCGTACCAACGCAGGACAAGAAAAACCGGGCGAAGTACGACTTCGACGCTTCTGTTGTGAACAATTCGGGGACAGACCTGCCCGAGGTCACGGTTCTGCTGACGTTTGCCCGGAGAAACTCGAAAGGTGAGCGGGTTGGGGCGACGGATCGCGGTCTTTATTTTGCTGGACCTCTTTTGCCGGGACGAGCGGTGAAGTGGCACGTGAAAGCGCCAGGTTCGGAAATGCGGGTCGAACCTTCGATCGTGGGAGTGCTGGAAGCGGACAAAGCTGCGGCGCCGGCGGATGCGTTTTTCGAGCTTTCGAGCGCCAACCAGCGCGTCGTTCGGATTCATGCGGCAAAGATGCTCGCGTACCATCGCGATCCACGCGCCAGTGAGGTGCTCACGGGGCTTGGCGCGGCAAACCCAGGTGAAGAACAGATGTTGGCCCAAATTGGCCGCTCTTTGCGCCCTCTGTATGGCTGCGACATCAAGCCAAGTGCGACGGCGGTCGAGGTTTGTCTCGTCAATACGACCATCACTCCCTCCAAGATCGCGTCTATTTCGTTGCTCGCAGCAGATGGATCCGTCGTGGCGCGCGAAGCAACGGACGTCGAGATTCCCGTTCACGATGGTGTGCGGACGCGTTTGTCCGTATCGACCAAGGCGGTTCCCGTGGAAGTCGAGCTGGAGCTGGCCAAGTAAAACGAGGGGTGTGGCCCTCCGAACCCGCTCGCCTTCGGTGCGCTGTTTGGAATTACGAATTCGATCGTGCGCGTTTACCTACGATAAACGCAAAACTCATGGAATCTTCGCATTGCGCGACGGAGACGAGACCTCGCGAATGCCAAGCCACGAGGTACTCACCCGGATCGACAAGCGTGGCCGCGATCTTGGCGCGTGCGCTGTACTTATTGCAGACGTCGAGCGCCGAGAAGGCCCAGCGGCCCAGCGCCATCGTGTCTTTCAGTTTGAAATACGAGCCTGGTGATCGGTAAAGCGGGACCGGATTGTTGTCGCCCGGCGTTCGGGCATACGCCATCGCGTACACGCCAGAGCGCAATAAGCCCTCGAAATCCAGGCGTGCGCGGCTGGCGAGATCGGGATGGCAAACACTTCCAACTCCCACCAAAAGCTCGGCTGCATCGAAGGTGAATTTCGCGTCGTAGCCTTGATTCTTGTGAGGAACCCACACCGGCGATTCTTTGGGAGGTTCATGGGCCAGCGAAACGAGCGCTTCCGACGTGTGTTGATAGACGACGTCACGTAGTCCATCGAGCGACACGACACCGCTGTCGATCAAGGCTTTGACGACGGGAACCGAGTCCTTTTTGCATCGCTTGTAGACGTCTTCGACACGTCGCGAATCGGGTGGTTCGTCCGCGTACGCGCGAATCAGCTCGCCAAGACGCCGCTCCATACCTGCTGCAGCAGCCCAGCAAACCCGTCCGTTTTCGAGCAATAACGTCCCTTGCACGGGCTCTTTGAAAACAAGCCCGCCTGTTGCGCTGTCCGGCAACGCCTCGATTTCTTCCAAGAGAGGAATCAACGCCGGCGGGTAGCCATTCTTGCCGGCTTGGTCGGGCGCGAAGCGCATGCTCGAGGGGCTCTGCATCGATCGATCTTTCGCTTGGCGCGTTCTTGGCCGCGCAACTGCATAGGGCAACGGGCGGAGGCATCCGCCAGGCGCGATATATATCCCCAATTGCGCCAGAACGCGAGCATTCGTGGGTTTGTCGTGTGGTTGTGCAGTTCCGCATACTTCAGCACCTGGGAAGCCTGCGATCTTCCGGGGCGTTCGCCTGTTCGTCACAATCGTGTTTCGCTTCGGGTGGGGATCGGGTTGGAGCTGCGTTCGTTGGGTCGGGAGGCAATGGGGTGGGTATCCAAAAATTCGTGATGATTGCGTTGATTGTTGGGTTGTTGGGAATCCCCCAAGGGCCTATCGATAAAGTCATTTTTGTGAAATACGAGGAGAGCGAGCCAAAACGCGTCGCGTTCCGTGACGCACCCGAAACGGTCGAATCAGTGATGACGGACGTCATTCGTTTGTCCGGAGGTCGTTGACATGCGAAAAATCAGCAATGGTCGGCGGTTGTTGGCACTGGGCATTTTTTGTTCTTTGCTTGGGAAAACGTCGGAATCGAAAGCGTGGGCTGGATTGGAAGGCCCCCCTTTTCCTTTGTGGCGAACGTTACCGGTGTCCTATTACCTCAACAAGGCGACGTTTCCGCCGGATATGGCACTGATGACCGAAGCCCGGGTAAACTCCGGTTTTGGCGCCTGGTCGGTCCCGAATTGCACTTTTTTCAAGACCCTTTCGATGGGGGATCTACCCGAATCGACGTATGATTTTAATGACGGCAAAAATGTCATTTTATGGATCAACAAGCCCAATACGTGGCCTGTGGAACTCGGACCCGAAGATGGCGTCATTGGTGTCACATTGCCCGTTTGGGGCAAAGATTCATTGGGGCGTTTGGCGCTCGAAGACGCGGACATCATTTTCAATAATGTCGGCTTCTGCTGGTTCGATTACGATCCTGCCAATCCAGGACAAACATGTTCGGGAGGCAAACCCGCCGATATGCTGTCCATCGTGACGCACGAACAAGGGCATTTTCTTGGCCTGGGGCATACCAACGTTTCAGGTGCAACCATGGAACCCGCCTATCTCGGCGGAAATTCGCTGGCAACGATTGAACAGGACGATATCGACGGCGTTTGCGCGCTTTATCCCATTGGTGGAGAAATGACTTCGAGCGCCGCGAGCGGCGTGAGTTGCGACGCTTGCCGGCAGAACGCCGCGCAACTCGAATGCGCAACGTCCGCGAAAGCTTGCACGAGCTCATGCGTGGACTTAGGCGATTGTCTCCTTGGTTGCCCCAAAAACGACGTCGAGGCGTACGAAGCATGTGCGACTTTGTGCACGGCCCAATTCCGCGATGGCCTTCAGACCTATACGGCGTTCACGAATTGCATTTGCAACGTCTGCGCCCAGCCCTGCGCCGCGTTATGTGCCGGTCCCTCCGACACGGGGGCTGGTGGCGGACCCTGCGGACCATCCGGAAATGATGGAGGTCAAGGCGGTGTTTGTCCTGGTCAATCCTACGAGGGAGTAGGCGGATGCGGTTGCGACGTTGGTCGAAGTGAAACTCGCCTGCGCGACTTTGCGATGGTCGGTCTGCTCGTAGCGCTTCATCTTCGGCGTCGACGCCGCGTCACTGGATGAACGGATTCGCGCCGAGCGTGTTCGAATAGTCCGAAGCCTTGTCGCCACGAACGCAACGCAATCGGTACGTGTACGTTTGATCTTCGTTGGCATCTTGATCCACGTAGTCCGTGTCCGTTCCACGCACGGTGAACGCGGGGATGAACGTCATCGCATCCGTGCGCCGCTCGCCATCGATCGAGTCGCATGGTGAACCAACGCTCCAACGAACGCGCAGAACTTTCGCCATCGGGATCACGTCTTCGATGACGGGTGCTTCAAGAGGTCCAAGGTTCTCCGACGACGTGCCGCCGCTCGTGTTGTACGTGTCCGGTCCCTCGTCGACTTCACTTGCGCACCCCGAGATTGTCAAAACAAACCCCAGTGGTATCACCCAAATCGCGCGCATCTCTGACCTCCTTCGGCTCGGCTTTTCGTTGAACATGCTTGGATCAAAATACGTCGAGGTGCGGGACATCGAACTGTCGAATCGTTGTCACGCGATCGTCACGTGCGACGTGCGGAAGACGGCAGATTTTGCGTCGACGCGGTACACTGCGCCGCATGCGTCGAACGTTCGCTCTTGCGCTCACTCTTTCTGCTCTGGGCGCGTGTACGCCTGTTGAACCACAACCACTGCATCCCAAGACGGATGTGCCCACAGCATCATCTGCGTCGTCGAATACGACGACGGCGGGGACATCGAATACGGGCGAGACATCGTCTACGACATCGGGTCACGCGGGCACGGGTGTCGAGTTTGTCGAGGACGATCTCGATGGAGCGATGGCTCGAGCCAAAGCGGAGAAAAAGGCACTCTTCATCGATGCATGGGCACCGTGGTGTCACACGTGTTTGAGCATGAAGAACTACGTCTTCGTGGATCCTTCGTTGAAGGCACTTTCCGATCGCGTCGTCTTTGCTTCCGTCGACACCGATCGCCCTTCGAGTGGTGCGTTTCTCGAGCGGTACAAGATGAGTTTTTGGCCCACGTTTTTCGTTGTCGATCCGAACAACGGTGACGTTGTTGGGTACTTTCCTGGCGCTGGATCCGTGCGTGAAATGAAGACGTTCATCGAAGACGGTGTGCACGCGCTCGATGCTGCGGCGAAGCCTGGTGATCCGTTGCTCCTGCTCGCGCGAGCAGCGAGTGCGCGTGCGTCGGGCGATGCGAAGAAAGCGCTCGCGCTCTACCGCAAAAAGAAAACCCTCGATAGCTCCTTCGATGCGAAGCCCGAGATCAACGCGCCGATGAACTAGAGCGCCGCTACTTAATCACAATCGAG
>JBGAOI010000472.1:0-6141 GCA_044221885.1 Polyangium sp. (in: bacteria)
CCCACCCGGCGACGGTCGCTTCGCCCCCCATACCCCCCAAGAGATCGGCTTGAAACCTTATCAACACTCACTGAGAACCTCAGACACGCACAGTTTGTCTTGTGCACGAGGTGCACACATCGTTTGAGCTGCAACGATTTTATCGACGCGTGGCGTGGCGGACGAGGTGCAGGCGACTCCGAGATTGTCCGACGCGACAGGGGACGGGCTACGGTGTGGATGAGCGTTCCGACGCAGGAATCGCAGCCGTTTCGCGCTTGGTTCGTGCTTTCGTCCGCTGTCTGATGCGGGACGTATGCGCAGTGATCACAGAACGTTTCGTTTTGATCTTTCCGACCACGGGCGACCTCGCTAGGGTGCGAAGAAGCAGCCTGTTGAGCTACGTGCTTGGCTGCATCGGGAGATCGTCATGCAGTTGCGAACATTGGCCGCGTGCACCCTTGTTGCCGCCGTCTTGTTTGGGTGTGGTCACTCTGAAGAGGAGTGGCAGCAGCAGCTCGACAAGTACAACAAACTTCTGACCGCAAAGAACGATGAGGAAGCGCGGGCGAAGAAGCGCCAAGCGGACCTCGAACAAGCGCTTCGTGAGGAGCAAGCGCGTAGTGGAGAGCTCATCAAGAAGCTCGAAGCTGCGGGCGTCGACATGAAGAAGCTGAACGAGGAGCTGCAAAACGCAGCGACTCGCGTGTCGTCGTTGAGTTCGACGCTCGAAGAGCGTGAAAAGGCGTTGGCCGAATACAAGGCCCGCGCGAAGCAACTCGAGCAGATCAAAGCTCGTTTCGAGATGCTCAGGAAGAAGCTGGACGAGCTGACGAAGCTTGGTTTGGCGGTGAACATTCGCCGCAACCGCATGGTCATCTCGCTGCCTGGCGACGTGCTTTTCGATTCGGGTCGCGAGACCTTGAAGAAGGAAGGCCAAGAGATTTTGCTCAAGGTCGCGGGCATCATCAAAGCGGACAGCTCGCTGATTGGACGCGATTACCAGGTCGCGGGACACACGGACAACAAGCCTCTCGCGGGCGGCATCTTCCGCGACAACTGGGGTTTGTCCCTCATGCGTGCCCGCGAAGTGCTCATGTTCCTCGTGAACCAGGACAAGGGCGGCGGAATGCCCGTTGAACGTTGGAGTGCTGCCGGGTTTGGAGATACAGACCCGATTGCACCGAACGACACCGATGAAGGCCGACAACGCAACCGTCGTTGCGACTTGATCGTCGTGCCCAGCGTCGAAGAAATGTTGGACCTCAAAGCGATCACGAACTGATTGCTTTCGACCTGAAGACATTTCGTTCTTCGAAACGCAAACGAGCGACGCGGTGAGTAGACCTCGCGTCGCTCGTGCTTTTCGAAGCTCGAGGGGTTTATCCGAGAACTTCAGGACTTTTCAGAATTCGCGGGTTCGGCATTTTGTGTGTTGCCGGCGGCGTTGTTCTTTTTGGCCGCGAGGTGGGCGCGGAGGGCGCCGATGACGGGCGGCAGCACGGAAATGAAGATGATGAGAATGACGACTTTCTCGATCTGTTTGGCGCCGAGCACTTTGCCCATGAAATAGCCGAGAAAGGTCATCGAAAAGACCCAACTGATTCCGCCGAATATGTTGTACGAGATGAACCTTTTGTAACTCATTTGGCCGACGCCGGCGACGACGGGAGCGAACGTGCGGGCAAACGGCATGAATCGCGCGAGCACGATGGTTTTTCCGCCGTGTTTTTCATAAAACTTCTGTGTCGCCACCAAGTAGTCTTTCCGGAAAAACAGACTTTGATCGCGGTTGAAGATTTTCGGCCCGGCTTTGTATCCAATCGAATATCCGACCGTATCGCCAATGATGGCCATGACGGACAGGACGAGGTTCATCACGAGCAGATTGCCAAAGGTGGACAAACCGAAAGGATTGATTTGTTCGGCATTGATGAGAACGCCGGTGGTGACCAAAAGCGAATCACCGGGGAGGAAGAAGCCAATGAGTAATCCGGTTTCGGCGAAAATAATCGCCATGAGAACGGGATAACCGCCCCATCGCAAAAGGGCTTCGATGTTGCCCCACGGAAGAACGTCTTTCAGGCGGAAGATAATCTCGCGTAGCGTGTCCACGGCGCTCCGATTAGCGCACCTTGGAAGCGTTGTCGAAGTTTCTGCTCGGTTTTACCGATGAGCCGTGAATTTCGCGCGCAGAAGCGTGAGCAAAACATGCGCGGTGCGTGATCGGTGCGGCGTCTTGGGCGAACGTCGATGACTTACCGTTGCGAACGGTCGATTGCCGGGCGGGCGTGAGATTCCGTGCCGGTCTATGTGCGCGTCCGACCTCGACGGTATGTCCGTATTCGACGCAGCGTTCGGCACGACGCGACTTGCCAATCCTTGTCTCCATCAAAATGGCGGTGTTTACGGGAATGGGTGGTGGCGGCAAGGAGATTGCACTGGGCGAATACCGCGTCCGGCGTGGTTGGGCGGAGCGAGGCGCGCTCGTTTGGCCTGGATATCCACGTTGTTACGCGGAGGAGGATCGTCATGCTCAAGTGTTTTACGGCGTGTGCATTTTTAGGTGCATTTGCAATCGGCTCAGTGGCCATGGCGGAAGGCAGCCAGCAAAAGCAATTGTCGTGGGATCAACTGATTCAAGCGTGTCAGAATCCGACGGCATTTCAATCGCAGCGCCAACCCAATGCGATTCGGTTGACGTGTGAAGACACGCAATTCGTTTGGGAAACCGACCATTCCGACAACATGGAAATCGACAATCGGCGAAGCATCGTAGCGTCGCTCTCGTCGGACAAATTCTTCGTCGTTCGACAAGAAAGCACTGTCCCGATGGGTACCTTCCAAACGGCGTGTCCGCGACTGAAAGAAGTCAAAGTCACGTACACGAAGAGTTTCGCATTGACGTGCCAAGAGTTGATCAGTCACCGCGGATCGATGAACGATTTCTGCAAATCGCGCGTCGATCAGGACCAAGTTGCGAACAAGGCTTTGGCTACGCGCGTGGATACCGGAAATGTGTACAACATGTGCGCCGCGCCGGAACTCATCAAAGGATACAAAGGTCAAGCAGGCAGCAAAGCTCAATTGCAGCCTGGCGACAAGAAATGAAATCCGGTGTAGAGGGGCGATTGCATACTCGATGCATTCGCCCCTGCCCCCCATGCCTCCCTTGAGCATCCTGACAAACCCATTTCAAGGAGTCCGCTCATGGCGATTGGTAAGCGAAAGTCCTCCAGCATTGTTGCAGCAATCTTCGTTTGCGTAGGTTGCAATGAACCGATAGCAAATACGATGAGCAGCAACATCGAAGAAAACTGCACATCCTCGGGAGGCAGCGATTGCGCCGATGCAGGAGGCGCCATAACAACCTACTACATTCAAGCCGGTGAACGGAGTGCAGAAGCGGAAAGAAAACCCTGGTCGTCTTGGTGGTATCCGCATTGGCAAGACACATTGTTCCAAGGGAAAAACGGTGAAAGTTCGACGCTCGAAAAATACGACGCCTTCGCCGCTCGCGTAAATCGACGCACGCGCGCTGCCGAATACGAACGCACGAAACTGTACGACCCGCGAGCCGTATCTTGGTCGGGATTGTGTGACGCGTGGGCCATTGCGTCGATCATGGAGCCGGAACCCAAAACCAATGCCACCCACAATGAACTCGTGTTTCGCGTCGGGGACCTCAAAGCGTTGCTTCTCAAGACGTACGAAAAAGTCCCGCCATTAACGAGCATCGGGCACCGCTTTAATGGAGAATGGAACGACGTGTACGCGGATGTTTCTCCTGACCAACTCCATCGCATCATCGAAACGGAGTTGATTGGTAAACGCCGCGCCTTCATCATTGACGAAGATGCCGGGCCGGAAGTCTGGAATGAGCCGGCTTGGAAAGTCGTGACGCGTGTGACTCGTGTCGATGGGCAGCCGACTCTTGCACGGGTGCAAACGTGGTTATTTCTGGCGAGTCCCCACGTCGAAGATCGGAATTTTGTCGGCACGCTCGAAGATTCGCGCGAATACACGTACGACCTCGAAGGCGTGTGGGAAGGCGAAAGATTCCAGGTTACGTCGGGGAAATGGACCGATCGTTCGCAATGGGACCATCCCGATTATGCGATCATCCTGCCCGAACGAATGCAACGTGGGAGCTTCAACACGGAAATCGATCCCGCGCTCGTCGATCTGATCCTCAAACGTTGAATCGGCGCGATTTCGCGCTTGCCCAGTCAGCCCTTTTCGGCGATGATTTCCGCCATGTACGACGTCAAAATCGTGGGCGGAATCATTTGTGACGGAACCGGAAAAGAACGTTTTGCCGGGGATGTTGCGATTCGAGACGGCAAAATCGTCGATGTGGGCGAATGCAAGGAATCGGCACGACAGACCATCGATGCCCGCGGAGCGCTCGTCACACCGGGTTTTACCGATCTGCACACGCATTACGACGGGCAAATTTCCTGGGACGCGCTGCTCGAGCCTTCGGTGGCTCATGGCGTGACGACGTGTGTGATGGGCAATTGCGGCGTCGGGTTTGCCCCCGTGCGACCATCGGACCATGACAAACTCATCGCGCTCATGGAAGGCGTCGAAGACATTCCGGGATCGGCGTTGGCGGAAGGTATCACGTGGGGTTGGGAAAGTTTTTCCGAGTACATGGACGTGATTGCCAAGACGCCACGCTCGATCGATTACATCTGCCAGGTGCCTCACGATGCATTACGCGTGTACGCGATGGGCGATCGCGCAATCGCCGAAGAACACGCTACGGAAGACGACATCCGAGCCATGCAGGCGCTGCTTCGCGGAGCGCTCGAAGCTGGTGCCGCAGGTTTTTCCACAGGTCGAAGTGACAACCATCGCAGTGCAACGGGCAAACCCACGCCAGCGTCCGAAGCACGCGGTGATGAATTGGCCGGCATCGTGCAGGCATTTCATGGTTTGTCGCACGGGGTGGTCCAAGCGGTCAGCGATTTCGATATGATGCAAGGACCGCAACGATTCGATCACGAATTCGATTTGCTCGAACGAATGGCTCAAAGCGCGGGCAAACCCATGAGCGTTTCGACGATGCAGCGCGATCACGCCTCGAACCAATGGGAATTGATTTTTCAACGCGCCGAACGAGCCGTCAAAAGTGGGCTCGATGTGCATTGCCAAGTTGCTCCACGAGCCATCGGTGTAATGCTGGGCCTGACAGCAACGTTTAATCCGTTCATGGGCTTTCCGACGTACAAGTCGATTTGTCAATTACCGGTCGCAGAACGTGCCGCGAAAATGCGGGATCCGGCCATTCGTGCGGCAATTTTATCCGAGAAAAGCGATAAAGTCGCGGGGGATGGAAGTTCATTGCCACCCTTGGCCGATTTTTTCCTGGCAAACCTGGACCTCATTGCGATGCGCCTCTTCCGCTTGGGAGAAACCCCAAATTACGCGCCCGATATGATGACGAGCCTCGCGGGGGATGCGGCGCGAAGTGGGCAATCGGTGATGTCGGTGATGTACGACGCGTTGCTCGATCAAAACGGCGAAGCATTGCTGTATTTCCCGCTGTTCAATTACACGGCGATGAATTTCGACGTGGTACAGCGCATGTTGACGCATCCCTTGGCTTTGCCTGGTCTCGGTGATGCCGGTGCCCACGTCGGGACGGTGTGCGATTCGAGTTTCCCCACGTTTTTGTTGTCGTATTGGGGGCGCGATCATGCCGCCAGCGGGATCACCATCGAACGAGCCGTGAAAATGCAAGCGCACGATACGGCGCGATTCATTGGGCTTCGGGACCGCGGAACCATCGCGCCGGGACAAAAAGCGGACCTCAACATCATTGACCTGGACAAACTGCGGCTGTTGCATCCGAAAATGCGGCGGGACTTGCCGGCGGGTGGGCAACGTTTGATGCAAGCTGCCGACGGGTACGTCGCGACAATCGTCAGCGGAACAGTCGTCGCGTAAAACGGTCGGTTGACAGTAAAAACGCCGGGGCGGCTGGTGCGGATGGGGCGAGGATGACGTCAGTTCGGGCGTCGACGTCTTTGTGCCAGGACGAACAGCGCTCCGCCGAACCAAAGTAGCGCGCTCGTTTGACCATTCGTGTCGACCATTCGACAACCGCAACCTTTGGCGCCGCCTGGAGGCACCGCAATGGTTTTTCCGGGCGTC
>JBGAOI010000473.1:0-6141 GCA_044221885.1 Polyangium sp. (in: bacteria)
GAGCTCGCGAGGTCTACCTGATCGAAGAACCCATGGCCGCTGCCATCGGTGCAGGTTTGCCCATCACCGAACCGTCCGGAAACATGGTCGTCGACATCGGCGGCGGCACGACCGAAGTCGCCGTCATCTCCCTCGCCGGAATCGTTTACTCCCAAAGTGTTCGCGTCGGCGGCGACAAGATGGACGAGTCGATCATGGCCTACATGAAGCGCAAGTACAACATGGCCATCGGCGAACAAACCGCCGAAAGAATCAAGATCACCATCGGCAACGCGTACCCGCTCGAACAGCAACTCACGATGGAAGTCAAAGGCCGCGACATGGTCGCCGGCATCCCCAAAACCGTCGTCGTCAACTCGGACGAGATCCGCGAATCACTTGCAGAACCAACGAACGCAATCATCGACGCCGTCCTCGTTGCTCTCGAACGTACGCCCCCAGAACTCGCCGCCGACATCGTCGACAAAGGCATCGTGCTCACGGGCGGCGGTTCCCTTTTGAAAAACCTCGATGTTCTTCTCCGCGAAGAAACAGGTTTGCCCGTGATGGTCTGTGACGATCCCATCAGCGCCGTCGTCCTCGGATGTGGCAAAGCCCTCGATCACCTCGAGCTGCTCAAGGAAGTCACCATCGGCTGACGGTCGTTTGTCTGGATGAACGTTCCGAAAAACTCGAAGATTTCAAGTCTGCTGCAAGAAGCTCCCACCTGATTGCTTCTTCGGACGCTTCTTGAAGTGGCGCTCGTCGTGATGTCGTGGCATCCGATCGGTCCGAACGATCGTTTCTTGTCCACATCGCTCGCGAGCTGCTGATCTCGACACAATCGAATCTCGCCGCTCGATTCGCAAACACCATGAACCTGAAGCGTTACCGCGATCTTGCCGTTGTTCTGCTCGCCCTCGCGGTGCCTTTTTGGTTTCTTCGCGCGAGCATGCGTGACCCGCGACAAGTCACCGGGGCCGACAAGATCATCGTTCGTCTTTCCACACCTGTGCAGTATCTCGCTGCCGCGGCAGCTCGCGGTGTGTCCGACCTTTGGGGCGATTACGTCTACTTGGTCGACGTGAAAGAAGACAACGCGCGCCTCGCTTCGCAAAACGCACGTCTTCGCGAGCGCGTGCGCAAACTCGAAGAACTCGAAGAAGAAAATCGTCGGCTCAAACGGCTTCTGGACCTGCGCACCAGCGTTCGTATGGATGTCATCAGCGCCCAGGTGATCGGCAAAGACACGAACGAGTTTTTCCGGATCGCACGCGTCACGCTCGATCGAGATGCCCGCAACATCGGTCTGAACTTGCCGGTCATCTCGCCCGACGGCGTCGTCGGAACGACGTTGAAAGTTTCGGGTGACACCGTCGATGTGCGCCTCGTCGTCGATGCCGGAAGTGGTGTCGATATCGTCGTGCAACGAACGGGAGCTCGCGGGTTTGTCCGCGGAACTGGCGATGAAACGAAATACCTGTGCAGCGTCGAATACGTCCAGCGCACCGATGAAATCGAAGTCGGCGATGTACTCGTGACCAGCGGCGTCGGTCGGCGTCGGCACAGTCACGCAAGTCGTCAAACGAGACTTCGGCATCTACCAACAAGTTCTCGCTACGCCTGCCGTCGACTTCTCACGCCTCGAAGAAGTGCTCATCGTCGCGGCTCCTCCGGGTGAAGAACAACCTCAAGCCCAACGAGATGCTCCTGGAGCAACTCCACCACGTAAATGACGAAGGGGACGTGAGCGATGCGCAACACCGCCTTCCTCGCCATCGGCATCGGGCTTCTCGTTCTGCAATCGAACCTGTTTCGTTTTATCGGGAGGTTTCAGATCTCCGGAGCAACACCCAGCCTGCTTTTGCCGCTCGTGGTCTTCATGGGCGTGCACGAATATTCGATCGCTCGCGGTGCCGCGCTCGCATTCTTGCTCGGTTACTTGCTCGACTTGTTTTCCGCAGCGCCGATCGGTTTGTTCACGTTCATCACGGTGGCAACGTTTGTCGTGGCTCGTGCAGCAGGCGTGCGTTTGGCCGCTCAAACCCTGCTCACCAAGGCCGTACTCGCCTTCGTATTTGCTCTTCTCGAAGGCATTCTCATCATCGTTCTCACGGCCATTTTTTCCACCGACACCGCGCGCCCGCGGGCACTCGCATCTCTCGTGATTCCTCATGCGATCGGCACTGCGTTGATCGCACCGTTTATCTTCAACCTTGCCGAACGCGTTCATCAAGCAACGATCACCGCACCTAGGCCCGGGGAAGGAGCACAACGATGAGCCTCGTCGTACAACGATCCGACGTCAGCGAGTTTCGTCGCCGATTCCGTTGGATCGCGCTCGGAATGCTCCTCGCGTTTTTCGGACTCATCGGAAGATTGTTTCAGCTCCAAATAATCGAAGGCGCTGAAAACTCGGCCATTGCACGGGAAAACATCGTTCGTCGCGTCACACTCGCCACGACCCGCGGCATCATCCGTGATCGCAACGGCAAGGTCCTCGCTGCAAGCCGTCCCTCGTACAACCTCTACGTTGTCCCCGACAAAATCAACCTCGAGACGGTTTGGCCCAAGCTGGTCGAATACTTGAACCTCGGCGTCGACGAACGGGTTCGTCTCGAAACGATCGTTACGAACCTTCGCGCAGGTGAAAGCAAGCGCAAGAGCCAGCAAATCTTGCTCAAAGAAGACATCTCGCGTGATGCCGTCGCCACGCTCAAGACCCACGAAGCCGAGCTTCCGTTTGTCGAAGTCGTCCCCGTGCCCGTGCGTTTTTACCCCTTTGAAGAAGTCGGCGCGCATCTGCTTGGTTACATGGCCGAAGTCGATGGGGAAAAACTCGCGCAGCTTCGAGGTGCAGGCTACGTCGAAGGTGATCGCATCGGGGCAACGGGCATCGAACGTGCGTGGGAGAGTTATCTGCACGGCACGCGTGGTTGGGAGAAGGTGTTTGTCGATGCGAAAGGTCGCCGCCGTCAACGCGTTGACGGCGTGATCGAAGAACCACGACGCGTCGATCCGATACCAGGGCGTGACTTGCGTTTGACGATCGATGCCGATCTTCAGAAGGCCATGGGCGATGCGATGCGTGGCGAACTCGCTGGCGGTGTCGCGCTCGTGGATGTTCGTACCGGACGAATCCTGGGCATGTATTCCAAACCCAGCTACGACCCGAATGCGTTGTCAGGTGGCTCGGGCAAACAGGTCATTCGCGACGCGTTTCGCAGGCTTTATTCGGATCCGCTGAAGCCCGCCCTCGACAAAACCATCGCGGGTGCATACCCGCCAGGCTCCACGTTCAAGCCGTTCACCGCGCTTGCTGCCCTCGAAAAAGGTCTCATCAATCCACGCGCGGCAACACAATGCCGAGGCGCAATCACGTTCGGTAAACGTTCCTTCCGCTGCACGCACGTGCACGGACCCGTCGAGCTGCACAAGGCCATCGCGCAGTCGTGCAACGTCTACTTTTATTGGCTCGCCTCGGAACTCGGCGTGGGCATGGACGTCATTGCCGAGATGGGGCAACGGTTTGGCTTGGGCACACGCACGGGTCTTGGCGTAAGCGCTGAAGCAGCGGGTCGTATGCCTACACGCGCCTGGATGACCTTGCACAACAAGGGACAATTTCGCCTTGGTTTCGGCCTCAACGCAGCGATCGGGCAGGGCGCGACCACCGTCACCGTGTTGCAACTCGCGCTTGCGTACGCGGCGCTCGCAAACGGCGGAACGTTGTACCAACCGCAGATCGTTCGCGCCGTTGAAACGAGTGCGGGGACCGTCGTGCAAGAGTTCACACCACGCGTTCGGCGCCAAGTCGACGTGAGCCCGGAAAACCTCGTGCTCGTGCAAAAAGCTCTGTTCTCAGGCGTGAACGACGAACACGGAACGGCCAACAAAGCGAGGCTCGTTGGCGTCGACGTGTCCGGAAAGACCGGAACTGCCCAGGTCTCACACAAACTCGCTCGCGGTGCGGAAGCTGAACGCGTTTGGTACTTCAATCGTGAACACGCGTGGTTCGCTGGCTACTCGCCCTCGAGATCCCCCGAAGTGGCTGTCGTCGTCCTCATCGAACACGGTGGTGCAGGTGGTAAACACGCCGCACCGGTCGCGATGGAAGTCGTTGCTGCATACAACAAACTCTTCCGCGAACGTGGCGGACCTCGGGCCGGCACGAGTTCTCCTGGACGAACTCCGGCGAAAGCCGCTGGAGGTGCACCATGATTCTCGGCGGTGACGTCTCGGCACGTGACAAGGACCATTTCGACTGGCCTCTGTTCATCACCGTCGCGTTGATCG
Source organism: Polyangium sp. (in: bacteria) (assembly GCA_044221885.1). GTDB lineage: Bacteria > Myxococcota_A > Polyangia > Polyangiales > Polyangiaceae > Polyangium. The sequence goes on from JBGAOI010000473.1 coordinate 4,276, forward strand.
CGGTGTTTGGCGTGGTGAACCTCTACAGCGCGACCAGCGTTTACCAAGGCGTATCCACACGCTCCGAGCTCTACATCAGCCAGATCTACTGGCTCGTCCTGGGCGGCATCGTCGGCGGTGTGCTCGTTGCGCTCGATTACCGTTACTTCGAACGATTTGGCTACGTCGTGTACGGCGGCAGCATCTTTGCTCTCTTGCTCGTCTTCGTGTTTGGCAAGGACATTCGCGGCAGTGTTCGTTGGATCGACTTCGGTGGTTTTTCTTTCCAACCCAGCGAATACAGCAAAATTTGCCTCGTGATTGCGCTCGCGAAGTTTCTCCACGACGATCCACGAAGCGAAGGACGAACCCTCAAGGATCTGCTCATCCCGGCCTTGCTTACGGCTGTCCCCGCGCTGCTGATCCTCAAACAACCCGATCTCGGGACGGCGATGATTCACATCTTCGTGTTCTTGACGATCGCGGCCCTCACGCGTGTGAAGTGGAAGAGCGTCGTTCTCTTTACGGTCACGGTTGCGTCCGCGTTGCCGATCATCTGGACATACGTTCTGCACGATTACCAACGAGATCGCGTCACGGTGTTTTTGCGTCCCGAAGACGACATTCATCATCGTGGTTGGCACGCACATCACTCACGCGTCGCGATTGGTGATGGCGGTGTCCTTGGGACCGGCTTCATGAAGGGCACGCAGAATCAGTTCAACTTCATCCCCGACCAGTACACCGACTTTCCGTTTCCGATTTTTGCTGAAGAGTGGGGGTTTGTCGGGTCCGTCCTGCTCCTCATGCTGTACGCATTCCTGGCCGTATGGGCGATCCGAATTGCTTCGCTCGCAAAGGATCGTTTCGGCGCAGTGCTTGCTGTCGGTTGTGGGGCGATCTTGTTCTGGCACGCGATCATCAACATCGGCATGACCAGCGGCGTTCTTCCAGTCGTCGGCGTGACGCTCCCGCTTTTCTCCTACGGCGGATCCAGCATCACGACCATGCTCATGTCCGTCGCGATGTTGATGAACGTCTCCATGCGCCGCTACTCGGTGTCACCCGCGCCGGATCGACTCTGAACCAAACCGTTTGTCTTTAGCGAACTGAGCTCTTGGCCATTCGTGCTTCGAGAGCGAACGCATAGGCGCCCAAAGCATCCTGCGCACTGACTTTGGCGCCGCTTCGAGAAGCCCGAACGATCGATCGAAACGCGAGGTACCGACGCCCATCGATGCCCAGCAGATACGGCATGTTGCTCGCGTCTCGATTCATATCTGTCGAACCAAACAACGTCGCTGTGCTCGCCAAAATGCGCGTTACGAGTCCATCCGCGAGGTCGATGGCTTCCGCCAACTTTCCACCTGCGATGGCTGCCTCTACATCGTGAACCAGTGCTCTGTCGGCTTCTGGCCAGAGTTCAGCGAACGAAAGTCCAGTCGTTCTTCGAACCTCGGTCCTTGTTTCGGACGACTCCTTCGACGGCGAAGTTGCTGCGACCGACTCCGTAACCTTGACGTCGTGGAGCGTGGCGATTGCCCCGATCGGACGAGCTGGCGGCGGCGGAGGTGGAGGGGGAACGTCTGATTTTCGCGATTCCGTTAGGGTCGCCAGTGCATTCGAAGCGGAAGACGGTGTGCGTGCCGATGGCGATTCTGAAGCCGATCTTGGGGCTTTCTCGTGTGCCGAAGACGGTGGTGCCCGTTGCGCGTCATCTTTGGATGCAGGAATCGGCTCAGGGGGCGGCTCGAGCAAGTCGGCGATCGAGAACAGGAGTGTGGGATCAAGCCGCTCCGGGATGGCGGGCGCAACCTCGACCTTTGGCGCTTCTTGCTTGGGCGGCTCGGGTTTGGCGGGAGCAACCTCGACCTTTGGCGCTTCTTG
>JBGAOI010000474.1:0-6140 GCA_044221885.1 Polyangium sp. (in: bacteria)
TACTTTTCGACTTTGCCAGCAGCCATTTCTATGCTCCCTTCTTGTCTTCGCCGATCAGGATACGGCTGTCGGACAGATACACGTTCGGGGCCTTCGTTGCTTGGTTCGCTCCCCACATGCCCGGGCCGTATTCGCTCGAGAACGCACCGAGTTTGTCCGCCCAGACCATGGAAGGATCGGCTTGGATCTCCGTGACGAGCATGCTGGGATTTCCGTTCTGGCAACGCGCCGCCGCGTCTTCTTTGTCGACAACCGTCGGATTGTCGCAAACCTTTGCGCCGCCGGCACCCGAGCTCGAGGAACTGCTGCCCATACCGCCAGCGCCGCCGGCACCCGAGCTCGAGGAACTGCTGGTGCTCATGTTGCCGCTGGTGCTGCCACTGCTGCTGCTTGTCGTGTCCGAACCGCCGTTGCCGCCGGTGCTATCTGGTGGGGCTGGGTCGTCGCAACCCGCGACCAAAGCCACCGCGCCTGCGAAACTCAACAGAAGAGCGTATTTCATGAAAGAATCTCCCTTGTAAGCGTCCTTGTTCGCCCATGACAAACATGCGCGAACCCAGCTCATGGTAGGAGGACTACATCCAAGCGTCCAGATTTTTCTTTTAGCCCTGGGATTTGGCGAGATCTTTGCGCCGATTGGCGACTTCGAGAAGAAAGCCTTCGATGTGCGGGCGGATGACGGAAAGAAGGGGCACATCGTCATATCTCTCCACGACTTTGCCGAAGTGTCCCAACAACGAAACAGATAGTTTTTTATGACGAACGCGAGCGGCGAGTGTAAAATCCACCGACGCGTGCCCGTCGAGTTCCGCGGCGAATTGATAGAGTTTTTGCGTCCCCAATTCGGCATCGGCGAGTAGGCTGCTCATGGATTTGGGGTTTTTCCGAATTTGACACGTGATGCCGTGGGCTTCGAACCGAAGAATCGTTGTCGAAGGCGGCAAATTGTGGCTCGGATGATCATCGGCAGGCGGGCGATCGCGTAAATAGACGGGGCTCGTTTCGAGCCACAAACCGGCACAAAGAACTTCCACGAATTGATCATGGAATCGGAAGAGGTAATGCGAGAAGTCGGTGAGCATTTCATTCACGTCCCCGCCAAACCCATAACTGGAACCATAGTGCAATTTTTCGTAGGCGTATCGTTCGGCGAGCCATGGTGAATTCGACACCGTCCACACCCACGAATACGGATTTTCTGGCGTCGTCCGAATCTCGTAGGGCATGTATTCGCCACGGCAGATACGAAGTGCGTCGAATTTTTCGAACATCACGCGACCCCAACCGGGATTTTCTTCTTCACTATCGTCGAGCGGAAAATTTAATGTCGTCCGTTCACCATACGTCACCATTGGCCAATCCACGGAATTGGCGGTGATGGGAACCTGAAGCGGAACGGCAAACGGCGTCAGTGATCTCATCCGAATCGAGTCCTCGAAAGTTGCTCGCGCTCGATGCAGCTTATCACGATGCGCGTTGTGTGTACGCTCCATGTTGCCGGCTTGACGCTGCGTATCGAAAGACGCGCCCATACGTACACCCCTCTGCTTCGCGGCAGTTTCGTCGAAAAATGCAACCCATCGTTTTTCTTCCTTGAAATGGCCCGATGGATTGAGCAAACCTGTGAGACTCGGAGTGTCGAGTTCAATTTCTTGCGGCCTCGAATCCTCCGTCAACCCTTTCGTCGGCCTCGCGCCTGCTTATTCGTGAGAGGAAAAAATTCGAATGAGAGCAAAGCATTTCTGGTTCCTTGCCTTGGGTGGCCTTGCCATCGTTGCGTCTGCACCTGGATGCGGTGACGATCCGGCCCCAGTTACTTCGGGCGGTAGCTCGAGCTCCAGTTCCTCGTCGACATCGTCGACCAGTTCGAGCTCATCGTCGAGTTCAGGGATCGTGGAAGACTCGAACGTGGACTGCGATTCTGGCGACGCGCTCGAAACCATGTTTGCCGAAGGTCCGACGCTCGAACCTGTCGAAGATGACGAAGATTTCTATACCTTCGACGGTATCGGCGGCTTGTATTTCCAAATTCTCACCGACTCGAAACCCGACGCGGATGAGTTTGACGCGACGTACCCTGACCTCGTGATCAACGACAGCGAACTCTACACCGTGCTTCCGTCGGACGGGAAGTATTGCGTCAAGGTATCGGAATGTTCCAAGGTATTCGGCGCGAATCTCTGCTCGAATACCGCCGACATTACGAGCTTTGGGTACATGATTGCGGGCGGAACGATCAATGCCGGCATGGTCAATGGCATCGTGCAAGAAATCGAACCCAACGACATGGCGGCGAATGCGACGCCGATGGAGTACGAAAAGGTCGCCAATATGATGCGTTATTACTCGACGCTTTCGTATGGCGGATTCTCGAGCCCCACGGATATCGACATCTATTCGTTCAAAGTACCGATGGATCAAAGCGTTCCGTCGGGTCGATCCATCTGCAATTTCGACTTCTTCCCCTTCGGTGTGAATGGCAATGGTTCGTCCGTGGAAAGCGGCGGATTGGCCTACATCACGACCGCCGCGGATCCGACGAAGAAGATTGCGCAAGTTGATTTTACGGCCGCAGATCCCAAGTCGGGAGAATTGCCGAGCATCGGCGTTCCTTGCACGTTCGGAACCGAATACCTCTTTTTCTTGGAACGCGGCATGGGCGCGACCAAAGGCGTGAACGATTTCAACATGTTCACACACATCGGCGGCGGATCGAATCCGGTCGAAAAAGAAACCGACGTCATGCCCAACACCAACGACAAGATCGCAGATGCCGAAGCGCTCACCGTCCAGAACAACATGGACGGCAGCAAGAGCTTCTTCGTGGATGGCGATATCATCGGTGCTCCAAAGGACATCGACGTGTTTGCCATCGACGTTGCAGCAGGCGCCAATTTGGCGACCATCAGCGTTGCATGCGGCGCTCAGCGTTCAGGATCGGGTTTGCGCGACCTTCGGGCGACCATACTCGACGACAAAGGCAATCCCCTCAACATGGGAATTGCCACAGAATCGGCGACAAGCTCGCTCTTCATCGATCAACGCGCCATTCCTGCGGGCGCTACCAAGCTCTTCCTGCAGGTTGAAGCGACTTCGCAAGATCCGAACGTGAGCAGCACGTTCTATCGTTGCGGCCTGCATCTTTCGCCACCCGCGATGTGATGAATTTCTCGGGATGACCGGTCGTTCGTGATGGTAGAATGACCGGTCATGCCAAACTGTCTGCCATTCTCGCTTTTCGATCTTCACACCCCCATGAATCCACGCATCGTTCATCTGCTCTGCCCCAAAGGCACCGGCGAAAAACCTGTCTATTCCGCGTTGTCGATCATGAACGATCGGTTCGCAGCGTGCGTGTACGGAAACGATCTGCACGTTGTCGATCTTCACGCTGACAAACCAACGGTGCCCATTTGGGTAGTACAAAATGGCAAAAATTTTGTCGCGACGAACAACACGCTCGTGACCTACGACGACGAGCATCACTTCCGTCGCTTTATTTTCGATGGTCACCAATTCGTTCAAGAAACGCAGTTTGCCCTTACAGAACGACCTCACCCGTGGCCAGGTGCGTTGACGTTGTCCCCGTCGGGACGTTTTCTGGTGATTGAAGTGCCCCCTTTGCCAGGTGAGAAAACGTCGCGTGTCGTGTTGCTGGACGCGCGGGATGGGCGCGTTTTGGCGACGTATCCATGCATCTTGTCCGCGCGTGCTTCGTTTGTCCGTTTGGACGGAGCGGAAAAACTATTTCTTTCCGCGCCCGATTACATGTCCGTCACGTTGGTCGATCCAGAATCGGGTTCCGTGTTGCATTCGTTTCACGCGACGAACAGTTGGGACTTTTGCCACACCGACTACGAACTTTCCGACGATGGTTCGCGACTCCTTGCGTTCGGTTGCGTTTGGGCTGCACCGTACGAAGCGCGTCTTTATGACGCCACGCCGTGGACCCGAGGCAACTCACCCAGCAGCGAAGGGTTTCCCTTGCCGTTGATGTATCGCCAATACGAAGACCTTGAATGCGAAACGGTTTTCGTCCCGCATTTTACCAAAAATGCCGACGGTTTGCTCGACGTCATGGGTTCGGTTTCTCTTCGCGAACTGCGGCAGCTCGACGCCGAGGCATTGCAGGAGTTACGCGAAGGTTTGTCGGAAATGAATGGATCCATTCTGGACGAAGCGCTGCGTATGGAGGGAAATGTTGCGCTTTTGCAGCGCCGCGTCGATCCCGTGTCCGGACAGGTGCGGTCGTATAAGCTCGCCCCTGCCCACACGCTACGCGAAACGCATGTGTATGCTTTGCCGGAGCATCAAGTGCTCATTTTGGACGACACAATGCAATGGTTCGATGGGCAAACAATGCACGATGTCGGTTCGTTTGCCGTCCCCAAATCGTATTATTGCAGCGCGGTCACCTCCGACGGCGGAATCATCGTCGTGCGCGAATTAATCGACTGAACGCGATTACAACATCGTTGCCGGAGGCAACGTAATGCGGAAGGCAACCTCGGGCGGTCCACCGTCAATGCATTCGACCGTCCCACTGTGGGCTTCCGCAATGGCCCGGACAATCGCCAGGCCCAGCCCTGTGCCTCCATGGCCCCCTCGGGTCGTGACAAACCTTCGAAACAGCCGGCCCGCGACATGGTGATGAATACTGCCGCGATTGCGTACGGTCACGCGGACTTTGTCGGCTTCGCGCTCCACTGCCAAACGAATAGGTTCGTTCTCCACGCCATGCGTATAGGCATTGTCGAGCAAATTCTCCAGCGCTCGAGACAACCACGGCGCGCTTCCTCGGACGAGCGGCGTGCCAGAGATGGTCACATCAATGGTCGCTCCGCGTTCGCGCCCTCGCGCGACAATGTCCCGCGACAGTTTGTCCAGATCAACGACGGCGGCTTCTTCGACCCCGCGCGCTTCGATACGAGCCAAATTCAATAAGTCACCCAGCAACGCTTCGATTCGTTCGGTCGATTCTTGAATACGCGCGACAAACTTGGCGGCTTCGGCTGGTTCGTCCAAGGCTCCGTCGGCCAACACTTCGGCACTGGCTCGAATGGCCGCAACTGGGTTTTTCAATTCATGCGAAAGGTCTGCGGCAAATGTTTCGACAAACGGCCTTCCTTCCAATTGTCGCCGCATCGAATCGATGGCTCGGGACAAACGCGCAACTTCTCGGCCAAAAACGGGCGGCGGAGGTGCGCGACGTTCGCCTTCGCTTACGCGTACGGCAAATTCTGTCAACGATTCAATCGGTGTCGCAATCGCTCGACCAATCAACATGGCCGCTACGGCCGCGGCAGCTCCCAACAAGGCGCTGATCGTCACGACCGTGGGCGCAAAGTCCTCGAGCGTCCGGCGAATGACAATGGTCGGCTTGACGACTTGGACTTGTCCGGAAGAACTTTCGCCCACCAAGATGGGTGCCGTGACAAACACTGTTCCTGGTTCACCTTGCGCCGGACCGCTGGCAAAAACGGTTCGTCCGGTCGTATCGAGCAACGAGAAATGCAAGGTGTCAGAATTCGACGAACGGGCAATGCGTCCGCCGACGTCTTCGAGTGAAGACGCTCGTTCGGCCATTTCGCCGGCCACAACTGCGGCAATCGCCGCTGCTTCGTCGTTGGCCGCTTCGTGCGCCAAAAGCGTGGCCCGGGCTTCGATGCGATCGAGAACGAGCAATCCCAAGCCAAACGAAAATGCCCCGACGATGCTGGCCAACGCCAAAAACACCTGCAATCGAATGCTCGTGCCCGCCGTGCGCGCACGCAACATGCGCGAAACGACGTAAGCCACGAGCAAAATGAGGGCCACGGACGACGTGGTGGTAATGATGAATCGCATCACGATGCATCCGACGAACCATCTCGCGATGGGGGCAAAGGTTTGTCCGTTACGCGATATCCAACACCACGTACCGTTTCGATCATCCCGGGATTGCCTCCGGCCGTTTCGACTTTTCGCCGCAAACCCTTGACGTGCGAATCAATCGTTCGGTCGGTAATGGCAAACCCGTCGCCCCACACGCGATCAATGAGTTCGGCCCGGGTGAACACGCGCCCTGGCGCACCGAGCAAACATGCGAGCAGGTCAAACTCGACGCGCGTCAAGTCCAGCTCTTGCCCGAGCGCATACGC
>JBGAOI010000475.1:0-6134 GCA_044221885.1 Polyangium sp. (in: bacteria)
AACCTCCCGAGCTGGATCCAGGACCGACAAACCCTCCAGCGTCGCCCCCCTGCCCGGCAGTCCCCATGCCTCCCGCACCGCCGGTTTGTCCGGACGTTGTTGGATCTCTCCCGCAGGAAACACCTTGCGCCATGGTCAATCCGGCCAACAGGAGCCACGTTCCTGCGACCCAATAAGTTCGTCCTTCGATGCTTCGCTTCATAAAGCTCCTCGCGCCGGTCCTGTTCATGGGACCGGAATTCATCATATTGGAGCATTTTTCACGCGCTGTTCAATAATAATAGACTTGAAAGATATGAATGGCGACGAGCACGGGAAGCGGCCAAAATGCGATGAGGTGCAGACGTGCCGTAAACAAGCGGCGATTGCGAGCCTGCAACCCATCCCAACGGTGGGAAATCGCAGTTACGATGCCTGCGGTTCCACCCAAAATGCAAACGCCCAGGAAATCGATGGCCAGAGCAAATTCAAAACCGCGGCCAAGACGCAACCCGGTATGGATCGCCAAGACAAACAGCGTCGAAGTTCCCAGAATTGCGTGAAGTACCCGGAAGAACGGAAAATCGAGAAATCGAAAACGTGACCAACGCTTACGCAATGACAAAGCCAAACTAAGTATGGAGAGCACGACGAGCAAATATCCCGTGGCCTGTTGAAACACGTTGTCCGTCATGACCCGCCCGATACCCATGCGAACGGCCGAGGTTTTGGGCATAGGAAGAGGGCGTGACACCATGGCAATGGCGGACAAGATGATGGCGGCAATCGAGGCATACGCCAAGGATCGATGCCCCGGCTCGGGCTCTTGCGGTTCTTTGGTCCGAACCGGCGCAGGTTCAGGCGATCCCTGGTCTGGTGCATTGCCACCGGGTCGAAGGCTGCGCCGAGGTTTTATGGGAACCCAACTGCGTCTTGCTTGCACCAACGCTTGCGGATGCGAAACAGAGGGGCCGTCGAGTGCGTGAAATGCTTCCGCCTCCTCGGTGTCGTATTCATCGACTTCTTCTTCGACGTATTCGTTCGAACTGAATACGTTGCTCTCGAAACTTGGAGGCCCCTGAATAGAGGGAACGCGCAGGTCGCCGGAAAGAACGCCGCCATCTTCGAGCAATGCTGGCGCTCGATCCGAAGACAAACCCACTTCGACTTCATCTTCAGGCGTCAGCGGTGGTAACGTGCGGCGAATAGAGTCAATGGTTTCGGGTGTGGGAATGGACGATCGAGAAGGTCCGGATGGACGTTTGCGTGGGTCGGAACGTCGTGATGCGGGGCCTTGCGCTTCGACATCGTCCACCTCTTGCTGGCGCCTCGATGCACGCCTCGATGCAAACAAATTGTCAATCGACTCATCGAGCGCTTGCAGGGACGGTTCAGCAGGCTCCGGCATCAACTTCGTGCGGTAGGGCCCGGCAGGTGTTTGTTCGGGAATAACCATATTCTGGAATCCCGTAACTGTTACCGGTGCCGCAATACCCGGACGACGAACGGAAACAGGCGCAGACGAACCTCCACGTCGCGACACGGGAGCCGAGCGATCCCGACGCATTGCATTCGGTACGCGTACGCTGACGGGCGCTCGATCGCGATAGGCACTCCCCGTGTCGGGTAGCGCGATTTGGATCGCATCGAGTTCGTCTTCCCCAACCAATTCTGAGAGCAATGGTTTGCACGAACCGCACACCGTGCCCGCGCCAGTTCGTTTGGACAATTCCGCAGCCGTTGTCGCCCCAGCCGCAATGCATAGTCCGAGTTGCCCTCGCGTCACGCGAACGCACCCACACACGATGGCGTCATCCGACCATTCCGTAACTTTTTTGGACTCTTCGCGCGGAAACAGATTGCCCGTCGAGCGGAAACGCCGCATGTCCCAAAACGACATCGGCGCTGGCGAAAGCAATGCCTCGCGAATACGATCGAGATTATCCCAATCCCCGACAGTCACGGCACCAATGAGACGCCCTTGTCGGGTCACGAGTTTGCGATACACGCCGCCCTGCGTGTAACGAAGCGCCGACGACAAAGGCTTCGTATCCCCGTCGTATTCTCCAAGGGCCGCTACCGTCACGCCCAGCAATTTGAGTTTGGCCGACTGATCCGCTCCAGTAAAACGAGCTTGATCGCCCATCAAATTGGCGACGAGAACGTCCACCATTTGATAACCGGGCGCCACCAAGCCATAACAAATTCCATTGTGCGCTGCGCATTCACCGATGGCATAAATCTGCTCGTCCGATGTGCGCAATTCATTGTCGACTTTGATGCCACCATTGGGCGCACATTCGATCCCCGCAGCTTTGGCCAATCCCGACCGCGGACGAATGCCCGTCGACACGATGATCATCTCGGCTTCGAGTAATGACGGTACCCCGCGATCGTCGGCCAAATGCACGAGCAATCGGTCGGCTTCGTCGTCGTATTCGACACGCGAAATCTTTTTTCCGACGTGCACGTGGACGCCAAGTTGTTCGATTTTTTCTTTTAATAATCCGGCCGCACCTTCATCGAGCTGCCGAGGCATCAACCGTGGAGCCGCTTCGACAACCTCCACCCGAATGTCGTCGTGCATGCGCCGCCCAAGATCGAAAACGGCTTTCGCCGCTTCGAGCCCAAGCAAACCACCTCCCATGATGACTGCCCGCGATACCTGCTCGAGCTCCGCTTCAATCGTGTAGACGTCGTCGAACGTCCGATACACGAATACGTGTTTTTGCAACTTCAACACGCCGTGTTCGTCCGGTACACGTAAGCCCTCGATCGGTGGGACAAACGGCTCGGAACCCGTCGCAAATACGAGCCGATTGTAGGGAACTCGATACCCCGACGCGGCTTCGACAAAACTCTGCTCGCGATCGATAAACACAACGGGATTGTTGAGGCACAACTCGATCCCGTTTTCCTCGTACCAATCTTCTTCCGCAAGAATCAGCGTTTCCGGAGGTCGTCCGGAAAAGATGTCCGTCAAGTGCACGCGGTCGTAGGCCGGATGGCGCTCTTCGCCAAAAACGACGATGCGCGAATGCATCTGCATGCCGTGTTCGACAAGCTTTTGACACAGGCGATAACTCATCATCCCGTTGCCAATGATGACGAGCGTCTGCACATCGTCATCGCCGGGATGACCCAAAGCCGTTGGATCGAGCTCTGCTAGCTCGTCGTCACTGACATCCTCATCCGAGTCGATGTTCACCGCGTCTTGGTTTTACACCACGACCAACACGAAAAGCATCCACCACGAAGACCAAAAATGTGCCTGCGTCACGAACCGCTCATTTTTCGATCAAGGTTCGCAAGCGACCAAGCACCGCTGGCTCCGCTCGCACGGACAAATGAGCCCCAGCTTCGTCGTAAATTTCCGACAAAACGCGCGCATGGTCATACACCTCGCTCACAAGCGCTTGTTTGGCGTAGGGAACGACAAGCTCACCGTCCATCATCCGTTCTTCGAAAATGTCCAAGATGGTTTGTCGCAGTCGCGACACGTCCGCCGGATCCTTGGCACTCAAAAGAATTGCCTCCGGAAATTCCCGCGACAACAGCAGCCGTTCTTGCGTATCCACACGGTCGATCTTATTGAGCACCAACTTGTACGGCACATGCGCCGCACCAATGTCGGTCAGCGTCGAACGCGTCACCTCGAGCTGACTGCGAAACGTCGGATCCGACGCGTCGGTTACGTACAAAAGCAGCGATGCTTCGAGCGCTTCATCGAGCGTCGAACGAAACGAAGCGACGAGATCGTGTGGCAGTTTTTTGATGAATCCGACGGTGTCCGAAACCAAAATCCTTGGTTTGACCTCGGGATGCAACGCGCGCACAGTCGTATCGAGCGTCGCGAAAAGTTTGTCCTCGACCAGAACTTCGCTCCCCGTGAGCGCACGCATGAGGGACGACTTGCCCGCATTCGTATAACCCACGAGCGCCACACGCCGCGCATCGTGGCGAAGCGCTCGACGATTGGCCTGTTCCTTCGCGATCGCGTCGAGTTCCTTGCGCAATTCAGCGATGCGATCGCGAATCTTGCGTCGATCCAACTCGAGTTGACTTTCACCTGCCCCGCGCCCGTGTTGCCGTTCGCTCGAACCACCGGATTCACGTAGACGTGGCGCCACGTAGTTGAGACGTGCGATCTCGACTTCAAGACGAGCTTCACGGCTTCGCGCGTGACGATGGAAGATCTCGATGATCACGCCCGCACGATCCATGACGGACAAACCCGTACACTTCTCGAGATTCCTGAGCTGACTTGGGGTCAGGTCATGATCAACAACGATGAGATCGGGCTTGGGAAGAGTCGATTCGCTCGCGTTCGCTTCATCTTCGTCACCGAGCTCGTCGTCGACGCTTTCCGGAGCATCGTCATCGCTCTCGTCTTCGTCACGCTTGTGCGTTCCGGGCTTGCGATAACGCATGCCAGGCGGTCCGGCACCGTCGGTGATCTTGGCCAATTCGTAGAGCTTTCCGCGACCAAGCACCGCGCCTTTGGATACCTTGGCTCGACGTTGCGACACGGTTCCAACCACTTCATGCCCGAGCGTCGTCACGAGTCGACCGAGTTCGGCAAGATCGGCAGCGTGATCTTCATCCGATACGTGCGGCAGTTGAACGGCAACGAGCAGCGCTTTTTGTCTGGGAGTAGATTGTCCGGACATACGTTTGACCAAAGAAACGCGTTCGCACCTTTCGCGAACGCCTTGCTCCTACCACGCAAGAAGGTCGGACGGGATGGTTGAAATCAGCGATTCGGCGAAAGATTTTCTGCCGGATCCTGTTGGTAAAACCCGCGGAGCTGTTCGTAAAGCGCTGGATGCCGGGTCCGCAACGCTTTGGGACGTTCGAAGAACATCTCGGTCACGACCGCAAAAAACTCGGCAGGATTGGTGGCCCCGTATGTATCGAGAAGCGTGTGTTCACCTTCGCGTTCGTCACGAACGAGCCCGTTGTAGGCTGCGCCCAACACGCGCGCCCAAGGTCCATACGCGGCACGTTTTTCCAAAACGGGAGCGCCATCCGCGGCTCCATCTTCCGTATCCAGTTGATGGGCGAATTCATGAAAAACAACGTTTTTCCCGTCCCGAAGATCCGTTGCGCCATGTAAAACCGCATCCCACGCCAGAACGACCACGCCGCGGCTCCACGATTCTCCAAGGCGCACCTCAGGCTCGTCAATGACGATTCCCCCTTCGACCGTACGCGGACGTTTGTCGATGTACGTACTTGGGTAAACGAGCACCACCTCGAGGTCTGGATAAAGGTCATCGTGGCGTAAAATCAAAATGCAGGCTTGTGCAGCAATCGTGACGCGAATTTCGTCGTCGATATCAAGGCCACCACATCCCTCGAACCGTTTTTCTTCGAGGAAAATCTTGATGAGGTCACGAAGTTTGTCCTGGTCCTCAGCACCAAGCCGTTCGAAGTACGGCACGTTGTCGCGAACAATCGTTTCCCATTCCGCGAGAAACGGCCTTTCGCAAATGGCTTTACGTCGGCGCTCTTTGAAAAAGTCGAACATGAGCAACCGATGATGCTAAATGAATAAAGGCGTCGACGACAAGGTTTCTCGGTTTGACATGACCTCGCAGAACGGATCTGGACCCGGGCTCGAGGGCGGTATTTCAAGCTTCGCCGTACGCATTGGATTGTAACCAAGGCGGAGCATCCTCGGGTTCCGCCAAGTCGGCGACTTGCGGGCGTTCTTCCAGGTAGCCCAAGAGCCACTTCGTCAAAAATCCGTACGGGTCACGCGAATCCGGCGATCCGCCTTCGCGCTCGTCGACCACGCGGTGTGCATGTTCGAGCGCCTTGACGTAATCGTCACGACGGTCGTGATGTCGCGGAACGAGGGAATAAGCGAAACGTTTCGTTTTTCGAGCAACGAGACGAATGAGAAGACGAGCGACTCGCCCATTGCCGTCATGGAAAGGATGAATGCGAAAGAAACGTTCCAAAAAACGCGCACAAAGACGCGCGACTCGTTCGCGCGGCATCGTTTCGAATTCGTGTTGGCAGCGCAGATCTCGTTCAAACAAAGCAATGAGTTCCGGTTCTATTCGTTCGGGATCGATACCTTGTCGAGCTTGGCCGGCGCGACCGTGACCATATTCGACCCCAGGCTCGCCAGCTTGACGAAATCGGCC
>JBGAOI010000476.1:0-6102 GCA_044221885.1 Polyangium sp. (in: bacteria)
GTGCTTCAATCGAGCATCGACCGCGACAGCGTGGTGATCGGCGGTCGGGTCGACATGGCGATCCTGGCTTTGGGATGCGCATGGCTCGCGCGGCGCGGTCTCGATCTGCGCGACGTCGCGAGGATGGCGCCGCCGGCGCAGGGCTGGATGCCGATGCCGAACCCGGCTGCCGCGGCGAAGCTCACCCGGTCGCCGGTGGTCGAGACCCTCGACGACCTCGAAACGATCTTTGAGTTTGCCTTCGGCGGCCCATCCAACCAATGCATTGATTGCTTCCTGCGCTCGACTCATGAAATCGAGAATGATGAACCCTTCCATACGGCCCCGTTTGACCACCAAGTTCATCGTGTTGTGAATGCCCGTTGCCGCCGTGGCATTGTTGTAATCGCTGATTTGCCCGCACAAGACCACGCGCCCGCGCATGGCGATATTCGCCAATGCCGCATCGAGAATCGCTCCGCCCACATTATCGAAATAAACGTCGATCCCGTTGGGGCATTCCTGGTGCAAACGTTTCCCAATGTTCTCCGATTTGTAATCGATGGCCACATCGAATCCCAAATCATTCTTGATCCACGCGCATTTTTCCGGACCACCGGCAATGCCAATCACGCGGCATCCTTTGAGTTTCGCAATTTGCCCCACGACGTTGCCCGTCGCGCCGGCCGCGCCAGATACAACGACCGTCTCGCCGTCCTTGAGCTTCCCAACTTCGAGCAAACCGAAATACGCGGTCATACCCGTGAGGCCAAACAGACTCAAGGCCGACGTCAATGGCAATTCTTTGGGCAATTTCGCGGGGCCTGTCGCCAACGACACGACTGCGTGCGTCTGCCAGCCAAGCATCCCATAAACATGATCTCCCTCGGCAAACCCCGGCGCATTGGAACGCAACACGCGCCCAGCTCCCAGGGATCGAAACACGTCCCCAATGGGAATCGCCGGCAAATACGAATCGTGCTCAGCCCAAATACGCTGCGTCGGGTCGACCGACAAATACAGCGTCTCCACCAGCATCGTTCCTGGCTCGAGCGTCTCCGGAATGCTCTCGACACGCCGTTCAATGTCACTGTCTTGCAGCATGCCCTTCGGACGAGCAGCCAATCGTAATGTATGGTTCATCAACGTCATGCTCGCCCCTATACGCCGACCCGTACGCCCCGTCCAGGTGTCCCGGACACTCTTTTGGGTGGTGCATCGTGCATCATTTGTGGTGCATGATGCACCGTTTATGTGGTGCATGGTGCATCAGTTGTGCCCAGAAACGCTCAAAATAGCCTGGATTTATGTTGGCACAGTTCGAGCATAAGGGAAAGGCATCATCGCACCAACCACGGTGCGCGAAAGAAACCATCATGGGCACGTCAACGATTCCTCGATCTTTATTGCCATCCCACGCGCGTCTGTTTGCCCGCGATGATGTGTGGATGGAAACGAACGCGGTCGAACAATTCGCTCGCGTCGCGCAACTCGAAGGTTGTATTCGAGCTGCCGGAATGCCGGATTTGCATGCGGGCAAAGGACCCATTGGCGCGGTGTTTGCGTTTCAACAACGCATTCTGCCGTATCTCGTTGGAGGTGACGCGGGATGCGGGGTTTTGTTGATGTCCACATCGGCATCAGCCATGGCCCCGGACAAACTTGAAAAACGCATTCGTCATGCGCTCGAAATGGACCCTCTCGAAGATTGCGATCCGCTCGAAGTCTTCGATGCTGCTTGGAGCCAAGGCCCGAAGGGTTTGGCCGGGGTGGCGGGTATTCCGGATGAAATCGCCGCGCTTGCGGACATGCAATCCGAAATTGACCTGGGACCGAGTGGCGATTCCATTGCTTATCGCGATCCTTCGCACGGCAAGGCGTTGGGCAGTGTGGGCGGCGGTAATCACTTCGCGGAAGTTACGCGCGTGGAAAGCGTGTGTGACGAAGCCTTGGCGGATGCCGTTGGTCTAGAAAAAGGGTCGCTCGTTGCGCTCGTACACACGGGTTCGCGAGGGCTCGGGGCGCAAATTGGACGTCGTTATGGCGAAACGTTTCTCACGGGCGCCGCCATTGACGTGTACCTGGGTGAACTCGCTGGAGCCGTCCGTTTTGCTCAGACAAACCGATTCCTCGTGGCGTGTCGGTTGCTCAAGGCCATGGGGGCCTTGCGAACGGATAAAATTCGCGGCAACATTGAAATCGTTCACAATACGATTCGCCGTGAAAACGTGGGCGGTGCAAGCGTCTTCGTGCATCGCAAAGGCGCAGCGCCCGCAGCTCAGGGAGAAGCGACCGTGGTGCTTGGCAGTCGAGGTGCTCCGTCGTGGGTGCTTTCGGGGGCTGGGCACGAAGGAGCGCTTTCTTCGGTAGCGCATGGAGCGGGTCGACGCATGAATCGTAGTGATGCGCGTCAGAAACTCGCTTTTCGCTACAAACGCGCCGAACTTTCTCGAACGGCGCATGGTGGGCGCATTGTTTGTGACGATGTCGATTTGCTTTATGAAGAGCATCCCGACGCGTACAAAGCCATTGAGCCCGTCGTGGCCAGCCTCGTTGAAGAAGGCGTTGCTGCACCCATTGCATCACTCATGCCGGTCGTCACGATCAAGCAATGAGTGTTCAGGTAAAACCATGAAACGGCAAGTCATTGTCATATCAGCGGGATACGGACCGCTGGAAGTTCGGCAATTCGTAGCTCGTTTGGCCGAGCGTATCGAATCCGTCTGTGAAAACGCGGGGCTCGTCGTGGAAGAAGTCGTCGTGCATGGCGATGAAAACGCGCCGGGCTCCGTGGATCTCTTCGTGTGCGGAAATGATGTCGTATTGGCTGCGGAATTGGGCACGCATGCGCTCGTGGCGCGTAGTGAAATGCGGGGCAAAGCTTCACGCAAGCGTTGGTATGCTTCGGTTTCGTGTCACGAGGCCCCGGTCATGGCCGAATCCGATGTCGTCATGGATGCTCGGGAACTCGAAATTTCGGCCATGCGAGCTAGTGGTCCGGGCGGACAAAACGTCAACAAAACGTCTACGGCCATTCGAATTCGTCATGTGCCGACGGGAATCGTCATTCGAGTGGCCGATGAACGATCGCAAAAGGCGAATTTGCGTCGCGCGATGAGTCGATTGTCAATGCTTTTGCGGGAGCGCGAAGCGGAGCGGGTGATGCAACGACAAACGCGCAAATGGTCGACACATGCGCGTTTGGAACGGGGTTTTCCCGTACGTACGTATACGTTGTCGGGGAGAGGGGAATTATGTGTGACAGGTGGACGGAGTTGCGGAACGAGTTGAATGAGGTGTCAATTCCCCAATCGACCGATCACGGCGTCGAAGCCTCCATTGCTTTGGGGGGCTTGAGCGCCAAACCCCAGAAGAATCCCCTCCATGCCTCCGGAAACGAAGGTGCGTCCGGTGCGGGGTTCAATGGCGACGTCGAGGAACCCTTGGGTCAGCGAATTGCCATAACCATGGGCCCAACGAGGTTTCAGGTTCGAGTCGAATTTGATCACGAATGCGTTTATGTCTCCGCCAGTCGTGAGATCCATGAGGGCGCCACCAAGAGGCAGTGTTTGCATGAAATACCCGGCCATTGTGATATCGCCGAAAGAATCGGTGCTCAGACTCGTCCCCACTTGAATGCCGTCTGCGAGAAACGGAAATGTGTTGACGACGGCGCCACCAGTGGGCTCCAGTGTTCCTACGACAATGTCCCAGGAAGTCGGGCCGTCATTGCTGGTGTAATTCGACCCGCCAATGGCGAGTTTGCCTCGAAATGCACCGACCAAGGCGATATTGCCATTGCGGGCGTTGATGTCGGTCATGACGATATCGCCCGTATCGCCGAATTCATTGTACCATTGCGTGGTTCCGTCGGCGGCAACATGCTTGGAAATCAATGCGTCGGATCCGCCTTCGGTCATGAAAACCGGCCCGCCGCCGACTGTAATCGATGTTGTGAACGTAGCGGCGACATACAGAGATCCATCCGGGGCCACCGAAATCGCATCGATTGTTTCGTCGCCCGTTCCCGACCACGCTTTTCTCCAGCGAAGTGTGCCAGTCGTGTCGTACGATGCGACGAATCCATCGAATCCACCATTGGACATCACCAGATCGGCACCCAAGGTAATTGAAGTATCAAATCGTCCACTGATGTAAATGTTTCCGGCTGCATCGACGTCAATTCGTTTCACTTCCGTCGTGCCGCTCGTACCAAAATCTTTGACGAATCGCAGATTGTTGGCTGCGTCGAATGCGGCCAAAAACCCAAGCGTCGAATTTCCAGGCGTTTTGAGACCTTGTCCGGCGACACTCAGGGAGGCACCTTGATACGTACCCACGACGTAATAATTGCCATTGGTATCGACCGCGACGTCCCGGGCCCATGCATGGCCAAACGTATCGATGAAGAATTGAGAAGACAAATCAGTCAAGGTTCCCGAAGGTTCTCGTTTGACAAGAAGAACCTCGGCCGACATGGGCGTAGCTGCCGGATCCAACGTCGCATTGCGATAACCACCCCCGTACACCGGACCGTCCCAACCATTGCTGCCGTTTCCGATGGCAATTGCCGCGACGCCATCGTCTTCGTCGGTGCTCAGCAATGCGCTCGCATTGGGGATTCCCTGACAACCCATGCGACCGTCGCAATTCGTGTCTTGCCCGCTATCGCATGCTTCGAGTGTGGGGAGAACAAGACCATTACAACCCGTCCACATGCCATTGGCGTCGCAATTGTCTTGTCCGGCCTTGCACACCCCCTTGAATTGAGTATCTGGCGGTCCAGGATAGCAGCTCATCGTCATTCCTGGCGTACACGGGCCGACGGGGCCGCCTGCTTGACCGCTGCTACTCGAACTGCCATTGCCGTTGCCGCCCGTCGAGCTCGATGTTTCTGCTCCGCTACCACCTTGACCCGCTCCGGCCATGCCACCTGCGCCTTTCGTCGTTTCATCAGTGGTTTGAAGGTCCAAACATCCGCCGCCAAGCCCCGCAATCATGACGGCAACCGCAGCAAAAGGCCCAACATTTCGAATCTTCATCGTATCTCCTGTGCCAAATTGAGAAACCAAGCGTTCGTGATTGCAGTGCGCAATGGCCCAAATCGGAAGATGAGCACGATTCACGGTCCAAATCAATCGCTCTCGTAAAGGAAAGATTCATGCGCAAAGACATGTTCGAGATCATCATCGAGCGCCCTCGGTACGGTCGTCGCTCGTCTGGTAAAGGTCGGTATGCAACAAAACGCCGCACGAACCCGGAAGTTCTGCCTACAAAAGAACCCATGTGGTACAGAGGGAAAACCAAATCCCTCAATGAAAATCTCGCGCCATTGCGCCGATTCTTGGAGCGACGCGTAGGACGACCGTGGGATTCCGTTTGGTCGGAACTACGCGAATTCTTGTCGCCCAAAAGCGCCGTGCAAAAGCACGTGTTCGACCACGTTCTGCAATACGTAGAGAAAAACCCCGTCTTCAAGGACGGGATTCCCTACCACCCCGATGCACGAGGGCCCAATCGCGATAACTTTTTCCCGTTGTCAACGTACCGTTGTCGAGGGTTTTACGTTTGTCCGGACACGGGATTGCTGAAAGTGGCCAAAATCGATCACCAACGAAAGGCGCATGCGAAAAAAAACAAGGTTTCCCAAACCTGAACCATCATTTCGTTTTCGCAGATTGGCGCATGAAATGATTCTCGAGCGCCTGACCCAACGAGTTCAGCGTTTCAACGGATTGCAGATCCGCCCCCTGCATGACCATCGACCGCGCAATGCTCGCGCGTACCCCCGTGAGTACGCATTTCGCACCCAAAAGGCGAATGGCCGAGACCACTTTCAAAAGTTCGTTCGTTGCTGGGCCATTGATATCATGTGTGCCGGTCACGTCCAGAATGACGAGGCGCGCTCGTTTGGCAACCACCGCATCGAGTAACCGATCCATGAGTTTCTGACTTCGCGACGAATCGAATAGACCGATGATCGGTAAAGCTAAAACCCGGTCCGCGACTTCGAGCACCGGTGTCGACAAATCCTCGACTTCACGTTGCAAAGCAAGGAGCTGCGCATTACGTTCTTTTTCACGTTCGAGGTTCAGGGCCAATTCTTGATTCAGGACCACGATC
>JBGAOI010000477.1:0-6097 GCA_044221885.1 Polyangium sp. (in: bacteria)
CAGTGGATCCGAATCGAGCAGCTCGAGCTCCAGCAGCTCCAGCAGCGGTTCAGGAGGTGCCGGGGGCATGGGTGGCAGCGCCGGAATGGGCGGGAGCACAATGGGGGGCGCCGGTGGAATGGGAGGCGCGGGTGGCTCTGGTGGAATGGGCGGTTGCGCAAGGGGTGGCGCGGGAGGTACGGGCGGCGCGGGCGGCTCTGGCGGAATGGGCGGATCCGCAATGGGTGGCGCGGGCGGAATTGGTGGCGCGGGAGGCATGGGTGGATCGTCCATGGCTCCGCAGGATCCCATGAACTTGACCGTCACGGTCATCGGGAAAGACGTCAAACTCGATTGGACCAAATCGGTCAAACCATCGTCGCTCATCGTTCGCAAATTGGGTTCCGCTCCGACAGACCCCAACGATCCTGGCGCTACGATTGTGTATGTTGGGACGGGAGAAACCTCGACCGAACCGATTCGAAACCTTTTGCCCAATACGCCCACCGATCCGCGGACGTACCATTACGCAGTGTACGGATGCGACGGCGCCTGCACGGGAATCCCGGCCGCGGCGACCTTGGCACCAACAATCATGCAATGCCTCGTGGGCGGCGGGTACAACCTCTTTTGGCGTCATGCTTCTGCGGACGTGTGTTCGGATCAAACGAATCTCGGAACCGCTGCGAACACGACGTATCCCGATTGGTGGAAACGTTGCGACAACGTTTGTCCAGGTGGAGCAGCCACCACTGCAACGGCTCGCCAACTCAACATGACGGGCGTCGTTGAAGCCGACGCCATTGGTAATGCGCTGGCCGCACGCGGAGTTCCTTTCGGGCGCATGTTGACGAGTGAATATTGTCGCTGCTTTACAACGGCGCAGCTCATGAGCCTCGTGCCCATTGCCAGCATCGAGTACACGCCGGAAATCACGTATTACGTGTATGACGAGGCCAATCGTTGCAACAACTCGAAGGCGCTTTTGGCTGTCCCACCCATGGGAGACACGAATACCGGCATGGTGAGCCACGCCGGATTCGTATGCGCTACGCTCGATAACTTGGCTTGGGCCGAGGCGGCCATTTACAAGCCCGATGGGATGGGCGGCTCGACCTTCATTGCGCGGGTAAAAGCCAATGAATGGGCCGCATTGCCCTGATTGGCTTCATTTCGCCGGCTCAGGCATGGCGCCTTCTTGATCCGGCGGACAATCTTCGCGTTCCACACGCACTTTCACTTTCCGCTTCCCCTCGCCTTCATTCTCCACTTCGACATCTACTTTGCCCGTGACACCTTGCGCGGCAAGCTGCTTCATTACTTGTTCCCGGGCCGCTTCGACGTCAGTTTCGTCGATGACATCGAGATGCAACAAATCGTGACCCAGTTTTTCCCCGAGGGTCCCGTGCACTTTTCCTTCCAGGACTTCTTCGCGGATATTTGCGCCCGCAACTTCCGGAACGGCCGCTCGAATCTTGTCCGCAATGGGCTCTTTTGACAAACCATTGCCCCACACTTCGATATCGAGCGTCGCATGACCATTTTGCATCATCATGCGCACGCCCACGTTGGTCGTCGTTCCTTGACCACGGACGATGTTCACAATCGCTTCCGGATCGGCCGGGGGTTTCGCGCCTTCGGCCAATTCGATCGTCACACGTTTGCCCAAATCCACGTCGATATCCGCTGGAGCAGCACACGCCGCAACCCCCAAGAGCATCAATGCGGCAGCCACGACAAACACTTTTCGCAACCCTAGCTTCTTCATTCGATACGCCTCCTCTTTCGGATGCTTTTCTTCGAACCGCTTCAGCAGCTTTTCTTCGAGCGCCGCTTTGTGCTCGGGACGCATGTTCGGGGAAGGCTCGAGAATTCTCCCCAGCGACCTGCGTAATTCAAAGTCAAACATGGGTCATGCCCTCCGTTTTCGCGTCCACCAAGTCCATTGCGCCACCTTGTGACGCTATTTTTTTCACGACATCTTCCAATTCGCGCAACGCTCGCGAAGCTCGCTGCTTCACGGCGTCCACACGAATGCCCAGTAACTCGGCAATGTCTGCGTGCGACAAACCATCGCCATAACGCAACATCAACACGTCTCGCGATGTTGCCGATATCTCCAATAACGCCCGCCTCACGAGCACCGTTCGTTCTCCACGAACCATTTGATCGAGAGCCGATTCCGCTCCATCCGCAATCGAACCGGCAAGTTCGTCGACAGGTACATCTTCGCGCCTCGTGCGTAACCAATCAATCACGGACGAACGCGCAATGGCCAAGACAAACACACGCACGGTACCCCGTTTGGCGTCGTAATCCTCGAGCCGCTCGAGAAACCGCTCGAACACGATCGCCACGACGTCTTCAGTATCTTGCAAATGCCCGAGACGTCGCCCGACGAAACTCGTCACAGGCCCATACAGCTCGCGATACAGGGTCCTGAATGCATCCCGTTTGCCGCGTAAGGCAGCTTCGAGCAAATCACGTTGCCGATCATCTCGGCTGGGCCAAAAAATACTCATCGTTGCAAGCTCGGAAACCTGTACGGCAGGACCAAGACAAAGGTGACACGAAAAATGAACGACGCGTAAATACCCTTCTGTGGGTGGTCTGGTCGACAACGAGTGCTACCATGCGGCCCGTTCGTCCAGATCATGAGGGGCGTGGGTTCATTCGACATGTTGGCGATCGAAGCGCAAGGGTTACAAAAATCGTACCGGGGACTCTTCCGGCGCAGCGGAGGCGTCGAAGCTCTCCGCGGACTCGATTTGCAGATTCAGCGCGGCGCCGCGTTCGGACTCATTGGCCTGAATGGCGCGGGAAAAACGACGTTCATCAAGACCCTGCTCGGAATTGTCCGTCCAACCGCGGGCGAAGTGCGCATTCTCGGGCAAAGTCCAGATGATCCCAAAGCTCGCGCGCAAGTCGGTTACTTGCCCGAACGCCTACATCTGCCGCATTCTTTTACTCCCGTACAATTTCTGACCAGCGTCGCGCGCATGAAAGGGCTGGCGCATGGCGAAGAACTGGCCCTCCGGGAACTCGACCGCGTGGGTTTGGCGTCGGATACAGCGCGACGTATCGGCGGTTTTTCCAAAGGTATGCGCCAAAGGCTCGGTCTGGCGGCGGCTCTGCTCGGACATCCGCAATTGCTCATTTTGGACGAACCCACGGACGGTGTAGATCCGTTGGGACGAGCAGAAATTCGCAACATTTTGGCCGAAGAACGGAGTCGCGGTGCGACCTTGTTCCTCAATTCGCATTTGCTCAGTGAAACCGAACGAGTTTGCGATCGAATTGGTATTTTATCGGCAGGCCGTTTGGTGCGGGAAGGAACCATTGAAGCGCTCTGCGGAAGCGAATCCAAATATCGTTTGCGCTTTGCGCCAGGATTCAATCCGCACGCCTTGATGGAACTTGGGCTACAAGCCGGAGAAACCGAAGGTGTTTTTCTTTACGAAGCGGCGGATCCAGCCACACTAAATGCGCTTTTGGAACGGACGCGCGTCGCCGGAGCATATCTTGTCGAATTGCGACGCGATATCCGCAACCTCGAAGAAGTCCTCGCCGATGCATTGCAACCATCGCCGACCGCTGGCGAAAAGGAGACGCAATCATGAAAGTCTTCGCTGTAGCGATGGACCTGCTTCGCGAAGCTGCATCTCGAAAATGGTTTCTCGCATTGGCCGCGGGAATCACGCTCGTTTTGGGCATTTTGGCATTTGCATTGCGCCTCGATGTGGTCGACGGGGCACTTGCGGCAACGCGTTTTTTTGGAAAAACATTACGTACGGACATTCGTTCCGCAGACATTGCCTTGCGTCCGGTTTTTCAAGGAACCGCGTACATGATTTTTTACGGCGGATTGGCCTTCGGAATCGTGGCGTGCGCAGACTTTGGGCCAAGCTTGCTGGCGCCGGGCAGAATTGAACATTTGCTTGCGCTTCCTTTGCGCCGGTCGGAACTTTTGGCCGGTACATTTTTGGGCGTGCTCGTGTTGTCGGTCCTCGGCGCATTGTACGGAGCCGGAGGCCTCGCCTTGATTTTGGGCGTCAAAACGGGTGTGTACACCATTCGCCCCGTGATTGCGGCGCTCTTGGCCAGCGTCACGTTTGCAGCCATTTATGGCGCAATGCTCGCCGTTGCCGTCGTGGTACGAAGCGCGGCGATCTCAGCAGCAACCGGAGTGCTTTTGCTCATCGCGGGCACGATTGCGGGATATCGTGATCGTTTCGATGCATTCTTCGAATCCGGTGTGGCGCGTTCAGCGTTCCGGGGAATCACGTTGTTTTTGCCTCGAGTTTCGACGTTGGCCAATGCGTCGTCGGATTATGCCGGCTCGTTGCCCATTGACGGAAGTGCACTCGCCAGTCAAATCGTGGGCCTCGCGATTTTTGGTTTTGCTACGTTGGCGCTGGGAATCCACCTTTTCGAGCAAAAGGATTTCTGATGAAACGTTTCGCCTGGTTGCTCGCGGCGGTGCTGCTTTTGGGATTGGCCGCATTTTTCATGTCCCGCGGAGACAAACCCACGCGTGCAAAACGCGATGGCGAAGTCGACTTTCCGCGATTCCCGCGCCCAGCGGAACACCAGCGCAACGACCGACGCCGCACGCTTGTTCCGCCGTCGCAACCGCAGAAAGACAATGCCACCGAGATCATCGTCAAACGCGACCCGCTCATCATGGCGCTGCCGAACGATCCGAAAAAGAGCCTGGTGGTATTCGAAGTGGCCGGGCTTCGCGATTCGCCTGTGGGCAAAGCGTGGATGGATTGCTTGATGAAACGGGACGGTAAACGCGGGCTCGATAAGATGCAGCAAGAGCTGGGCCTCAATCCCCTCGAAGACATCGAACGGATTGCAGTTTCTTCCGCGCCGCTCGTGCTGATGAATGTTCCGACGGAAAAACTAAAATTTGCTGAAACAGGTTTTACAAAGCGGTCCTTTGGCAAGCAAGGTGCAATTTTTGAAAAACCCCCGAGCAAAGAAGTCTTCGCGACGTGGGGCGATTCGTTGCTCGTGACGGGGCCGAATGCTCGAGCTATTGAAGAATCGCTCGAGCGCCTGGAATCCGAGACGCCGCAAGTTCCTGTGATCCCCGAATGGTCACAATATGGCGATATGTATGGCTCCATCTCGCCCGACGAATTAGCCAAAATGCTTCCCGAAGATCAGAAAGCGTTGGCCGAAAAAATTCGGCATGCCGTCAATCGTGTCGATATTCATTTGGATGCTTCGGAAGACGTAGCCTTCGTCGCGGACGTCGAAGGACCCGGCGAAGATGATATCACCGACTTGGGGAAATCGTTTGGCGCCGCCTTGTCATTGGCGCGTATACAAGCCCAAAGCGAAGACAACGACAAACTCGCCGAACTCTTGGATTACGCCGCGGTTCATCCGCATGGCAAACGGTTTGCTCTCGATGTCGCCTTACCCTTTGACCTGCTCAAAGAAATGGGCCCCTGTCGTAAATGGGAAGAAGAAGACGGGCCTAAAACGGACGAACGGCCGTGAATCACTGCAAGTCGTATGGCTTGCCAAACCCGATGGGAAGCGGTTTTTCCACCACGAATCCATCGGTATTTTCAGCCAGCCACGTGTACTTCGGCGATTCGAGATCTTGATCGAATTCGTATAAAACTCTTCGCGGTCCCGCTGGTCCCACGGCAAGAATCGTCATGCGGATGCCTGGCATCGTCATGACCGCGCCTTCGCGCATATCCGCATGATACTGCCGAAACAGATGATCCGGGCCACTTGAATAAATACGATCTTCCGGATGAACGATAATCTCGAGCGTTCTCGGACCGCGGCGAAGCACCAATGCATGTGACGTCTGGGAGAGAATTCGCCAATGCACGGGCAAACGGCCTTCGGGATCCAAAAGAAATGGCATGTAAAACGAATTGATGACCGCGCGGAGCACAATCAATTCGCGATTTTCGGGATTCGGCATTTGTGCACGTAACGACTTGGCGTGATCAATGAACTCTTGCGCATGATCCCGAATTCGATCTGCCGAAAGCCAAGCCGCCGCTGGCGCATGCACCAGGTGCCCAAATGCAATGAGCATCGTCACGAGTTGGGCAAGCTGCGTCCACAAACTTCGGTCTTGCGG
>JBGAOI010000478.1:0-6094 GCA_044221885.1 Polyangium sp. (in: bacteria)
CACGCACCGATCCTGAAGCGGTTCGCACGACATGCGTTTGGCCCTCTTCAATGGCCACAACGGGACTATTTTCGTAAATGCGTACGCCGTATCCCGTGACAACCGGCGTGAGGCCACGCAATAAATCGAGACCATGCAATTGCCCTGTCCCAGGATCCAGCACCGCACCGACGACGCCTCGCGCCTTCATGCGGGCATCCAAGTCGGCTCCTGCCAGATATTTCACCGGAATTCCCCAGGACGCAAGCCGCTCGGCGCTGGCGTGCGCTTCTTCTGCGCGTTGCGTGTTCGTATACGCATCCATGCAGCCAATGCGATTAAAACGCACATCGAGCTTGTGTTCCTCGATGACCTTGGCAATCCAATCAATTCCCGCGCGCGTTGCGCCATACACTCGTTTTGCACGCTCGGGCGTATCCGCATGAACGCCATTGATCCAATTGAGCGCCATGCCGCCACTTCGTCCGGACGCACCGTTGCCCACGCGTTTCGCTTCGAGAATCACAATCTGCCGATCCGGAAAACGCCGCGCTACATGATACGCCGTCGACATACCCGTGAACCCGGCGCCGATGATCACCATATCGGCTGTCGAATCCCCTTGCAGTCTCGGCAATTCCGCGGCAGGCGCCGCTGTGGCGGCCCACATCGATTGGTTTTCGTCCAGATCGCGGAGGGGATCGAAAGTAACGCGCGGCATGACGCGAGTGTATACCAGGTTTATCGTTCGAGCACGGGCCGAGATCGGCTACGTTGCGACAAACACTCGGTCACAACAACCCACGTTCCGCTGGAGCTTGCACCTTGACCTCCTCACGAGATCCTTCGAGTTTCGACGTCACGATTCACCTTGCTACGCGCGCGGACCGTGAAGATGTTCTGCGTTTGCTGGCGTCGCAGTTTGCCGAGCATGACATCGTTCTCGATGCTGCACGTTTGGAATACGTCGTCGACGGGCAACTCGATACGCCGCGCAACGGACGCATTCTGCTCGCGCGTTTGGATGATCGCGCCGTGGGCCTCGCCGCCCTTTCTTTCCTCTGGACACTCGAACACGGAGGCATGTCGTGTTGGTTGGATGAGCTTTATGTCGAGCCACCTTTACGCACCCACAAGATAGGGACGCGACTTCTTCACGCGGCGATGGAACAGGCTGCGAAAGACGGCTGTGTCGCAATGGACCTCGAGGTCGAGGCGAGTCACGCGCGGGCGATCCATCTTTATGTGCGTGAAGGGTTTACGGCCCATGCGCGTTCACGGTTTGTGCGAATGTTGCCGTGAGTTCGCCGCGATGTCTTGAAAGACAAACTTCGTTGGCTGGATCGAACTCGCGGCCAAGCACATCTAGGACCATCGACGCAAGAACTTTCGACGCCTTCGAACGTGGCTTGGTAACGCGACAAAAAGTACACATGCCCCGGGTGAAAGAGCGCCGCGCGGGGTTAAAACCCCGCGCTACTCAATAAAAAGTCCTTCACTGCCGTTCCGGACTACCATCTTCGTTTTTCTATCATCATCGAGACTTGCCTTCGTTGTACGAGTGAAACGACATCTCGCGGTGAAACCACAAGGCCAGTCCGGAGCGGTAGCGAAGGACTTTTTATTGAATAGCCCCAGGTTTTAACCTGGGGCGTGCGTACGCGACGAACAGCGTCTCGAGTTCTGAGACAGTCTCGAAAACCGTGGGCGGGGTCCTCAACCCGAGGGGTCTTAACGGAACGACAAACCGTCCGTCGTGGCGAGACCGTCTCTTTCATCCCCAGGGGCAACGGATTGGTATCATCGCAAATTCCGTGGGATCAGGATGTCCGATGTTGTCGCGGCGGGTTTGTCAACGAAAACGCTGGTCAAGGTTGACCTTCGAAGATAGAGTCGCCCCGCCAATCGCTACTCCATCGCGGAGCATTCGATGAACTTGAAGAGGCTGTCGGGGATGAAGCTCGTCAACACGCTCCTGGGGGGCTGGACGGGATTTATACTCCTCTTCCTATACCTGCCGATCGTGCTGTTGATCGTTTACTCGTTCAACGACTCCAAATACAGCGTCGTTTGGGAGGGTTTTACCTTCAAGTGGTACTCGCAGCTCGGGACCGACTTCTCGCAACACATGAGTGACGAGCGTCGATCGCCGCTCATTGGCTCGCTGAACAACAGCTTGATCATTGCGGCGATCACGACGGTGTTGTCGGTCATTCTCGGGACGGCCGGCGCGTGGTTGCTTTACCGCTACAAATTCCCGGCGTTACGCTCGATTACGACGCTCATTTACATCCCGATGATCATCCCCGAGATCATCATGGGCATCAGTTTGCTGATTTTCTTCAAAACCATCGACGTACCGCTTGGATTTCTCACAGTCATCATCTCGCACGTGACGTTTTGTTTCCCGTTTGTCTTGATCGCGGTGCAAGCGAGGCTTGCAGGCGTGGATCCGTCGCTTGAAGAAGCGGCGATGGATCTCGGAGCGACGCCCATCAAAGCGTTTTTCTTGATCATGGTGCCGTATTTGTTGCCGGCGATTATTTCCGGGGCGCTCATGAGTTTCACTTTGTCGATGGACGAGGTGATCGTGACGTATTTTACGCGCGGACCGACATCGGAGACGTTGCCCATTCGAGTTTTCGGCCTCGCGAAAGTGGGTCTCAGCCCGATGCTCAATACCATCTCGGCTGTATTCATTGCGGGCACGGCTCTGTTGGTTGTCATTTCGGAGTCAGTGAAGAAGTGGAACAAATAATGGCCGCGGTGACGCGAAGATCGACCAATCGTCACAAAGGCGCGCGTTTTGGGGGAAAAACCCCGACGAGAAGGATGGGAGGAACGACATGATCAAACGGTTTGGCGCTCTGATGTTTTTGATGATGATGGCGGCATTCGCCATTATCGCTTGCAAGAGTTCGGCGGAGAAACCATCGGAACCCGCGGCTGCACCTTCGGGCAGTGCCGGGGCCAAAGCCGCTGCAAAACCGGACGACAAACCCAAGCCGGGCAAAGAACTGAATCTCTTTGCGTGGTCCGAATACGTTCCTCAAGAAGTCCTCGATGGTTTCACCAAAGAAACCACCATCAAGGTCAACTACGAGACCTACGCCTCGAACGAAGAAATGCTCTCGAAGCTTTTGGCAGGCGGCACCAAATACGACCTCATTCAACCCTCTGAATACACGGTCGAAGGGTTGGTCAAGCAAAACAAGCTGGAGATCGTCGACTGGTCGTATGTTCCGAACATGAAGAACATCCTGCCGGAATTCAAGAACCTGGTGCACGATCCGAAGCAGCAATACGCGGTTCCTTGGATGACGGGTGGCGTGAACATCGTCGTGAATACGGCCAAGATCAAGGACCCGATCAAAGGCTACAAGGATGTTTTTCAGGCCAAGTACAAAGGTCGCATCTGCGTCGTGAACGACAATCGCGAAATCGTCAGTTGGGCGCTCGCCGCGAATGGTTTGGGCATCAACGATGTGACGGCGGAAAACCTTGCGAAAATCAAGCCGACCCTGGCCGAGTGGCTCAAGCTCGTTAAAGTTTTCGATTCGGACAGCCCGAAAACGGCGTTCTTGAACGGCGACGTGGACATCGGCATCGTTTGGAGCGGTGAAGCGGCGCTGCTTTACCAACAAGACAAGAAGTTCATGCCGATCATCGCCGAAGATGGCGGTCACTTGAGCATCGACAGCCTCGTGATTCCGGTTGGCGCGCCAAACAAGATCGGCGCCATGATGTTCATGGATTACATCCTGCGTCCCGAAGTCTCGAAACTCATTTCGGACAAATTCCCCTACACCAATCCGAATTCCGAGGCGCGTAAGCTCCTGACGCCCGATCAGCTTGCCAATCCGGCCAGTTATCCACCGGCAGGCGGCAAGCGCGAAACGTACCGCGATATCGGCAAAGCCGCAGCGGACATCGATAAGCTCGTGACGGACCTCAAAGCAGCCAACTGAGCGAATACCATGACGCCGACCACAGGAATGCCGGATTTTCAGGGGACAGCGCAGAAGCCAGGCCTTCGTGGCTGGTTGCTCATGTCCCCCCTGCTTCTGTGGATGGCCGCGTTTGTCGTGGCCCCCACGCTCATCATGCTCGTTTATTCATTCTGCCAACGCGATGAGCTGGGGCAGGTGGTTTTCAGTTTTTCGCTGGATAGCTACAAACGCGTAGCGGATCCGACGTACCTGAAAATCATGTTGATGAGCTTGACCTACGCGGGGATTACGGCGTTTATCTGTCTTCTCATGGGGTACCCGGTCGCATATTGGATCGGCCGGGCCCCGGAGAAGATGCGAAACCTTCTTTTGACGCTGGTCATGATCCCGTTTTGGACGAGTTTTCTCATCCGAACCTATGCGTGGATCTCGATTCTCAAAAGCGAAGGTCCTTTGAATGCGATGCTCTTGTACGTGAAGCTCATCGCGGCGCCTTTGGATATCATGTATACACCGACGGCCGTGATCATCGGCCTCGTGTATTCGTATCTGCCATTCATGATTTTGCCCATCTACGGCAGCGTGGAAAAACTCGATAATGCGCTCATCGAAGCCGCTTTTGATTTGGGAGCGGGTCCGGTGCGGGCTTTTTCGAATGTCATCGTTCCTTTGACGAGGCCCGGAATCGTTGCGGGTGTGATGCTCGTGTTCATTCCGGCCATTGGAATGTTTGCGATTACCGACCTCATGGGCGGAGCACGCGTGCCCATGATTGGGAACGTGATCCAAAATCAATTCGGTCAAGCGCGCGACTGGCCGTTTGGCGCGGCGTTGGGCATGACCTTGTTACTCTTGTTTGCGGCGTGTTTTTGGTTTAGCATGAAAAAGGAGCCGGAAGCGTCATGAGCGAAAATGGTGGCGCACAGCCGATGGTGGAACTCCGTTCGGTCACCAAAGAGTTCCAGAAGTTTACGGCGGTTTCGGACGTCAGCCTTTCGATTCACGCGGGCGAGTTCATTACGTTGCTCGGACCGTCGGGCTGCGGAAAAACCACGATGCTGCGCATGATTTCCGGCTTTGAGACGCCCACGCGCGGGCAGATCTTGCTTGCCGGTGCGGACGTGACGCATTTGCCGCCGTACAGCCGCGACGTGAATCAGGTGTTTCAGAGTTACGCGCTTTTCCCGCATATGACCGTGCGCGAGAACATCGGTTTCGGCCTTAAAATGAAAAAAGTGCCCAAAGCCGAATCGGAAGAACGTATTCGCAATGCCATCGCGATGGTGTCATTGGCGGGATTCGAAGAGCGCAAACCGAGTCAGCTCTCGGGTGGTCAGCGACAACGCGTCGCCTTGGCGCGCGCCATCGTTTG
The DNA here is from genome assembly GCA_044221885.1 of Polyangium sp. (in: bacteria). Lineage (GTDB taxonomy): Bacteria > Myxococcota_A > Polyangia > Polyangiales > Polyangiaceae > Polyangium. The sequence goes on from JBGAOI010000478.1 coordinate 5,302, forward strand.
TCGGCCCAAGGTGTTATTGCTGGACGAACCCTTGTCGGCGCTCGACGCGAAACTCCGGCATGCGATGCAAGTGGAGCTGAAGCGGTTGCAGCAGAAGTTGGGCATTACGTTCGTATTCGTCACGCACGACCAAGAAGAAGCGTTGACGATGAGCGATCGAATTGCGGTCATCAACAAGGGCCGTATTGAGCAACTTGGCGATGCGGCGGCGATTTATCACCAGCCGAAGACGACGTTTGTCGCGAATTTCATCGGTCAAGCGAACATTCTCGAAGTCAAAGTGGTTTCGCGAAAAGGTCGCAATGCGACGGTTGCGCTCGAAGGTGGCCTGGAATTGATTGCGCGGGCTGATGATTTGCCGGATGAGGCGAAGACGGCGCTGATTTCGATTCGTCCAGAAAAAATCTTGCTGCGTAAAACCCGCGAGCAAGGCGTCACGAATTCTTTCGAAGCGGAAGTTGCCGAGGAAATTTTCCGTGGGGCAACGGATCAAATGCTGCTGCGTACGGAATCGGGCCTCGAATTCACGGCGGTTGTGGCGAACGAGGGGTCCAAGCGCGACACGATTCATCGTGGGGACAAGGTATTTTGCCACGTGGACGATGACGATATCGTGATCGTGCAAGATCTTTGAGCGTCGCCAGTAAGCCCATTGTCACCCGTCCCGGATGAACGAGGCCGGATCAAAACTCCGTTGGCCCCATCCTGCACGTAACCCCGCCCACGGTTAAAACCGTGGGCTATTCAATAAAAAGTCCTTCGCTGCCGCTCCGGAATGGCATTGTTTTTTCAT
>JBGAOI010000479.1:0-6081 GCA_044221885.1 Polyangium sp. (in: bacteria)
AATCCCGGGGTCGTGGAGTAATACACTTTCCACGAAACTTGGCGCAACTCGAGGTAGTCGAAAATGGTTTTGTCAGGAGAAACGACGTCATTGTGCACGACGCCAAACGACGACGCCGCATAAAGGTACATGCGGTTCGGCCACGTCGGACCGGGAAGCGACGAGAAGTACCGATCGCTAATTGCGAATTCATTGGCAGCCCAATGATAAAACGGAATGTCGTCTCCCGTATAATACCCGAGCGCGCGATCGCCGGCGCGGAACATTTCATTCATACCGGCACCGGCAGGTAGTTCACTCCAACCATCGTTGGTCTTAAAAAACCCATCCATTTTGCCGGCATTGATTTGTTCGTGTGAACCCGTCCACTCATGGTTCACATCCACGACGCAATACTGGGTATCGTGAAACAGCGCCACAGGCATGCCATTCGCATCGGGATTGGTGTAATTCTCCGGCGCGACGTCGACGTCGGTTTGGCCTGATTCAGGAAGCTTTTGGAAATAATGGTCGAACGACCGATTCTCCATCATCAATACGACGATGTTGTCGATGGGAACTTCTTTGCCGTATGGCCGAGACTTACCCTGCGTTTCGGCGGGCAATGCTCCAGCGACATACGCACATGTCGAGCGCGATGACGCCGCTTCCGTGTCTTCCGGAACAACGACGTCCCGATTCCATTCCGCAGGCCCGGGCAATAACTCGGGAGGCGGCTGGGCTTCATCGGGCGTACACCCGATGGTTTGACCAAGCGAAACAAGGGCCAAGAAAAGAAGCTTTGACCGACGCATGAGCTCATCATGCCGCAACGCCAGCGGTTTTGGCTAGCAGAAAATCGAGCGATTCAACCGACACGAACATCGACACAGCGAGATGCGTGTGCGGTCAAGGCGTCGCCGTTTCTGGAGCAGCGGGCTTCGTTGCTTTGACGTCTTTCGCGTCTTTCGTGTCCTTGGACGCTTTTGTATCCTTGGCATCCTTGGCCATCGCGATCGGGCCTGTTTCCTTGGGTGCTTCGTTTGTCGCGCCTTCATCGGCCGCATCGTCTGGTGCTTTGGCGGCCGTTGCGTCGCCACTTGCCTCGCCTGCCGCAGGTTCACCTTCCGCAAGTACGCTCGGCAGGGCGGTTTCGGGTTTTTCTTCGAGCGGCTGGGATTCCGTCGGCAAGGGTGGAGCGATTTTCGGCGCAGAAGGTTTCGGCGCCGCGACGTACACGATGATCTTCTCCCCAGGCGTAAGTGCACTGCTTCGCGCTCGATGATTGATCCGTTCGAGCATGCCGAGACTCAAACCGTACCGCTTTGACAAACCCCGCCACGTGTCGCCTTCGTGAGCGACGATTTCCAAACGTTTGCGTCCCTTGAGGCTTTCGAAGTGATCGAAAAATTCCGGCGAACCAACGGGGAGAACTCGCGCATTTTCTTCTTCCGTGACGAGTGCATGCGCCAAACTGGCACCTTTCGGAACGTACGCTTGCAAAACCATTCCGTCATGCAATGAAGCGGACGGGTCGAGGACATTCCAGCGGCAAAGATCCCCAAGTGACACGGACAATGCGGACGCGATTTCTTTGGGCGTATCTCCGCCAACGACGCGATAGAAAATGCGCCTCTTTTCCTTATAAGAGAATTTTTCTGCCGGCACGACGACAACGGGTTTGGCCGAGGCCGTTTCCACCTGAGTCCCCACGGGTCGCGCAGGTACCAGAATGATTGTGCCCGGACGAACCTGTTCTCCGGGGCGAAATCCATTGAGGGACAAAATGGAGCTTCGCGAGGTATTCCACGAGGCCGCAATGTCTTCGACCGATTCTCCCCAACGAACGACATGACGGTCGAGTTTGTCTTCGCGTTGGGCAAACGTCGTCACGGATTTCGCGGCCGTGGGTCCCGTTCCCGCAGGAACACGGACAACATACGTGGCATTGCTGTCGTGACCTCCCGTCAGCGGAGGTGTTCGGGTTATGGGATATTGTGGATTGAGGGTCGAAACGACGTCGGGTTCCACGCCCGCTGCATTGGCGACAACGCGCAAAGAAACGCCGGGGCCAACGGTGATCTTGTCGTAGGTCACCGCCGGATCCAACTCGACGCCGTCGCATCCGAATACCGCACAGTTCTTCGCGACAATCGCCATCGCTAGAATTTTGGGAACGTAAAGGGCCGTTTCAAGAGGCAAACCCGCTTCCAAGCGCCCAAGCTCCCAAAAGTCATTGGTGCCGTATTTACGAATTGCCGCCAAAAGTCCGCCGTAACCCATATTGTACGCGGCAAACGCGAGTTCCCAATTGCCAAAACGACGATGCAGATCGGACAGATAACGCGCTGCCGCCACGGTGCTTCGTTCCGGATCGAGGCGTTCGTCCACCCATCGATCGACCGTCAATCCATAAATTCGCGCTCCCTCGGGCATGAATTGCCAAAGCCCAGCAGCACCCACCGGAGAATGGATCGTCGGGTCAAACCCGCTTTCGACGAGCGCTAGCCACATGACGTCTTCAGGCACGTTTTGCTCGCGTAATGTGCGTCGAATGAAAGCTCCATAACGGCCACTTTTCTTGACCCACCCGGCCACCATCGAACGCCCTCGAGGATTTGTCTTGTAAAACTCGAGGTACCGAATCACACGCACATCCCAGCGCACCGGAATATCGGGCAATTGCAATTTCCGCAGCCAAGTCAAGTCATTGGTCGGCGGCGGCGCAAGCAAGGGCGGAAGCGGCGCTTGAGGAGGCAATCCGGACGTGACGAGCAGTGGAGCGTCGCGATCGACACGCGGGGGATCTTCCGAAGGCCAGGGGGAACCAGCATGTGGAGCCGTGGAGAAAAGCGCCATGTCGATTTCGCGAATCGCTCGCAGTTCAGGCGATTCTTCGATCGACGTATGCGGAGACGAGGTCACTCCAGCAATGACGCGGCGCGCGTTTTCATCCGGCGCGCGAGCTTCTCCAGGTTTGCGCGTTTGCGGCGCCGATTTGGCCGAAGGTTTGCCCCCCGCTTTGGACGACGCGGGTTTGGAAGGGCCAGGTTTGGCCGGGGCAGGCTTGGGTTTTGCCGGTCGTTTGGTGTTTGCCGCCGGTTTTCCAGCGGCTTTGGGCGGCGACGCAGCAGGTTTGCCGCTACCTTGCGCCAACACCGGATCATTCGCGAAAAACGCCGCAAAAAGGACGCTCGTGAAGGCAAACACTCGGGCAGAACTGGAAAAGCGCATGGCCTCGACCGCATGATCTCACACGTGCGTGGCGCTTGGTCAACTTTCGGACGAAAGATATTTACTGAAGCTGGGCGATGTAGTCCGCGATCTGCGGCAAAGCAAAGCTTTCGTTGACGACTCCCGCACGTACGGCCGCGCGAGGCATGCCGTACACCACGGCGGTTTCTTCGCTTTCGGCAACGACGGTGCCTCCACCGGCACGGATGGCGCGAGCTCCCGCAACGCCGTCGTCGCCCATTCCGGTGAGAATCACGCCATAAGCGCGGGCGCCGAGTGGTCCGAGGCTACGTAACAAGCGATCGGCACTTGGAACGTAACGGTCATGAGGCGACGGATCGGTCACCCGCAAACGGACCTCATTCCATCCAATGCCACTGGGGTTTGGAGTAATAATCAATTCCATGCACTTTTTGCCCGGACAAATGAATGCCCGGCGTGCAGTCACGAGGTCGCCATCTTTGGCTTCGGTCACATGCAAGGCGCTTTTGCGATCGAGACGTTCGGCAAAGGTTTTCGTGAATTTGTCGGGCATGTGTTGCGCAATGACAATCGCACCAGGATACTTTTCTGGCAATCGACTGATGATATCGAGAAGCGCAGTTGGTCCACCCGTGGACGAACCGATACCAACGATAAAACGAGCCGCAATGTTGGGCGGGGATCGAGGTGCGGCAAGATCTGCGGGCGTCGCAATGGGCGGCAATGCGGGAACGGGCGGAACGATCGGCGAAGCCACGGGCACGGGTGTAGGTGGCGGAACGGGCGTGGGCGGAGGCGCAACGGGTCTTGGCGATTGAGGCACGGACGCGACGAGCGGCGCCGAAAGCGGGCGAAGGTAACGAACAAGCAATACTTTTTGCAGGATTTCTCGACGTAATGCGCCATCTGATGCGGACGTGCCCGAGGGTTTGGCAACAAAGTCCACGGCGCCCAACTCGAGCGCACGAAAAACATTGTCCTTGTGACTGTAGGTCGAAACGACAATCACGGGAATCGGCTGTTTGGCCATCAAAATGCGCAGGAAGGTAAAACCATCCATTTTTGGCATTTCAAGGTCGAGCGTAATGGCGTCGGGTTTCAGGGCAAGCGCCATACGCAGCGCTTCTTCCCCATCAGCCGCCTTGTCGATCACGTCAATTTCGTCACTGCCTTCGAGAATATCGGCAATATTCCGGCGATTGGCCGCAGAATCGTCCACAACGAGAACTCGGAGCTTACCCGCTTTGACCACAGTATTACCCTTGCCTCTGGGACGGTGTGTTCATGCTGCCCCGACCTGCGGCATTTTGCATCGATCCGATGCGCGATGCCGACAATGGTTTGCGATAGACGAGATCGTCACGCAAGTGAACGAGCTCGAAAGCCGTTGATACATTGAGAAGTGATTCGGAATGCCCGAGGAGGAGAAACCCACCAGGCACGAGACGATCATAAAACATATCGATCACCTGCCGTCGCGACGCTTCGTCGAAATAGATGAGAACATTTCGACACAGAATGACGTCCACGCGTCCAACCACGGAAGTTCTCGATGGTTCGAGCAAATTGAGGTGGCCGAAATGGCACCAAGGCCGAAGTTCTTCCGTCACGTGAAATCCATCAGGACGTTCGACGAAGTATTTGCGCTTCAACAAAGGCGATATGGCGCGAAACGAGGCCGGGCCGTATACGCCACGCCGCGCGTGAGCAATGCACCGCCGAGAAATATCGCTCCCGAAGACCCGCAAGTCGGTGCCTCCAGCCAAACCAGCTTCCGCCGCGAGCATCGCAATCGAATAGACTTCTTCGCCGGTGGAACATCCCGCGCTCCAAATCGCGAGTTCTGTCCGACTCATGGGAGGCGTGCGCAAAATGGGCAAGATTTCATTTTGTAGCGCGGACAATTGAAATTCTTCGCGACAAAAATACGTTTCATTGACGGTCACGGCATCAATGGCTTCATCGAGTTCTTCCCGACCACGATCGGGCGAACGGAGCAATTGATGATATTCGGCAAAGGATTGCAATCCGTGAACACTCAATCTTTCCCGTAATCGACGTTCGATCACGGGTCTTTGTTCAACGGTCAAAACAATACCGCAATGGCGATTGACAAGGTCGCGCAGAAGCCGGAAATCATCGGCACCAAGGCGAATTTCGTCGGTAAAACGCATCACGATGCGCCCGAACTCCTTTCGCCACGATACCGAATGGAAGAAAGAGCGACCTCGAGCGTGCCCCGCATATTCGAATCGATTTCGGTCGAGGTTCGTTCGGCCAATCGTTTGCGCAAAGCAGGATTGTTGCTCGTGGCCATGATTTCGGCAGCCAACGCGCGAACCCCAAACGATGTGTGCTCGAGGCATTGCAGAACATCGACCCCCGCAGCACCCGCCGTATCCAAACGCAACATCGCGGCTTTGACGACCGCATCATCGGGATGATGAAGCGCCGCCGCCAATGCTTCTTGCCGTCCCGAAAACGAAAGCGGAATGCGGCCAATCGACTCTACAGCCGCAATTGCAATGATCCCTTCAGCGTCTCGAGCAAGAGGACCCAAGATCGACAGAATCGTCTTCGAAGCTCGCAAAGATGCCGGATCCTGGGCAACGAGGTCGAGGTTCTCGCCAATCGTTCGCAACGTCGTCGCGAGAAGCTCGAGATCCATCGCGCGCGTAAGCACATCGACGACACGCGCCAACGAAACCTCGTGACGCTCGCCTGGTTCGTAAAAACAAGCGCGACAACCAACGACACCCAATGCGCGCGCGGCCGAGACCTGCACGCTGCGCACATCGTCGGTGAGAGCCAGTTTGAGGACAGGCCAAACGTCATCGCCTCCCACGGCACCCAATGCGTCGATCGCCGTTCGTCGCGTCCGAGGTT
>JBGAOI010000047.1:0-22991 GCA_044221885.1 Polyangium sp. (in: bacteria)
GCCATGCAAGCAGCGCGGGCCAGCCGTGCACGGGTATTGGCCACATTGCAGCGTGTGCAGACGCTCGGCACATTGTCCGAAGGTGCGAAGGAAGGCTGGATCGAAGCACACGGCGAGTATGAGGCGGCGCGTCGAGCCCTCGAGGAATTGGCGCCCGACGCATCCGACGAGCAACGAGGGATCGCGCAACGCAAGGTCCAGAAAGTTCTTGATGAAGCTCTCGCGCGTATGGGTTCGACGTCGAATCCAACGTTTTCTGCACCGGAAGCCGACGAGCTGCTCATTGTGTACCACAAGCTCGATAACGGACACGTGGCGTTTGCCATGACCCACGAGGAAGTAATCCGGGTAAAACGTATTCCGACGGTCGATCTCGACGATCCCGAGGTGCTTTCGACGGCCTTGCTCGAACCGTGGCGTGAAGAAATTGCATCGGCGAAAAAACTGCGAATCGTGGCGCAAGGGCCATTGGCCAAAGTCGATATTCATGCATTGCCTTGGAATTCAAAACCGCTGCTGGCGACGCTTCTAGTGACGTACGGTGTCGATGCTGGTTCGTCGGTCGAATCGAATACAGAAAAGCTCGACAAGGCGCTGGTGATGGGTGACACGTTGGGGGATTTACCTGCGGCGACGAGCGAAGTCGCCGTCGTCGAAAATGCGCTGAAAAAGGCGGGGATAACAAAAATATCGCCGACAAACCAGACCACGGCTGCATTACGAGCCCAATTGTCCACCGATGGTTTGAGGCTTTTTCATTTCGCCGGTCATGCGCAATCGTCGGGACTTTTGTCGGCGGATGCCGGGGCTTTTCAGGTGGTTCGCGGGGACCTCGATGGTTGGGAAAGCGGTTTACGCATGGGAAACCGCTCGTTGTTTTCCGTGGCGGATATCGTGACATTGCCGCGTGTGCCGCCCATTGTGATTCTCTCCGCCTGTGAATCTGGGGTGTTGTTCGATTCCGAAGGTGGAGCCGGAATTGGTTTGGCGCAGGCGTTCATCACCAAGGGATCTCGCCTCGTTGTCGCCACGATGCGACCCGTACGGGACGAACTATCGGTAAACATCATGACGGCGCTTTATGAATCGTCCTCGTTTCCAAAGGACATTCCCGAAGCGTTGCGGACAGCCGTTTTGCAGTATCAGCTCGACAAGGGATGGGCTTCGTTTCGCGTGTTTACGCCATAACGAGTCCGCTGGGTTTGTACAGAACAACGTGTAGGAACGCTCGTGGAAATGGGCGTGAGGAGGCAGGTCATGCGTGCTGGCAGGTCATTCGTGCGGGCATCAATCGGAGTATCGTTGGCAGTGTCGTTGGGTTTGGCGGGATGTGGCCCTACGCCACCGAAGCTTTTGGGATGCAATGGTCGGTACTGGATTGCAAAAAAGATCAACCCGGACACGAAAAAGGTTGACCCAACGATGGATTGTCCGGATTTATCGCAACCACCAACGGAGCTTCTTTACAACGGCCCATGGCATTGGGTTGCCGAGGAACTGTACGAAGACGAAGCCGCTCCCCCGCCGGCATTTCCTGGGAACCCTGGGACGGCCCTTCCGTTTCCATTCGATCCCGCAAGTTCTTTTTCCCTCGAAATGCGTGGTTATTGTGCCGTGCGCTGGACGCAGGCGCAGCCACCGCCTCCAGAAGTCGTGAGCGAAATGCTCCGTATCGCGGACTGGGCAGGGATTCCCATTGAGGAAGATTGCGTTGAAAACTCGGCGCAGTCGGACGAACCATTGCATGAAAAACTCGGAGAACAATCTTATGAAGCTTTCTTGAAAGGCGCCGGCGCTGATTTCGGCTTTCCGTCACTTCCGCCAAACAAAGAACGGGCGAGGGTTGTCGTTATCGATACTTTGACCCAAGCGAAGTATATGCGAATCGCCAATGACACGGTATCGCTGACGGAGGAATTTCCCTTGGGTCGAAACGAGCATGGTTCGGCGATTTGGAAACTCATGCAGGTACTCACTGGCCATGCGGACCAGCCGGCCGACGAGATAACGGCGGATCTGGCGCTTCCGTTTGTCGACAATCTGACGCAGGATAACACGAATGGCGGGCATTTTGGTACCCAGAAAACCGTTATTCATGCAATCCGTAGAGCGGTTTCGCATTGGGACGACGAACGACGAGATTGGCTTGTGCTCAATCCAGGGGCCAACTCAAAAGACTTTCCACCGCTCGTAATTGTCGCGGCACTCGGAGCAGAACCGCACCCGCAGGTGCAATGCATGGTGGATCCTGCTGACTCGCAGCAAATCATAGGTGCACGTTCGCCGATGGAAGCGCTGCTTGCGACGTTGCGCCATGCTGCATGTCATGGCGCGATTGTGGTTGCTGCAGCGGGCAATAGCAATGGGGATGCACCGAACTGCACGAATCCCGGGCCCATGTGTCCCGCGGCAATGGCGACGGTGATTGCTCCCGGTGTCGGGGAATGCCAAGCGCTCTATGACGGCAGTGGCGTTTATGACGAAAACAACTATCGCCTGTATGATAACAACACCAACAGCCCCGTAGCGAATCCTTTCAAGCATCCGCTCGTGTATACTGCGAGCGGCGCGGATGCATCCGGGCACCTGATTGCGACGAGTCGACCGGGTGGTAACGCTCCTGTTGCGGCGATGGCTTCGCTTGCCGCGATAAACACGAGCGGCACCCAGCATAATACGCCAAGCACGGGTACATCATTTGCGGCTGCGGCTCTTGCTGCAAACATGGCAAATCTGTTGACATACGGACCACCCGAACTGGATGGCCCGCATGCGATGGAAATTGTGTACAATTCCGGCGAAGCGCTCGATGCGGACCAAGGGTTTGACCCTCCTGTGCCTGTGGACTTTTGCAATGCGGCGTATGTCGAGGTATGCGACGGTGGCGAGCTTTCGCCCGCTGTTCGCTACATCTCGATCTGCCATGCGTTGAAACAGCTTGGGGAGCAACCCAACGCCAATCTAGAACAGCAAAACCTGCAAAACCTCAATTGCGACGACCCATTGTCGGATCCGCAGCGTGCGAGGTATAGTGATTTCTTCGTCCCCGGTCGGAAACACGGGGGGATTGGTATTCAAGGGTCTCGACGGACGAACATATTGAATAACGCGGTTGGCTCGGCACAACCATTTTCCGGTGCACGCGCCGGCGGAAAGGTACCTTCGGACAACTTGTGTGCTGGAAATGCGCCCTTTGTCGACCCGGCGCCGCTCAAGAATCCCTGCGCGACCTGCGAATTCTCCACAAACACCGACGGCAGTCAAACCAGCTTGTACATGCACATCGGTGATGGCTACGGCAGTAACCTCCGCGACCCTGCGTTGGTGCTTTACGGTCTTGATGATGACGGTCAGCTCATCATGAGGCGGACGTATCAATTCGCGGAGAACATGGCCATGGGCGTGAATGCTTGTTTCGCATCCTCGAATCTCTCCTCGTTGTTGTCAATAAGTGGAGCACAAGCAGACGACATCCCCGTAAACCGGCTCCTGAGTGCCTGGGTTGAATTCCGACTGCTGGGCAACGGATCCCAACGGTACGTTACCGGGGAAATTCCCATTGTTGTTCGCTGACAACATGCCGCGTCGGCATTGGTTTACCCACGCACCGGTACCGTTTGCGCAAATCCTACGGTCATCATGTGCCAAACAACGGGCGCTGTTTCACACGTGGCCGCTGATGAGGTTGTGACTTGCGATCCCTGCATAAGGCTTCGCGTGCCTCAACGCCAATCAATCGGACATGGCGTGTGAAGCCGACCGCGTGCAATGTTATTGCCTGTAATCGCGCAGGTTCGATGTACGCGTGCGAAGCCTGCGATGGCTCGCTCAGCCAAATACTTCGTGGATAGAGTTGGCACAAGCGGCACGCGTAAGCCAACGCTGCAGGGCCTCGTTGTCGTTACAGGCGTTGAGCTGCGCGAGATGCTCGGGGCGAACCTCAACATGACGAGCGCGAAGGACGGCGAGAATTGCGTCGCGATGACCAGTCTCGATGCCCTTCTCGATGCCCTTCTCGATGCCCTTCTCGATGCCCTTTTTCAAACTGTCGCGGGCAGCTTTTTGGGTGAGCTTCTTGCGGACATTGGGGACAATGTCGAGCAAGACAAGCAGCCCTTCTTCAAGGTTCTTGCGTCCTTCAGCATCAGCGAGCTTGACTTGCTCAGCGGTAGCGCGGATGTCTTCTTCCGAATAACGCCGTACCATGAGGCCGGATTCTATCATCGTCTCGACCCAGCGCAAGAGTTTTTTCTGGCACAGGACCCAAGAGACAAACTCGTTGCGTTGCCGACCCGTACGCGTAACCAAGAACGGGAGGAGCTCCTCGCGCAGAGGCAGCTCGTTGGCCGCGATCCAGAGCGCAGTGTGGTGCTCATGAGACCATTCATAACAACCCGGCGCGACGAGCAAGGGTCGATATCTCTCCAGTGCCCAGTCCGGCACGTATCCAGAAACGAGCCACAAGGACTGTCGCCCCGTCCACGGTGTTTGTCCGCGCGCGGACTCAACAATCCGCTGCGTTTCGCGAGCTTGCCGACGCAACTCGACGCGCGAAATAGCCTCGAGGTCCACGTGATCGCCGAGCATCTTGAACTCGACGAAAATTTCTTCCGGGATGGATACCGTATTCCATGGCGGCGGAAGCAACTGCAAACGCGCTGGATCGTGTACGGCAAGAATGCCGTCGCCTTGCACCTTCTCCAAGCCAATCTCCGGCGCATCTTTCCACGTGGCCCCACCATTCGTCAACGGTCCAGCATGATCAGCCATCGTGCGTTTGGCGAAAAGATCTGGTTTGCCCACGACGAGGACATACCTCGCCGTTTGCCCTCGTGCAAGAAAAAGTTTGGCGTGGACAGGTCCACTTGGACGAACCTTTTTGCGTAGGTTGCGCGAATCGAGCAATGCGTGACGTGGAGGGGGACTCGGACGAACAACGCAGTTACTTCCCGCCTCTGGCCAACCACGCGCGGTAGGTTGCCATGGCATGGTCGAGCGCGGCGCGTAATCGTGGATCGGCATGCATTCTTTGCTGAAATGATTGATCGACCAACGCTTTGGACGCATCGTCGAGCCCATAACGTTGCAATATGCCCAATCGTTGCGCGGGAGCCATGGACAAATCCACCAGCAATGACGCATATTGCTCCAGGGTGAATTGAGGCACCGGGCGACTTTGTCCGGACAACCATGCGCGATAGTCCGCGCAGACGCGCGCAAATACATCGCTTGCCGTACGATCATGGGCCAGCCGTTGGCGCCAAACCGCATGCACCGTATCGATTGCTTCCGGAACCACTCGATATCGGCCCAGCGTTTCTCCTGTACGATCCGGTCGCGCCTCGAGTTCGACACACAAATAAGCGTATTGCTCCACCGTCAATTCTGGCAAAGCCGCGACGGGTGTGGGAGGTCGTGTTGGCGAAGGTCGCTGTTGCGGCACGGGCTCAATAGGTTTGACCACGGGTTTTTCCGCCGTCGGAGGTGCTACAGGCGCAGCGACAGCAGGTGTCGACGATGGGTTTGTCCAGTTGGATGGCAATTCCGTTTTGGCCAAAATGGCTTCCACGTCGCGTGTACCTCCAGCATCGGGTTTGACCACGGGTTTTTCTTCGGTGGGTTTGACCGCGGGAGCTGCTACTTCCGACCTTGCCGCCGAAGGGTTTGTCCAGGTATCTGGCAACGCTGCTCTGGCCAAGATGTCCGCGACGTCCCGCGTTCCGCCCGTGTCGGGTTTGTCCGCCTGCGTGTTTGTCGACGTGTTTGTCGACGTTGGTACCGCCGCCTTCGCCGCCGTACCTGCTGGCGAAGTTATTGGCGCGGGTGATGGCGTCATCCAATTCGCCGGCAATTCAGCCTTGGCCAAAATGGATTCGATATCGCGTGTCCCGCCAGGTTCTGGGCGCGCGTCATCTTGATCGTCCGTTGTGGGGGCAACCGCTTCGATGCGGGCGACGATTTCATCCGGCGTTTCCTTGGGATCTGGCGCGGCAAATGGCAATGCTGGTTCCGAGATCGCTGCAAACAACGCGCTCACGTCTTGCGTTGCTCCGCTGCCATGCGAACTCACAGCCGGAGCGGCCGAAGGTATTTCGGCAATGACCGGCGCAATTGCAGGCGCGGAGGGCATTTCGACAACCGACGTCGAAAGATTGATTTGTTCTGCGAAACTTGGTTTCAGTTCTTCGGATTGGCTTCGTTTTCGATTGGCTTCGGCTCGTTCTTCGGCGGTTGTGGTTTCCGCCAATTTTTTCGCTCGGGCTTGCGCCAATTGATATTGGCGACGATAATCCCGCTCGTGATCGGCGTGCGCGGATAAATGCTCACGCATGCGCTGGATCAAAATCTGATGGTCGGCTTCGGTGGCCAATTTGTATTTGTTACGAATTCGCTCCGCCTCTTTGGGAAATACTTCCAGCTCGGCGCACAAGGCGGCATAACGATCGATGCCGAACACAAAAACGTCGAGATCGTCCAAGGCGGGCGGTTCGGGCTTCGCCTCTTGTTGCGGCGTCACGATGACAAGAGGCTGCTCGACCGCGGAAGCACCGCCTTTGCGAGCACGTTTCAGCTTTTTGGGACTTGGCGTAATGTCCGGTGCGTCGGCATTCTGCGGGCATTGCGTCAAGCGCTGCGCCAGTGTCGTATCCGTAGCGGCTCGACGCGACCAATGTCGTACGAGGCGCGAAATGTCATTTTGCGTGAGGCCCTGCTGCGCGAGCCACTTGTTTCGATTCGAAGCGGCCGAATACGCGGCATACAATGCGGCCCAAGCCATCGCGTCATCCTGCACGGGCACAATGTCGCGCCAGAGCCAATCTTCGGCGGCCGCCATTTCCGTCGCCAATCGTTCGGCCAGGGACTTCTGTTCGTCGAATCGTAGCAACCATTTTCGCTCGGCTCGCCGCCAGTCATGAACGAGCACGCGTTCTTTTTGCAAAACCTCTTCCTCGGTAAAACCCTCCGCCAGTGCGGCTTGAATGGCCGCATATTGTCGAAGCGAAACTCCGTACAGCGGGTAATCTTCGACTTCGGCGGGATCTTCCACGGTCGTCGGATTCTCTTGCTCCGTCATGATTCAGTCCCCGATGAGTACCGTACCGATAGCAATGACCTGACCACTAGGCAAATCGACCGGATCATTGCATGTATTGGCAATATTTCCCGCACTCGCCGCTTCTTTGCGATTGATGAGGACTTTGTTGCTCCCCATTTGAATGGTCGCCTTGTTGGAAGGCGGATTTTGAAATGGACCGCCCGTCGGCATATGCGGCGGCATGTTGTCCGCGGTGCTTCCCTTGACCGCTGCGGGTTTGTTTTCAATGAGCACGTCAGGGCTCAAGTTGCCATTCAATTGACCGGAAAAAGGCATCGGCGTCGGCGTGGGTATGGGACCTCCAGGCGACGGCATCATGATGATGTGCATGTCTGTCCCGACAATCTGATCACCTTGTTTTGCTGCCGGTTTGGGCATGAATCACTCCACGGCCGAGCACCCTGTTCGAGTGGACCACTTGATGTTACCGCTTGTCAAGCAGCTTGCTGTTGCCCCATGAAATCCGCCATGGCTTCCAAAAATCCAGGCTCGGCAACGACGCCCCGTTCCGTCGCAAACGCTCGATACAATTGAAATACTTGGGTCAGCATGTCTCGACGAACGGTCCCATCCGCTTCATAAGGTCGATTCAGCGTCACCGAAAAGTACGCATGAGGACGATAAGGATTTCCGCAATCTTCATCCACGAGGAACCAAACCGTGTAATTGAGGCGTCCGCCTTGGCAACTGACAGGCTCGGCGCCAAAAGAAATCGATGTGCACGCACCAACGTCCACATGACAATGATGACCGTCGAAGTCTCCGATTTGATAGGACTTGTACCCGTGTTCTTCGTAAATCGAAAGCCCGGCCCCGAGTTTTTCTGTCTTGAACTCGACGAGCATCTTGTGGCGATAAAGCACGAGCGATGCATCGCGAAAAGCGAGTGCTCCACGCAATACGTCTTGCACGACCGATAACGAGACTTTGGATTCAGACATGGGCGTGTTCCTCGAAGGACGGGACATGGTTGGACAAATTCGAATTGGGGAAAAGCGCACGGTCGAAGCTGTCGGAACCTCCGGCGGCCACGAAGCAATCGAGAATTTCTTCCCATCCATGTGCGGACAATTTTCCCTGCGCCGGTTGAGAATCGACGTGGAAGCGGGTGATGCCCGAAAAACGTTGGTGATGATCCAGTAATCGCCGAAAATAGGCGATCAGTGCCGAGCGGTTTGTCTTTCGCCCCAAGTACGGCTGCCGAAGCGCCAGGGCAAACGCGGTCGTGTTTGTCTCTTGGTCGTTGAACCGAACCTCGAAGGATGGACGATATCCGTAACAAACACAAGGCGTAATGGCGTAAACGACCTGCGCGAGTTTGTCAAGGTTGATGTGTAAATGATGCGGTTGTCCGGGCAATTCAATGTCGCGCAGGCCAGAAAACGGCTCGGGGTATTTTTCCCGCGTCAGCGTGACTGGACCTTCGGGCAATATCTCCATGATACACCCATTGCGCCAATCACCGCACATCAGCGTGATGGCCGGCTCGCTCAACCATTCTCGGAGGATTGTCTCGAGTTGCGATACGCGGTTTCTACCCACCATGGCCTCGACCCCGTTTGACGTTGCATCCAAGGGCCTATCTCGAAGCGCCATCGTGGGCCAAGAAAGCTGCAACAAAACGTACGACGCCCAGGAAGTTGACGTCTGCCGCAGGCTCGTGGTAGCGTGAGGTGGTTCGGAGTTCCCATGGCATACAAAGGCTTGCCGTCGCTCGGACCGGGGGCGCTTTTTCGCGCACGTTATCGCATTGTTCGGCTCATCAAGGCGGGCGGGCAGGGGGCGGTGTACGAGGTCAAGGACGAGACCACGAATCGCCCTCGGGCGCTCAAAGTGATGCTCCCCAGCCTCGTCGACGATCCCGACATGCGGGCTCGCTTCGAGCTCGAGGCGCGTGTGACCGGCGACATCGAAAGCGACCATTTGGTTCGTATTTCAGATGTGGGAATCGACGAAGCTTCAAGTGCTCCCTTTATGGTGATGGACTTGTTGCGTGGGGAAGATCTGCAATCGATTCTGACGCGGCGTGGACCTTTGCCACCGGCAGAAGTCCTGGATTATTTGGCCCAAACGGCGCGTGTCCTCGATAAAACGCACGCGGCGAACATTGTGCACCGGGACCTCAAGCCCGACAATCTATTCGTCACGACGCGTGACGACGGTTCGCCGTGTATCAAGATTTTGGATTTTGGTATTGCCAAAGTCATCGCGCAAGCCAATGCGAAAAAAACCCGAGCCTTGGGAACGCCGCTGTATATGGCTCCGGAACAAGTGCGTGGAGATCCGCAGATTGGATTACGTGCGGATGTGCTTTCGTTGGCCCATGTTGGATATACGCTTTTGACCGGCAGCGCGTATTGGGCGGAAGAAGCTCAAGCCGACCCTTCACTTGTGGGCTTGTTGATGAAGATCATGGGTGGCGTGCAAGAGCCGCCGACAGCGCGAGCTTTACGTCGGCACGGATTACGTTTGCCCGATGAATTCGATGCGTGGTTTCGAAAAGCCACCGCAACGTTGCCCGCGGATCGATTCGAGAGTGCCGGTGCGTTATTGGCTGCGCTCAATCCGATCATTACGAAGATGTCGGCGCCGGCGCAACCGCCAGCCGTTGCGGCCAGCCCGGCGATGCCTACGGGTTCTGTTGGACAAATGCCTACGGGACAAACGTGGGCCCCGCCAACGCAGGCTCTACCCACGGGACAAATACACACAGGACAAACGTGGGCTGGTCCGGCTCAGGCGCCTCCCGCGGGTTCCGCTCCGCATGGTCCGGTGTATTCGACGCATGCGGGCGTTTCGCCCACCGGGCCGACGTATCCAGGACAAACATATGCTCCGGCGATGACCGGACAGGTTCCACCGGGGATGGGCTATCCGGCCGCTCCTAGCCCACCCCCCGCCCCACAGTCTTTCACGCCTTTTAGTCTGTTTATTGTTGCGATAGGCAGCATAGGAATACTGGGCATCATTTTCATTATTTTCGTTGCGGCAGGCTCGGGAGGATCTTCGCCGGCGCCTTCTTCCGCGCCTGCTTCTGCGATTGCTCCCACGCCCGCGGGAGGTTGTGGGGCCGCGGTCGCTTGTGCGCCCACGCAAGTAAAAGACGTCAATCACGTCGACCCGATGGAATTGCTTCCTCTGGCGAAGAAAATGGCGACGCAAGCGGACGCATCGGTAAAGTTATTGGGGGTGACGGCTGCGTATACGCAACGAGACGGCTCGACGGACTTGACAAACAACCGAGCGATCAACTATTGGTTCGCGACATCCAAACACGATTGGGTGTCCGTGTACGTCCAAGAAAAACTCACGTCGGTTGTGCGCGCCGACGCGACGACAAACGCTACGACAGCCGTACCCGATCCTCATTGCTCGCCCAAACAGGTGGTCGATGCGGCGATCAAAGGCGGATTCAAGTTTCAGTCGACGGCGACGCTTTATTACGCGCATGACCTGGCCGTCGATGAACCTCGATGGATGGTTTACGATGCGGCCGGAAGTACGGCGTACGTGGACGACAAGACCTGCAAATAAAGTTCCTTCGCAAAAAATCGTCCGCAAACTTGGCCCACCTCCCCACCTTGTGATGACCTCGTCCCGCACGGATCATTGCGAGGACAAACATGCTGGGACTGAGTGCGCGGGGCAAAGGCGGAGCAGACGTTGCTCGGCAGATCAAATCGTGGGTGCGTGAAACTTTCGATCCAGAAGGACAAGCGACCATCCTCGTTTCCGAATTGACCTGTTCCGAACCAGGATGTCCACCCATCGAAACGGTCATCGCAATCATGCGTGGGCCCGGAACGAGCGAAAAATACAAGATTCATCGCGCATCGGCGGAAATCACCCACGCCGATATCGCTGCCTTGGCCTCGACAAACCACGGGAGTTGCGCATCATGAGTGACAAACGCGTACCGGTAACGGTTCTCACGGGATACCTCGGGGCGGGAAAAACCACGTTGCTCAATCGGATCTTGTCGGAGCAACATGGAAAACGAGTTGCGGTCATCGAAAACGAATTCGGCGAAGTGGGCATCGACAACGACCTTGTCTTGAATGCCGACGAAGAAATTTTCGAGATGAACAATGGGTGCATTTGTTGCACGGTACGTGGAGACTTGATTCGCATTCTCGGCAGCCTTTTGCGACGCAAAGGCCAATTCGATTACATTCTGATCGAAACGACGGGATTGGCTGATCCGGCGCCTGTACTTCAAACGTTTTTCGCGGATGACGAAATCAAGGAAGCCACAGCCCTCGATGCGCTGGTTACGGTTGTGGACGCTCGGCATGTGGCCTTGCACATCGAAGATAGCACGGAGTGCCAAGAACAAATTGCATTTGCCGACGTCATCTTGCTGAACAAGACGGACCTTGTCGAGCCAAGTGCGCTCGACGACCTGGAAAAACGCATTCGTGGCCTCAATCGATTTGCCAAAATTGTGCGTACGGAGCGATGTTCGTTGCCGATTGCTGAGATCCTGGACATTGGCGCGTTTGACCTGGAACGAGCGCTCGACATCGATCCGGCATTTCTCTCGGATACGGCGCATGAACACGATGCGAATGTAACGTCGGTCGGGTTTCAAGTTTCTGGCGAAATGGATGAAGCGCGGCTCGAGGAGTTCATGCGCACGTTATTGCGGGAACGAGGTGTCGACATTTTCCGCATGAAAGGCATTCTCAGCGTCAAAGGCAAAGACGAACGCCTCGTCATGCAAGGCGTGCACATGCTTTTGGAAGGGGCTTTGGGGCGACCTTGGGGCGACGTGGAACGAACGAATAAATTGGTGTTCATCGGAAAAAACCTGGACCGTGAAGCGCTTGCGGCCGGTTTTCGGGCGTGTTTGTCATGAAAGTCGGCGGCGCGAATCTGCGGTTGTTGTCGATACCGAGCGAATCGGTATCCGTGGTGGCCATACGGGGTCGTGAAGCCATGTCGCGGCCGTATCGATTCGATATCGATGTTCGTTCCGATGTCGACTTGTTGGCCATGGATCCGACGTTGCTGGGATCTGCAGCCACGTTGATGTGGTCATCGGATGCTGCCGTGCCCGTGTTGACACAAGGGATTTTGTCGGCGATTCGGGCGAAAGGTATCGATCGGCAAAACAAGCGTTCCTTTACCTTGCGTTTGTCGCCGCGTTTCGTCTTGCTCGAACGGCGGAAGAATTCGCGCATTTTTCAGAATCTGTCGGTGGTCGACGTGGTCAATCAAGTGCTCGATTCCCACGCGATTCCGAAGTTATGGACACTGGCGAAGACCTATCCCACGCGTGCATATTGCGTTCAATACCAGGAAACCGACAGCGAATTCGTGGCGCGAATTTGTGCCGAAGCGGGGATTTTTTATTCTTTTCTCCAACCAACGGCCGAAGATGTTGCCGGAGCGGATGGTCCAGACAAACTAAGCGAACATGTTGTCTTTGCGGATGATACACGCCATTATCGACCCATACAGGCCGAAACGTTGATCTCTGCGGCATTAAATGCTGCTCCCAAAGTTCCATTTTTGCAATCGCAAGGTGGAGGAGCGCTGGGCGGCGGCGAATACATCAAGGACTTCGAGTACCAACGGTCGATCCGGCCGCAATCGGTGAGTCTACGCGATTACGACTTTACGCGCCCCATGCTCGAGTTGAATGCGACGTTGCACAAAGACGAAGA
Organism: Polyangium sp. (in: bacteria); assembly: GCA_044221885.1. GTDB lineage: Bacteria > Myxococcota_A > Polyangia > Polyangiales > Polyangiaceae > Polyangium. The sequence continues at coordinate 12,766 of JBGAOI010000047.1, forward strand.
AGACGACGCGGCGAAGAAAAAACTGCTCGGCGAAGCATCGGCGCAAACGTTTGGATCGCTCGAAGTGTACGAACATCATGCGGAATATGGCGAGACGGATGTTTCACCCGTGTATGCGGACATGTTGCTCGAGGGTTACCGAGCGCGGGCCATCGTCATGCGCGGGACAGGGACGTGCCGGAGGTTTGCCGCGGGTTATCGGTTTGGCTTGGAACACCATCCCATTGAGGACTTGGAAGGTCGCGAATTTACGCTCGTCAAGGTAGAACACTCGTATTCGTTCAAAGACGACGTCGAGGCGTATTCGAATACCTTTGCGTGCGTCCCGGCCGAGGTGGTGTATCGACCGAAGCGGAAAAGCCGGAGTTTGTCACAGGTGCTCGAAACGGCGGAAGTCGTGGGACCTGCGGGGGATCAAATTCACACGGATGCGTTTGGTCGCATCAAGGTGCAATTTCATTGGGATCGTCAGGGCCAGAAAAACGAGCATAGTTCGTGTTTCATTCGGGTTGCGCAGCCTTGGGCGGGCGCATCCTGGGGTACGCAATTCATTCCGCGCATTGGTGACGAAGTGCTCGTGAGTTTCGTCGGCGGGGACGAAGATCGACCGATGGTGATAGGCAGCGTTTACAATGCGACGCATCCGCCGCCGTTTCCGTTGCCGCTGGCAAAAACGAAGAGTGGCATCAAGACGCAATCGGTGGGCGGTTCGGGTTCGAATGAGCTTTCGTTTGAAGATGGCGCGGGGGCCGAATTGCTACATGTCCGGGCGGCGCGGGATTTACGCGAAGTTGCGGGTAACGACCATATCGTCGAAGCGAGCAATGATCAAACCACCGTGGTGGCCAAGTCGCAACGGACAACCGTGGGAGGCACACGCAGCATTTCCGTTGCTGGCGATGAAAACCATTCCGTTGCGGGAAGTTCGTCGCATATCGTGGGTGGCAATCAATTCGTGAATGTGTCGGGGTATCGGCGCGAAACGATTGCGGGAAGTGCGAATTCGGAATTGCACGGCCAAAACATCGACAACCACGGCCAAGAATCGCGCATCATCGAAGGTCACGCGTCCATGACGGTCGGTACCGAAGAACGTCCGACAGGCATGGATGTGCTCGTGTATGGCCAAGAAAATCATGCGGCGACGAAGAGTTTGACGTTGCGGTCGGATACGCGTCTCGTTTTGCAATGCGGCGAAACCAAAATAACGTTGTTGCCCGAGTCGGTGCGGATCGATTCGAAGAAAATCGTCGTCAAAGCCAAAGAGGATCTCATTCTATTGGGTGATGGTCCGGGCATCGAGATCGGTCGGGAGCTTGATATTTTGGGCAATACGATCAAAATGTTTTCCCAAGGAGGCTCGGTCGAACTCGATGCTGAAGCCGCGCATATCGATGGCCCCGTGGTGAAACTGAATTGCGGTCCTGGATCGGCGCCCAAAATTGACGATGAAGAGGTTTTCCCGGGAACGAAACTTTTCAAGTGGCGTTGCTTGGATCCGAATCTCAAGCCTTACAAGGGCAAGACATACCGTTTGGCGACGATGGGCGTGCGTTTCAAAGGAAAAACGGACGACGATGGATTCGTGGAGGAAAGCATTCCCGAAGATGCGCAGGTTGCCGATCTGACGGTGTGGGTGGACGAATATCCCGAGGGGGCGCGATTTCATCGTACGATCCGGGTCGAAGATTTGCCGCCGTCGAAGTCGGTGCTGGGCGCAACCATTCGTCTGATGAACCTGGGGTATTACACGGGGCACGAAACGGATACGTTGACGCCCGAGTTATCCATGGCGCTGCGGGAATTTCAGCATGACCATCGGCTTGAAGAGACAGGTGAAGTGGACGCCGTGACGGCGGACAAACTCGATGAGGTTCATCCGGGATGAACATGGGTAGCTGAGCGTCCTTGGCAACATTCTTTTTTTCGCGGGTAGGGAACGATGCCTGTATCGGTAACTGGAAAATTCGTCGAGATTAAGTTGAAAGCGGCCGATGGTGGAGGAACCTGGACGGTCGACGACAAACACACGAAAGATCGATTTCAGAAATGGATGGCGGGTCTTCGCGACATGCATTACGTCAACGAGCATTTCGCGCATACCGTGCATTTTGAATGCGATACGGGTATTGAGTTACCGCATCCGGAACTCAAGGGATCGACGGGAACCGCGTCACCTGGCGAAGCGTCGTTTATTTACTTGGACGTTGGGGCGTGGGTGGGTTCGAAGGACAAACCCTGGGGTGGAGCAAATATTGGGCCGAAAATCAAGCGCGACTTCGGTATCGTTTGCGGTCCGCTCGTTTTGTTGTGCACATTCGAATATGCGCAAAGCGTGTGGCAATCGGACGGGGCAAGTCATCGCGTGCAGATCACGGCCAATTCGTGCCAAGAGTGGAAAAAGCAAAACAAAAATGTCGAGCCGTACAAGAGTGTGCAAGCATTACTCGACTGTTTGTCACGACCGGTTGAGGGGGAAATCAATCGTGACAAGCATGGAAGTTTGGGCGCAGCGTTTGTGCGTGAAATGCGCGTGGCCAAAGGGGCCCATCCCAAGTATCCGAAAGAGCCTGAGAATTGGGTGATTCATGTGATTCTGGGCGATATGCATTTGCCGGTGCTCGACAAGCAGATCGATACGTATGGCAGCACGCCCGTGCAATTGCTCAAAGAAAGAAGAAATTCCGAGCGTTCAACGCAAGAGGTGGTTGGCCCCCATCGCGTGCCTCGGTTGGGTCGAGTTAATCTTCCGGCATTGGAGGCGATCGTCGGGAAGCTCATTTCGTCGGACAAAGCGGGCGAAACCAAGCTATTGGAAGGATTTGTGGACATAGCGCACCGTGCGATTGATGGCCGAGGTGCGACGAGCGTGGCAGAGGGGGTGACCGACGCTCTTGACGTCGGTTACGGGTTGCTGGCGACTGGTGTCGGCGCGATTCATGCTGCGGCCGTCTCGGATTCGAGCGGTGTCGATTATGGTACCATGACGCTGACCGAAGCGACGGATTGGTACGAGTATTATTGCGTGGGTAAAGACAGCAAACCTGCGGATATCTTTGAAAATGCCGGAACGCATTTTTTGCAATTCATGCAGCGTCTGGGAGCATATACCGAGAAGAAAAAAGAAAATGCATCCTTACTTGACGCAAAGTTTCTCCAGCTCGGTGATTTTCTGGATTTTTGGGTGGGTTTTACTTGCCACTTTCGCCCGTCCAATCATCCGGACCAACCCGTAAAACCAAGCGATACGGGGGATCTGATGATTCGCCATTGGGCGAAAAACCTCTTGTCCAATACGGATCAGGGCAAACTCGTGGCTGAAGCGTTCGAATTGGCCGAGGAAAAAGAACTGAATCCCGTATATTTGTATGGCAATCACGACAACTACTTGGGGGCCATGACGGCAATTGATTACGGTTCAAAAGCGACCTTGGCGCCGCGGCTAGGTTGGTACGCGGACGCGGGCATCTTCATGGAGCACGGGCATCAATGGGAATCGTCGAACGCGGACAATGCCGGAAAACTACCGACGGCGCAGGTCATCGGTACGAAAAGTCCCATGGGGGTGTTTGTCACGCAAGCTGCGTTCGTTCGTCCCAATTGCGTGCGCGCGTTTGAAGGTACGGCTGCGGGCGTCGTTGCCGCGAAAGACGGCACCTACGGCCAGAGATTGGACCAAATCGTGGGTGCGACGTCTCGATTCATCATCGAAGGTGGTGGATTCTATTGTTACGTCATGGGTCACACGCACGAACCGTGTCTGACGACGGTGGCGATTTCATCGCCCCGACCGAATCCAGTCAGCCGCTTCATGGACCGCCAAAATCGCTTGAGTCACAGCAAAGTCGTCATTACGCAGCGCGGAAAAGCCCACGAAAAAATCCTTTATGTGCCCGGTGGCGCGCAAGGCGCTTCGGTGGATATCGAATGGCGCGAAATGATGGGCGACAAGGCCATGGAATGGGTGGCGCTCGAGGATCCCGTTCTTGCATCGCCGGGATTGCTTTCGAAAGCGGTGAAGGGTTTGGCTGTGGCCAACGAGAAAGGGTTGCGTCATGGAACCCACACGTTTACCAACGTGCCTCCGGGGTTGTACGAAGCGCGGTTTTACCTGACGCGTCAAGCATCGCAATGCTTTCGAAGCAGTTCGAATTGGCGTCAAAACCGAATTGCCGTCCTCGGTATTTCGTTGCAAGGCGACGCGGACAATACAGTCGGTCGGCGGTACCATTGGGAAAAAGGCAAGGGAATCATTGACCCTATTCGATTGCGCTGGGCGTTTCCCGAGGAGCACTTCAAAAGCCATTCGCCCTGGTTTGCCCTGTATCGTGAGGGTGAAGCCAACGACGTCGTGCAGTTTGGCATGGAACAGAAAGCGTACGCGGGACATCCCCTCATGGCCGATATCAAGCCGCTTTTGGGCCGGCCAGCTCCACATCCTTATCGACGGTTCAAGGACTTGCTCCGGTTTCCCATCGACGCGGTGCCCATCAAGGCGGATCCAAATGCTCAATTGCCTGATTTGTCACGATTGAACCGTTCGTCTCGTGCGTCCGATACCGCCGCACTTCTCGCGAACATCAAGGCGAGTCAATTGCCTGAAAGTGGCGCCGGGGTCAACGTTGGTTTGTGGGAACTCGACGACGTTTTCAAACAAGCCTTGGCGCAAGAACCATTGGGCAAATGGCAATTGCGCGCGTTTCTGGATCCCGATCAAAAGGAGCTCCTCGGCGCCGTCGAAATTGAAATCGTGAAGGCCCCTCCCCATGGCAAATCGAAAAAACGCGCCTGAGGCCAGTCTTCGGGCTCAAGCGGCATTGGCCGATTCCATTGCTGCGCTGGATCCTTCCTCCGACGGAAAAACGGTTTGCGCAGCATCGTTTCACGGCGAAGTTTCTCTTTTTGATGCCAAATCGTTGCAACGTCGGCGCGATGTCGCGACTCATGTCGGCGGAGCCCTTGCAGTGGCTTTTGATCCGACCGGCGAGCGACTGATTTCTGGTGGACAAGACGGCGTCATTTTGAACACCGAGGTTCGTCAAGGTACTTGCATTGCCCGGAAAGCATTGTCGGATGACCCCATTTCGCATATCGCGTGGTCAGCGGACGGTCAGCATTTTGCAACCTCGAGCGGACGTGTTGTGCGTATTCACGCGCCTGATGGTTCGGTGGTTTCTGAAATTCCCGAGCATGCCAGTACGGTCTTGTCCTTACGTCATGCCCCGGCCCTCGAGGCGTGGATTTCCGTATGTTATGGTGGCGTTCATCGCCTTGGCGAAACGTCGTTATCGCGGGATCACGTGTATTTCGCACGTACATCGCTCTTGACGGCGCAGATCAGCGCGTGTGGGCGATTTCTCGCCGCGGGAGCTCAAGAAGCGGCGGTTTTCTTATGGGACTTGCAACGTGACGAAGAATACGTGCGTCTCGAAGGATTTCGCGGCAAAGTCAGCCTTTTGGAGTGGAGTCGCGCTTCGGCCATTTTGGCGACGGCCAGTGGGAACGTGGTTGTGCTCTGGTCGTTTGTCGGCGGTGATCCGCATGCGGCGATGCATATCGAACTCGCAGCCCATCCAGCCCGTGTTTTGTCACTGGGTTTTTCCGAGAATGGAAATTTCTTGTGGACTGGATGTGCCGATGGCGTCTTGCGTGCGTTTGATTTGACCAAAAGCACAGAAGTCGCGTTTTCCATGAAGATTGGCGCGCCAATTCATTTGCTGAGCATCGTCGGTTCGTCCCTTTACGTTGCCGCGACCGATGGCACACTGGTTGCCGTTGGATTGTCTGGTAAAACTTTTGGTACGACGCGTAAATTGCGTGCGGAAGCGCGTCCGAATCCTTGACCGAGATGATGCACGATTTGACGTTCCTCGATTGCGGCGTTTGGATGGGCGATGGCAAGGCCATTGCCGCGCAGCGTCCGTTTGCTGTCGCGTGTGGGCGTACGCTCGCATTGTGTGAATATTCCGGGACACAGCCGATGCAGCCTTGGCCGCACGGCGACCCCGCGGACCTCGAGCCCATTCATCGATTGCTGGGGATTCTCGCGGGCCCGATGCGTTTTGATGTGACCATTCGCGACGTCCGTCGCCTCGATTCGCCCTTGCCGGACGCACTGCATATTTTTTTGCCGGAAATGCATTTGCCCCTGGTGCCTCGATTGCCGGATGTGGATCCGAAAAAAATTCTCGATCCGAATCAGGCTACGTGCACATGCCACGGCCCAGTCATCAAGCGTATGCTGTACGGAGCGGCTGATGCGCCTACTCGGTATCGCGTTGTTGCGGCGCCCATGTCGCGCAATCCCAACGATTGGTTTTATTGGCTGGCCGAAGTGCATCGCGCGGTGGCGGACGATTTGATCAAGTTCCTCGATCGACTGGCCAAGGCTCCAGGGCAAGACAAACTGCAGTTGGTGCAACTCGGAGGTTTGGCCGAGGTTTGGCTGGGATATCAATGCGCACTGCAAAGCCTGGGTTGGGCCGCGTATGTCAAACCGACGGTGCTCGACGATCTTGGCCCGGAAAAACTGCTGACCGAATGGTTCGACAAGATCGTGACGACGAAACATCGCGACGCTGTCGAGCGGGCCGCGGTTTGGAAGCGTCGAGGTGCGGTGCTTTTGCATGCAACCGAGCAACCATCGTGGGCGCGGGAAGGAGCGTTGGTTGCGGAAGTTCGTTCCGAAGATATCATGCGCGAATCTCCGATGGCGTTTCTTGCATTGCGTGAGCAAAAGGCGCGCCTCATTGCCGCACGGGTCGAAGCGCCCGAAGGATACGCCGCAAAAGCATTATCGCGGGCTCTTATCAAAACCGCACATGTCGGCGCGTCTTTGTACGTAACAAGCGGAGCGACAGCCCCGTTTGTCTCGTCATTTCGCTTTCCGACGCCGTGGAGTGACGTGTCTTCAAGGGTTGAGTCGGGGGAACAAATCATTGGACAATTCGGATGATTCACACGTGCCCTGGATGTGTGTTTGGAATGATCCGACTGTGCCTGTGCCTGAACGTGGCGTAAACTGAGTCCTCATGATGGAAGAGCAAACAGCAACGCCTCCTCGAGACAAAACCGCTCGCCTTTGGTTGGGCGTCGTCGTGGATGTTTTCTTGACGCTCGTTTTGCTCGTGATGGGATGGGATCCTGCATTCGAGGTCGTCACGCGGTATCGTCGAGAATCGGCCATAACGCTGGGCGTGTTGCACATCCTCATGGTTCCTGCGGCGATTTTGACGGCGCTGGTACGTTCGGAGAAACTCGACATTCTTACCGACAAACCGGGTTTTGTACGACAAGCCATTGAAATGATGTTTGTGTTGTTTTATGTATTCGGGTGGCTCATGCCGATATTGATGTTTGCGCAGCGTGTGAACGTCCCGAGTTTCTTGATCGTCGGCTGCATTTTGGCCCATGTGGCGCCGATTGTGATGACCTTGGTGCTGGCTCTGTTCAAGCGAGCGCACTGGATGGATCAATGGGCATTTTGGATTTCGCGGAACTGGGAACCTCAAGCCGTGTTGTATGGCGCGTACCTGGCGGGCATTGAAGTGTTTTTGCTGTCGGCACGTCTCGACACTCGACGATTTGGCCCGATGCCTTTTCTCATTTGGGCGGGCGCTTATGTACCGGCGCGTCTTTTGTTGGCAAAAATCAGCGGACTTCACGGTCCTGAACGCTGGACATTTCTTGCGGCGAACGTGTTTTTGCTGATCCGGCTTCTTCTTGCTGGCGAAAACTGAGGAAAGCGCAGGAGAGGCCTCGGTCGAACGACCGGGTCATGGCGTGGTGGATTTGCGCGCTTTGGCGGCTTCGATCAATTCCTTGCGATATTGTCGAATACGTTCGGCAAGTTTGTCGCCCTTGGTCGTCTCGGGCAATGCGGCGAGGGCACGCTCCTCGAAGACAATGGCTTCGCGAATCATCCCGCGCGCGTGCAGCAATTCGCCCAGCATTTCGAGGCACGGGGCACAACCGGGATTTTGCTTGACGGCCCGTTTGGCGTGGTCCAACGCTTCGTCTGACTGCTTGGCCTGTTCGAGCAACATGGCCACCATCAAATGCGAATGGGGTGTATTCGCCGTTTTGACGAGCGTGTCGCGTACAGAGGGCACGTTTGTGGCACAAAAAGTCTGTACAGCGGCGTTCTGTTCCGCATTTTGCAAACACAGCCGAGCTACACCAAGCGCAACATCGCGATTCTGCGGAGCTTTCTGATACGCTGCTTCGAGGTCCGTCAACGCGGCTTCTTGATTCTGCGTCAGCAAATGAAAAAGGCCACGATGCAATCGTGCGGAGGCCGATTGCGAATCGAGCTGCACAGCCGAGTTCAAATCCGCTTCCATCGCTTTTTCGGGGGCGACGTCTTCTGCGGATATCTGTCCGCGGAAAGGCCTCAATTGCGCGAACATGATTTTGACGCGAGATTCCGAAAGTTCCTGTTCGTTCTTGGGACAAACCCGCGCTTTGGAAACGTATTTCGTTTTGACAGCCGTGCGATGGTGCGTAATCAAGTATTCGTGAAATGCCTCGGGAATCGAATCCATGACCGGACCGAATGCTTCTTCCATGGCCGTGGGATAACCCTTGCCAGCTCCAAGCCCTGCGAGCAAGTCTGCCCAACGTTCACCATAGTTCGGATGGTGCGTCAGCATGTGCACCAGGGCCCATGAGCCTGCATAACGAGCTGTACGACGTTTGGATTCTTCAATGGGCACGTCGCCGTGTCCATCCAAATCCTTGTTTCCTCGTTCGTAAAATCCTTCGCGATCGAGCGCCATGAGTTCGTTTGCTTTCGGAATGTCACCCACGGGGATTCGATAACGAAGGTACGGACCGGTATCGACGTAGGCCCAATCTGGATTGAGGTAAAACTCGTACGTCGGATTTGATTCTCCGATGTAGACTTCATCGTTTTCGACACGCACCGTGGCATAATAATCTGCAAGGCCTTCGGTAAGCCATGTTGGAACAGGACCAAGCGCATTTCGGAAAATATGGTGCGTGAGTTCGTGTTGAAATGTCAAACGGGCTTCGGCCACGAGATCTCCCCACATGACGAGTGTTGGAATGGGTTCCGGATCGAGCGCGAAACCAGGATTAAAAAACGCTCCGGCTCCACGGGGAGCAAACGCCTTGTATTCGCTTTCCCGTTCAAACAGCACGACCCGGATGGGAACGGGATCGATCATCTCGCCGCTCAAGACAACGCCGGTAAACGCGTCATACACTTCTTCGAAGTCGGCGAGCGCAATGCGCGCTTGATCCAAGGGGCGGTTTGTCACGAGTTGGAAGTGCGGCGATTCGAGTTGCTTCCATAAACCGGCAACGTCGCCTGGACAATTTAATGCGCGAGAAGGGGCGCAACTTAGCGTTGCTGCACCCGACACAATGCTCAATACGGCCAAACAACCACGGACAAACTCTTTCATGAGCGACCTCGAACGCGAAGTTATGGCAAGCACATTGCGTGGTCAAACAAAATTCGACAAACGTTGCAGCTTCGGAGGGGCACGCATTTCCGTTTGTCGGTGGCGTTTATGACGAGGGATTGATTGAGCGTGACTTGCCACGTTGGTGTGAAGCGAGGCAGGCAACTACGAAATGCGACGAGGCTCGTGTGAGGACAGGACAAACGCGCAAATGCTAGAAAAAGTTTCCGCTCAGCTCAGCGCGTCGTCGATCGATGCGGCACAGACGGCACGAGCGTGCCAACGTTGCAATGTGTCGCGGTCACTGCAGGCTTCAATCTTTGCGAGATGTTGGGGGCCGACCTCGAAGTTGCGCACACAAAGTACGGAGACGATCGCGTTGCGAAGACCCTTCTCCATGCCTTGTTCAACACCCTTCTCGATGCCCTTCTTCAAACTGTCGCGGGCAGCTTTTTGGGTGAGCTTCTTGCGGACATTGGGGACAATGTCGAGCAAGACAAGCAGCCCTTCTTCAAGGTTCTTGCGTCCTTCAGCATCAGCGAGCTTGACTTGCTCAGCGGTAGCGCGGATGTCTTCTTCCGAATAACGCCGTACCATGAGGCCGGATTCTATCATCGTCTCGACCCAGCGCAAGAGTTTTTTCTGGCACAGGACCCAAGAGACAAACTCGTTGCGTTGCCGACCCGTACGCGTAACCAAGAACGGGAGGAGCTCCTCGCGCAGAGGCAGCTCGTTGGCCGCGATCCAGAGCGCAGTGTGGTGCTCATGAGACCATTCATAACAACCCGGCGCGACGAG
>JBGAOI010000480.1:0-6081 GCA_044221885.1 Polyangium sp. (in: bacteria)
CATTAAATCCTCCAGCTTCCAAGATTGCACCGCTGGGTAATCGATTCGCAGTATGATGTGCTCGCGAGGAAATCATCGGATCGGTCAGCGTCCAATTTTGCGTGGCGGGATCCCAAAGGTCCGCTTGATTGTGGTATCCACCGGCGGAGTTGTATCCACCCGCTGCGAGCACACGGCCATCCGTCAACAATGCCGCGGACATGAAAATACGCGGACTCTGTTGGACTCCGGCAATGCTCCAGCTATTCGTGGTCGGGTCGTACAACCCAGAATCGCCCACCGTGACGTTGCCACCCATCATGAGCACTTTACCGCTTTGTAGCAACACGGCTTGTCCATTGCCAAAATGGTTTGTCGCCATCGCTCCGGTCGGACTCCATGTTCCTGTCGCAGGATCGTAAAGCTCCGACGTGGTTCCTGCGGCGACGGTCGAGCCACCAATGGCGAGCACTTTGCCATTGTTCAACAGCACCGCGGAATGTTCGGCGCGCGGCGTAGCCATGGGAGCCGTCACGCTCCATGAATTCGTTGCGGGATTGTAGATTTCAGCCGAAGTAATGGGCGCGCCACTCGTCAAGCCGCCTCCAAGAAGGAGCACTCGGCCATCCTGCATTGTCGTTGCTGTATGAAAGCGCCGCTGCGTGAGCATCGACGCCACCGCAGTCCACGTATTGAGTGTGGGATCGTAGACTTCAGCACTGGTCAAGTTTCCCGTGCCGCCCGTCAGAATGACTCGACCATCGGCCAATCGTGCTCCCGCTCCTTCGCGGTGGGTGGTCACGAGTAGCGGTGTTTGCGTCCAGGTATTGGTCACCTCATTGTAGATTTCGCCCCGAACATTCGAACCTGCGGCGAGAATACGCCCGTTCGTCAACGTAATGCCGACGTGATCGTACATGGTCGTGCTGAGCGGGGCGACATTGGTCCAGAGTGGATCGAGCATCACGGGTTCGTCAATTGGGTCCGCATACAACGCAATCGCGTCTGCCCGCGCTTCGAGCCGCAGGCCAATGGGCATTCCGCGCCGCGTGTAAGCGAGCGGTGCACGGACGGTCATATGCCGAACGCCGAGTTCGTCACGAAGAACGACGGAATCACCGTCTTGTGCGACAAACGCTCCTTCGATATGCCACGTGGCGACGGGTTCGTCTCCTTTTCCCGTTCCATTCTCGAGCATCAACCATTCTTCACAACCCAACGGCGTTGGACGCCACAAAGACGAACCTCCATTCCGAGCATAAACAACAGCCCCCGTATGCAGCATTGCTTGTCCGGAACGACCTTCTTCGCGAACTCGGATCTCGAAATTGTCCTGACGAATGCGCAACGTATCATTGACATCGACAGGCACGAGCATTTCCACATGCCGCAGGCTCCGTTTCATTCGTACAACCAACTAAAATCGCGGACAGGATCCATAATGACGACAAACTCGAGCGAGCTGCTAGCTTCACAAAAACTCCATGGTTCGGGAAGGTGTATCGACGCGCCGCATGGATGCGTCGCCCACGCATGAAGCAGAACGCTTCGTCCGGTGTCAACGTCCATTCGGAAATAGTGGTGTGGAAACATGGAGCGATCCATGTCTATGATGGGTATCAATTCGTTGTTTGCACCGACACGCGAGATCTTCGGAGTGAGAAATGTGGCGAAATTGAACGCTTCGCGTTCAATTTCAGTCTGGAACGATGCCGACAAGCCGCTCGGCGTCTTTCGGCATCTTTCCTCAACGCTTTTTACGATGGGGGCTGTGGCACTCAACCCCCTCATTTCACACGGTGCAGGTCTTTTATTTGTTTAATGGCGCGTGATCCAGTTTTTCATGGCCGGCCACGCGACGGACGATGCATTGTCGCTGAACATCAAGTCCGCGTGTCCATAATCGAAGAGCGGATTCGCGACTCCTGCCAATCGCACGATGTAGCTGCTTTTGTCGCTCGACCCGAACAAATTCAGCATTGGTAGTCCGGTATCGCCAAAACCACCGCGGGCGCCCAGGTAAAACACCGGCATCGTCACGTCGCCCAAATGGTCGGCGAGAGGCAATGGCGTACCGCATTGCAATTGATCGCCTTCCAAGATCTCCAATGTCGGTTGATAACCCGGCGCGTTCATTACCCACGCACGCATGTATTCGAGCGGTGTGTATTGAAGATCTTCTGGGAAACCAAGTGGCGAATACGATCCCGCGCCAAAGTGATACCACGGGGTCACCGGGGCCAAGAGGTACGTATTCGTCAAAACGAGCAACAATGCCTGATGGTTCGTAAATCCAGGAACGATTGGGGATGGCGTTTCGGGCGAATAAGCATCCAGCATTCCCAGGAATTGACCCACCATTCCAGTATTGTTGGCGTAAACGCCCGCGTCGTATTGGAGCTGATCGGCTGCGGCTCGTTGACATGCTCCTTGCGTGCTATCCGCCATGCTTGCCGGGTATTTCATCGTGTAATCGATGAGCACCACGCCACTTGCATTTCGTTGGCCCGGCGGCATTTGCGCCTCGTGATTCGCAAACGCCACGGAGATCTGCGCCCCGCGGCTCCATCCGCCCACGAGCACTTTGCTTCCGGGACTTCCCGTCTCTTCGCGAACCCATCGGGCTAGACCTGCAACGACCTCCATGTCGTCTACGGAACTTTGCGTACCGAGTTCAGCCATGAAATCGAGGTCTGTTTCCGTGTTGGGCACGAACGTAGCGCGTCGATCCCAGCCCCACACGTCGATGTTCTGTAGGGCCAAGTATGCGCCGAGGGATTGCTGCAACGGGGCCAGTCCAACGCCCGCGGAACTGCTCAACAAAAATGCCGAGTCAAACGTTGACAAGTCGCCATGGGCAAGAACGATCGCCTTTGAAGCGTGAATCGGGCGTCCAGGACTGATTTCCTTGACGACGCGATGCACGCCGATCTTGTCGTACGTTCCTGGGCCAACTCGTACGATCGCGGAATATTCGGCTAGTGATTGACCCAGGTCACGACGAACCACCGATTCGACCGTGAAATTTCCGCAATCTTCCGCCGCTTCGTTCCAATCCAAGGCCTCCTCATCGTCGGCAAGCGCGTGAGCGCTCGAACCCAAACAAGCTAGACCAACCAACAAGCAGATCGATGTGCGCATAATTCCGCTCCTTCTGTGAGTGGTTTGTCGAACAAGACAATCAGGTGGCGGTGCGTTCCATCGAACTCTGCGTTCTACCGATCTGGAAACCTGCCTGGAATGCTGTCGTATATGGTCATCATGCAGACTTTCAGAAGCTACATCGAAGAGCAAGCATCAACAGCGTTGGTGTCTTTCGGGATCGGTTTCAGTCAGAGTGGAAGTCGTTGTGATTGGAGTCCGACCATGCTGGTCGGCATCAAGGTTGTTGGAATGGCACGGGTTCATTTCGTAACGCACCGTGATGCAATCAACTCGTGCGGCATGGCTGCTGCTCGAAGCTTCATGATTCTTCAGGAGCTTTCGTATTCGAAGGTTCCTTTTTCGCGCTGCTATTGAGAATTCTCGTTGCCGACGTTTGTCACGCGTTTGGCATGGCCTATGCTCGACATTGGGGAAAAGATTCGAGCTGCATTGTCGTGAGAAAGAGCGAGTGGGGGAGGCACGGTCATGAAATCGATCATCATTGTGGTTATTTCGGCATTTCTTTGCGCATGTGCGCCGGTAGCGACTCCGAAAGACGACGAACGGGTCGACAATACTGATTTTCTGGCGCCGCCTGCCGACGGGCGCGGTATGCAATTACGTATGACCAAAACGATTGCGCCGGGCAATGAATCGTACGGGTGTCAATTGTTTCAAATGCCGGAGGAAGATGTATTCATCCACGAACAAACCGTGCAATTCGGTGCCGGCGGCCATCACGTCCTGCTTTACACGACGCCTTATGCAATGATTCCCGAAAGGGACGAAAATGGCGAAATCGTCGAGGCAAACTCGGTGCATGATTGTTCGGATGGCGTGACCGCACGCTGGAACGTTTCGTCCGTGCTGGGCGGGAGTGAGATATTCGATCATCCTGGGATGTTTCGCGGTTTGCCCGAAGGTGTGGCCGTGCGTTTGCCCAAAAAAACCATCATCATCATGAGCGTTCATTACCTCAATGCTTCGCCTCATGAAGTTCAAGTTGATGCGCGCGTGAATTTGTCGACGATTCCTCACGAAAAAGTGACGATGGAAGCGGGGCTTTTGTACCTTGACAACCGCTTTCTGCACGTTCCGGCCCGGGGCATGTCGACATCCCGTATGCGTTGTCCCATTCCTGCGAATGTCTTCGTTGCGAACTTGCAATCGCATATGCACGCGCGAGGGACGGCTTTTTTTGCGACCATTCACGATGAAAAAGCGGCCAGATCTTCGACCGTATATCAAACAGAGAAATGGCTCGAACCTCCTGTGACTACGTACGAACCGTATTTGGAATTGCAGTCAGGGCAGATATTCGAAACGCGTTGCGATTACGAAAACCACGAAGCTCGCGCCATTGGATATGGCCCGCAATCTACCGATGAAATGTGCCAACTCATTGGTCCTTATTTTCCGCGTAGCGTCGATTTCGAGGATTGTGCCGATGCGTCGGGCAACCATGCCGCGCAATGGCTCGGTCGAGGTTCGGCCGATGGTCCAACAACCCTGAATTGCTTCGATTGCTCAGGAAACATCGCAAGCATCGAATATGCTGCTTGCATTCACGAAGCTTGTCCCAGCATTGCCGATCGCGTATCCGCATTGGTTCGTTGTGAAATTGCCAAAGGTTTCGGTCGATGCGACGGAGAAAAAGTAGCCTTGGCCAAAGCGAGCTGCCACGATTGAATGATTATGCCAGCATCCGCAGCGAATTGTCGCAGTCAATGAAACTGGCGTCCTTGCCCTCAACGCATCCGATCGCGTACCAACGCACTATCCGGCACAGAACTTGCTTTGCACCAGGCTTTCGCGTATCCCTCTCATTCCTCACTTCGACTCGGGAGATGCTTATGACGCATAAAGTTTTGGGTTCAGGAGTGTTCCTGACGACGCTCATCGCAGCGGCGTTTGTGCATGGATGCTCGTCTGATGTGCGGCCTTCGGGATCGACGGGAGGGGGCGGGAACGGTTCGACGTCGAGCAGCACTTCGAGTGGTTTGGGTGGGACTACCACGTCGTCGAGCACCTCCGTAACATCGAGTGGAGCACCTCCTTGTGGTTACTTCAATGGCCCTTGCTGTGCCAACGACGTTTGTTATGGCACAGAGAATATGGGCGCGCTCGGCTGCGTCGCCGGGGTTTGTCTTGGTTCGGTTGGTTATGAATGCACGACAAATGACGATTGTGTGTCGAATGTGTGTTTGCCGCTCGGCCATTGCTCGACGCCGTGCACGGGCTCGAATGACTGTCCTCCTGCACCCGAATGGACCTGCGCGGCGCTCGAAGGTGCGGCGACGGATATGTGTCAATGCCAGCCGAGTGGGCAGGAATCATGCGACGGGCGTGATAACAATTGCAATGGGCGGGTCGACGAAGGTGGAACTCTCGATTGTCCGCCTGGGCATCTCTGCTCAATCGGTGGTGTATGCGCATGCATTTGGACTGTCTGCGGCGGCGTCTGCACGGACACGAAGAGCGATCCTGCGAATTGCGGAGCATGCGGTTCCGCTTGTGCAAGCGGCGAGGTCTGCGAAGCGGGCAACTGCCTGACCGCGTTGGTGAAAGCGGAATATAACATCGCTGGCTTGGCCATCGACGCGACTCATGCATACTGGACAAACCAAACGACAGGCACAATCATGAAGGTGCCCATCACGGGCGGCGTGCCGATGACGCTTACGTCGGGACAAACCCAGCCGACCGATATCGTCGTGGACGGCACTCACGCGTATTGGTTAAACCAGGACAGTGTCATGAAGGTGCCCATCGCGGGCGGAGCAGCAACGGTCCTCGCGTCTGGTCAGTCTTACCCGCACAGCATTGCGGTCAATGCGACACATGTTTTCTGGACGAATAACGATGACCAAAGCGTAAAGAAGGTCCCTCTTGGTGGTGGCGTAGCTACTGTGGTTGCCACGTTTTCAAACGGTTACCCAGCCGGCATCGCGCTCGGTG
>JBGAOI010000481.1:0-6069 GCA_044221885.1 Polyangium sp. (in: bacteria)
GTGCGAACATTTCTATGACGCAATGGATCGAGACGAACCCGCTCTCGCGCGACTTCACCCCCTGGACGAACACGGCAAGGTTTCTCGCGAAAGCCGAGATCGCTTTACGCTATTCTTGATTGGGTGGCTCGGAGGCCCACAAGACTACATCGCGCAATTCGGGCATCCCCGATTGCGCATGCGCCACGCTCGCGTCCCTGTCGATATCGCCATGCGCGATGCGTGGATGCGCGCAATGTGCACCGCTATGGACGAAACGAAGACGCCCCCCGAATTGCGTGGGTTTTTGGAAACGCGTCTCGCCGAAGTGGCCGACTTCATGCGCAATCGCCAAGGTTAATGTCGGCGCCACAATTGCCGATAAACGTCCGCCATTCTTCGCGCAACAGCATTCCAATCGAAACTATCCTGCATCCAAATTCGCCCCCGTTGTCCCATCGCTTCCAGATCCTGCTGAGCCATTTCATCCACAGCTCGAGCGAGCGATGCCGGATCGTTTGCAACCCAATCTCCAGCCCTTCGCGCATTTAATTCTTTCCATGGCGTTCCTTTTGACGCAATCACAGGAACACCATGCGACAACGATTCCACGACGGTCATACCAAAGTTTTCCGAAAATGACGGAAGCACGCAAATATCTGCGTTTTCAAAGGCCTTGCTTTTGGCTGAGCCTTCGGCAAACCCCGCGAGCCGTACAATGGAAGACAAACCTTTGTCGGCGATGCGTTTTTCAATCGATGCAGTATATGCGGCGTCCCCCGATCCGTACAATGCGACATCCAAATGGGGCGTTTTGCAGAGAGCCACAGCGTCGATCAAGTTTTCAATGCCTTTGATGGGATCAAGGCGCCCGAGGTACAAAATTCGTGTACGTCCTTCGGGTTTCCAAGATCGCTCGGGCAATGTTTTTGGAATATCGACGCCATTCGGGATTTCCACGACGTTAACGCCCGGGATTTGCTTTTGCGCGGCTTGACCTTCTTCCGGCGACGTCGCGTGAATGACGTACGGATGACCCTGAAGAATCGTGATACACGCGCGCTCCCAGATTTCTTTCAAATTGCGCCGCCGCGTGTGTTCCCATCGTTGCAATGACCCTCGAGCCGACCACACGACGGGTTTTCCCGCCAAACGGCACGCAAGGAGACTTGGAATGGTCGGGAACGAATACACCGCCGTGACATGCACGACATCCGCCCAGGCAATCATGCCCGGAAGTCGCGCCAGAAGCCCCGGCGCTGCCGATGTGCTGCCCCATTTATGTTCGAAATCGACCGTGTAGCCAGGAAACAAATCCGGTCGGATCGTCGCAGGATCAAGTCGCTCATGATGACCATTTCCGGCGGTGTCCGTCGTGAGCACCTTGAGCGTCACGTCATTTTGCCGGGCCAAAGCATTACACAATCCATAGGTGGACCAAATTGGCCCGCCAAACGCCGTGGCCGGGTAAAACGAAGGAACGATGTGGAGAATCTTCATGGCGCTACGCGATCGAATGGCCTGGAGACCGGATACTCAGAAATGAATCGCGAATCCGTTCGCCGTGGGAGCGAATTGAAATCCAGTCGACTTGGTGTCCTTCTTCTCTTGCTCTTCGTCCACTTCTTTGGGCTCCTGAGCATAACGAACGATGCCCACAATCGTAATGGGCAAACCTGCGAGCATCGCTGCACCTCCAAGGGACACGGAAACGATTCCGAAAGGATCGGCGCCATACCGACGAATACGGTCCACGCCAAACCCGACATTAAAAGCACCCGTGCCCAAGGTACACGCTCCACCGAGGAGGAGCACCAACCCCGGCATAGGTTTGCTTTTTCTTCGCTTTACGCGCACCGGTTCCACCCGTACGTTTGGAACGACAACCACCGGAATGATCGGTTTGGGGATATTGACCGTCACCTTCGCGCACACGCACACCGAAAAGTTCATGCCGTTCGGATTGCACGTGGCCGTCCCCGGCGCGCCGTCATCACACGAACACGTCGTTTGCGCCCCAGGCGAGCACCGGCGTGGAAATCCCGCAATGGGTGTCATGTTCGCAGAAGGATCCGCCTCTGCCGAGAAAGAAATGGCAGAAAGAGCAGCGGCAACGGCAAGCGAAGAAAAGAGTTTGGCCATGATCAACTACTCGCGTCGTCGGGGTTCGTCGGTTTTTCCAGCCAGAAGGATCCAATCCCGAGGCAATCCATGCGCGTACGGCGATAACAATCGATGGCTTGTTCGGGCGTGTGCACGATGGGTTCGTTTTCATTAAACGACGTATTCAAGAGGACCGGGACGCCGGTTTTTTCCTCGAATACCTTGAGGAGGTCGTAATACAGTGCGTTTTCGTCGCGACGCACGGTTTGTACGCGTCCCGTGCCGTCTTCGTGCGTAATGGCGGAGAGTTTGTCTTTCCATTCCGGGCGCACTTTGTACACGATGATCATGAATGGCACTTCATGACTGCCGTGAAAACACGTATTGAGTTTTTCAATGCGGATCACCGGCGCAAACGGTCGGAAAGGTTCACGATTCTTGATACGCGCATTCAGCGTCGCTTTCATCCCGGGCCAACCGGGATGGCAAATGATGCTGCGATTCCCAAGCGCTCGCGGACCCCATTCTTCACGCCCCTGGAACCACCCCATGATTTTACCTTGGCACAACGCTCCGGTCGCCGTTTGTAGCAATCCATCGCGGTCCAGTTTCTTGTATTCGAGGCCCGAAGCTTTGAGCGCGATTTCGATTTCCTCGTCATTCCAGCTCGTTCCCCAATACGCGTGACGCACTTCGCCCGTACGCGGACGTCCATGCACGCCATGCATGACCCACAAGGCTGCTCCCGCCGCCGTTCCATCATCCGATGCTGCCGGGTGAAAATACGCGCGATCCACAACGCCTTCGGTGATCATTCGGCCATTGCCCACCGAATTGAGGACCGACCCACCAGCCATGACGACATTGCGAATACCTGTTTTCTCGACAGCATCCGCAACGAGCGCCAAATAGACGTCTTCGAAACGCGATTGCAACGAAGCCGCCAGATCGCGATCGCGATCTGTCAACGGTTCCGAGCGTTTTCGCGGCGGACCGAACAACGACACCATGGCATCCGACCAAAGACGCGGAATCGTAATTTCCGCTCCAGCCGTCGTTTCCATGCCTTCCGTTGTTTTATGGTGCCGGAACCACGTCAAATCGAGCTGTATTCCAAGCTCGGGATCGTACCGGACAATCCGCCGCATCTCTCGGGCAAACCTGTTCACACCGTAAGCCGACAGGCCCATGACTTTGTATTCTTCGCCGAATTTGTCGAATCCGAGGAATTGACAAATTGCCGTGTAAAACACGCCGAGCGAATGAGGCCAAAGCGTTTTACGCTGAATTCGGATCCCAGTACCTTCGCACAAGGCGACGAGGTTTGTCGCAAAATCACCGGCGCCGTCACACGTGATGCCTGTCGCCCGATCGAACGGCGACCAGTAAAATGAACTTGCCACGTGCGCCAAATGATGCTCGACCCGGTGAAACTTGGCCGCAATGCGACTTTCTTCAACCCCGAGCGCATCCGCGACTTGCTTTGCTGTCGATGCGACATTTCGGTGAATCGTGAGCCTTTCGATCGCATTCGGGATACCCGTCAGCGGCCGGGCGGCGATGTACTTCAATTTCGCAGCCATGTTCGCCCGTGGATCACGCGCGACGGCGATGTCCGTAATGTCGCTTGGACTGGCCCCGGAGAGTCGCAACACTTCGGCGATGGCTAGACCCGGAAATCCAGCACAATGCTTCTGGCGATTGATCCGCTCCTCCGCAATTGCGGCAAGGATTCCGTTTTCTCCAACCAGCACGGCGGAAGCATCACCGTGAGCCGAATTGATACCGAGAACCAAACGCGACATTCAATTTCTCCATTGCGCAAGCGGCGCGAGGGCACGAATATACCCAAACGCGGCTCGCAGCGTCAAGCAACCTGGAAACAGCAGGACGCGACAAAGGTTCGCTCGAGAGCGATCCCGATCTTCTCTAGGTGCAAAACGATGCTAAAAATTCGACCCTTTTTCACGATCTGTGAAAAAATATCGAACGAGCCTCAAAAAAGAGTCATAAGGTGGCCCGTGACCTCCATTTTGTTGGACAAATTGCAAATGCAGTTCTTCAGTTACGGAAGCATAGCGATCGTAGGTATGCCAAATTCAAGCTTTTTTTGTGGCAAAAAAAAATTGATCGCGTTACCGTGAACGCGGCGTCGGGTTTCGACAACAGACGGTACAGGACCTCAAGAGGAAACTGAGACGCATGCGGACTTTTCTCGCAGCTTTTACGCTTGCCGCTTTCGTTAGCGCAACGTTGACACCTCTCGTGCGCATTCTCGCCTTTCGCTTGGGTGCAGTGAGCCGCCCAGGTGGACGACATGTGCATCGTCATGAAACGCCGAGGCTTGGGGGACTAGCCATTTGTCTCGGGTTTTTCGCGCCACTCGCCGGCCTTTTCTTCGTTCAATCCGCTGTTGCCAACGATTTCACCCAGGACCTCGGCAAAGTCGTGGGCCTCTTCGTGGGAGGCGCATTTCTTTGCGGTGTCGGGGCGGTGGACGATACGCGCGGCATTCGCGCTCTTTACAAGCTCTACGCGCAAATTGGCGTCGCCATGTTCGCGTTTGCGTGTGGATTTCGTATCGATGTCGTCGCTCTCCCGTTTGTCGGCAATTTATCGATGGGGGCGTTTGCTCTACCCGTTACGGTCTTGTGGATCGTCGGGATCGTCAATGCCGTCAATCTCATCGACGGCCTCGATGGCCTTGCCGCAGGTGTGGTGTTTTTTGCCAGCATGACCAATTTCGTCGTTGCCTGGCTTTCCGAAGCATCGCTCCCGGCATTGTTCATGGCCACGACCATGGGCGCGATCATCGGTTTCTTGTTCTACAACTTCAACCCAGCGCGCATTTTCATGGGGGATTCGGGGAGCTATTTCCTCGGCTACGTCATTGCCACGACGTCCCTCGCTGGCGCTGCCGTCAAAGCCTCCACGACCGTCTCGCTCCTCGTTCCCGTCGTTGCGCTTGGCGTACCCATTTTCGATACGCTTTTCGCAATGGTTCGTCGGTGGCTCGAACGTCGCCCCATCTTTTCGCCTGATCGCGGACATATCCATCACCGACTGCTCGATATGGGCCTGACCCATCGGCGAGCTGTGCTCATCATTTACGCGATCAATGTCATTCTCATGCTCACCGCCATTGCCATTTCGCTCGGGCGTTCGTGGCAAGTCGGTGTGGCGCTCGTCGCGACAAGCGCGGTGTTTTTCGGCCTCGTTCGCGCCGTTGGGTATTTCGGATATGTCCATCGTCGGCGCCGTCAACGCGAACGATTGCGTCCGCAAGACAGCGAGCTTCTTCGTCGAGTCGTTCCGAAATTGCCCGCTCGTTTTGAACAAGCCCGCACCTTGCCCGACGTCATGGCGGTGCTTTCCGAATGCGGTCTCGAAGCACGCCTCTGTTACATCGAAATCCTCTCGCCCGACGAATCAGCCGCGCCTGAGTTTCAATGGACCAACCCCAATGAATCGGAGCCTTTCGGTCCCGAAGTGCTCAGTGCTCGGTATCCCATCGGTCGCGATGATTTGGCCCGCGTGGATATCAAATTCGGCTTCCGGAGCGATTTCGGAGAAGTTTGTCCTCAAACGGAAGTGCTTCTCCAAGTCGTGACCGATGTGCTCGAAGCGAGCCTCACCCGCGTCCGAAGTCGACTCGCTCCCGCTGCCCCCCTCGTCGAAGAAGTCGAAGCTGCCCCGTCTCGACCGGCCACCGCGCAAGTTTGACGCACCCGTCGCACAATCCGCAACGATCGTTCGTCCCGACATACGCGCCAGGGTGAAACCCCTGAGCACTGGTCACTTTTTTGCCATGTTCCAGAGGGATTCGTAAAACCGCTATGTTATTCGCGCCGTTCAAGCGTTCCGCCGGAACGCCTCGGGTTTTAACCCCACTCGTTGGTTGCGCAACGACAAACGGTTCGGAGGTCTGAGAGGGGTTGCTCAGGTTTTCACGCGGATCTCTTGGGGGGTATGGGGGGCGAAGCGAGC
>JBGAOI010000482.1:0-6053 GCA_044221885.1 Polyangium sp. (in: bacteria)
CTCGCTCTACGTCGCGGGCGCGAGTCGTGCTACACCCGCCCGCGCATGGATATCCTCTTCGTCGCTTCGGAACTCGCGCCGATGATCAAGGCATCGCCCTCGGCCGATGTCGTGGCGTCTCTCTCGAAGGCTCTGCGCCTTCTCGGGCACAAAGTCACGCTTGCGTTGCCGAGGCATCCAGCGATTGAAGCGGCGGGGGTCATGGTCGCGCGTCGCCTCACGCCGCTGGTGATCAACGCCGGATCGGAACGCATCGAAGTGACTGTTTTCGACGGTCGTCTCAGTTCCGGTGTCGACCTCATTTTGCTCGATACGGAAGGCATGGCGAATGGTCCGTGGAACGTGGGTGGCGTCGTCGAAGGTGACGTCAATGCGGCGCGTGCGGTGAGTCTGTTTGTTTTGGCCGTAGCCGAGCTCGTGCGGCAACGATCCCTCAATGGCGGAGCGTTCGACGTTATTCATGCCCACGATTGGGCGGCGGCGATGGTCCCGTACATGTTGCGCGAGCGTGAAGGTTTGGCGCGTCCACCGTCTGTCTTGACAATCCACGATGTTGGCCGTCAGGGGGTTTTCCCTCGTGAGGCGTTGCGAACGTTGGGCCTCGACGGACAACACTTTCAGCCGGACCTGCTCGAGTTTTACGGGCAGGTGAACTTCCTCAAGGGCGGCATTCTGGCGGCGGATGCGATCACGACGGGTTCGGGCACGTACGCGCGAGAAATTCTCACGCCCGCGAGCGGTCATCGTCTCGAAGGGCTTTTGGCGTCGCGTTCGAAGCAGCGCGAGATTGTCGGGATCGTGAGCGGCGTGGATTATGCCGTGTACAACCCGATGACCGACCCGGCGCTTGCAGCGCGATACGACGCAGAAGACGCTGGGAACAAGGGCATTTGCAAGAGTGCTTTGTTGACGAACGTGGGTTTGCCTCTGGATCCGGTGCGTCCGCTCATCGTGTCGATCGGCCCGTTCACGCACGATCGTGGAGGGGATTTGCTGGCTGCGGCGCTTCCGAAGCTTCTCAAGGGCGATGTTTCCATCGTGGTCGCAGGTTTGGCCGAAGAAACCATCGCGGGCAAACTCGAGGCGCTCGTTGCGAAACATTCCGATGTTCTGCAAGTGATTGGCCATTCGTCGGATCAAGTCGTGCATCGACTCTTGGCGGCCGCGGACATCCTCGTGATTCCTTCGCGCAGTGAGCCGGGTGGTTTGCTTCAGCTTTATGCCCAGCGTTACGGCGCGCTTCCTGTGGCCTGTCGCCTGGGTGGCTTCGTGGACACGATTGTCGATTGCGATGCGGCGCTCGAGACGGGAACCGGGTTCCTGTATGACAAACCGACGGCTCCGCAGTTGCTGGCGGGGGTTCAACGGGCGATTGCGGGGATGACGTCGCCGCGTTGGTCCGCTCTGCGTCGTCGGGTCATGCGTCAGGATCTGGGCTGGGATCGTCCGGCTCGTCGCTACGTGCAGGTCTATCGGTCGGTCATGGCAAACACCTCGACCTAGCCCGGTTTTCGAAGGCCCCGGGGCCGCTCACCGGAAAGTTTGCCGCTCTATTTGCCCTGACGACGAGGCTTCGTAGTAGAGTGGTTGCACCCGGAGCGGGGGTTTGTGGCGCAGAAAATCGAGTTTTTCGTTTCCGAGGATAGAAAAGTCCGCGGTCCGGTGCGGCTCGAAGAGCTCCGTCGTGAGTTCGAGTCCGGCGCGAACGCGGAGAAGAACGTCCTCTTCCGGATGGAAGGCTGTAAGCGATTCCTCCCCGGAAACGCTTGGGATCCTCTTTCCGATCTCTTCGACGCTCCAAGCGCACTCGATAGGCCCGATGGCGCCGTAGCGGAAAAACCGCCCCGCGACTTGGCGACGCTCGAACCCGAAGCCCGAGACAAACTTCTCTGGTTTGTCGAGGACGCAGACGGGGTCATGGGGCCCGTCACGGGAGCTTTCGTCGCGCGTGGGTTGATGACAGGTCGTATCCCCATCACGGCGGCGGTTGCCTTGGTCAGCGTACCCGGATGGATTCGCGCAACAGCCCTGTTCCCGGCTGCTCTCGAAGGGGCGACGGAGATTCGCATGCGACCACTTGGTTCGTATGCCTGCCCGTATTGCCTCGAGCCCGTGATTATTGGGAGCACCAACTGTTTGATGTGCAACGAAAATGTGGCGATGGGCGAACCGGGCCTGAGCATGAAGCAGGTTGCAGCGCTCGTGGGTGGAGCCCTCGCCGTCATCATCGTTCCGCTCATCATTGGTGCCTTGTCGGCTCGTTCGTCGGCGCGCAGCCAGCAGCCAGTCGAACCGCCGCCCGCGGAAACCGCGTCTTCGGTGGCTACAGAATCGAGCGCCGCGCCGAATTCGGGCGTACGTGTCGCGGGTTCGTCGCCGGGAGCCGATGCTTCTGCCGCTCCAAAAACCGACGCGCCAGTGTCAGCACCTGACAAACCTGTGTTGCAGGGTGAAGTCATCTCGCAATTCACGGTGCCGCCGGACGTTGAAGATGCGTTTGTCTTGGCCAGAGGTCATGTGGTCATCACGCGGCGTTCGGGTCTTGATGTCATCGAGCCCAAGAGCGGCGCGATGGTGACGACGAGTCGGGAAGTCGTGGGGGCGCGCAAGCTTGTCTCGATGCAGGGGGCGCTCTATTCGATTGGTGCTTCTCGTATCGGCGTGTTGGACGCCGACAGCTTGCGTTTGTCGAAGTGGATTGACCTCAAAGGACCGTTTCTCCCGGGATCTGTGAGCCGCGAGGTGGCGGTTTTCCCGTCGGTGATCGATCGCAGCGTGATTGTCGTGGGTTCGTCGTACCACGTGGAGCTTGGGCGATTCCGTTTCCCGAATGATTTGCCGGGTCTCGTGGCCGTCGAGAAAGACGGTTCGTGGGCAGCGGCTGCTGTTGGTGATCCACGTTTGCGCATCGACGCTATCGCCACGTTTTCACCACGAATTTCGCCATCGGCGCAGATCTTTCGTCGCACAGCGATGGGGGACGCCGTCGTGGCGCTGGCGGCTGGCAACGGTCACGCGTATGCGGCGCTTGCGGGCGGACGCATTGCGGCCGTGCCTTTCCAAGCGCCGGATGTACCTGCCAAACCCACGTTGTCTGCTGAAACGTGCAAAGAGCCTGCGTTTGTCTTGACCTCGGCGACGACGATCGCTGTGGGATGTCGTGGTGGTCAAGCTGTTGCGCTCCATGCGCTCGGATCGCTCGAACAGGACGCGCGGATTGAAGTTGGAGCGCCTGTCGTGGCGATGGATCTCGCGGCTACGAGCAACCAACTGCTCGTCGCGACAGGAAATCCTGCGCCTGGGCTCTTTGTGGTGGACTTGCCCAGTGGAGCCACGCGGCGCGTGTCGGTGACCGAGGAAGTTACGAGCGTCGCGTTTGGGGAAATTCCTCAGCGAGCGACGGCATATTCGGCGCGTTCTCATCGCGTATGGGTGCTCGAGTGAGCAAGAGCAAGTGTCCGTCGTGCGGTGGGGTCTCGATACGACCCGGGGCGACCAAGTGCCCCGCCTGTCAAGCGTGGGTGCAACCGCCGCGTTTTTCGAAGCGACGATTGCATTTGAGTCCCCTGGGCGTCGTGGGTTTTACCGTCGGCTTGTGCATCGTGGGGATGATCTCGGGTGTCGTGGCGATGGTCACGGCTCAAGGCCGAAGAAGCGCGCATCCTGTTTTACCCCGGCCGGGCGAAAGCGTCGTTGCGCCCTTGGATTCGGGCGATTCTGTACCAAGTGCAGCGTCGGCATCGGCCAATGTTCCCGGAGAAACTCCGCCCGCGAAGAGCGTCGAGCCTGCGGCAGCCGAAGGCAAATTCACCAAAACGGAGCAGGTTCGTCTCGACGCTACACCCGCAGACATCGCGTTTTCTCTCGATGAATCAGCTCTGTTTGTCCTGACCGAAGATGGCAGTTTGCGCGTGCATGATGCCGCGACGGGAGCGGAGAAGCGTCGGGTAAAACTTCCCGGCCGTGGAAAAACCTTGAGGGTTTTGACGGGATCGCGTCTGGCGGTGCTGGGTTTGCCCGCGGAAGTCGTGGTGATCGACACGGCGAAATGGGAAGCAGGGAGTTCGGTAGCGGACTTTTTGAAACGAGTCGCGATTCGTGACGCTGTGGATTTCGTGGCTGTTGGTGAGCCGCCGCGATTCGTTGCCGTGACTGGGCAAGGTGGTCGCGTGATCCGATTGTCCGGTGACTTGACGACGATCGAAGCGGAGTTTGTCTCGGTACCGGCGGTTTCGTCGCTGGCGACAGTGCGTGTGGGCGGAGCCGAGCGGCTGGTGCTGCTGCTACCGGCCAGGCCACCGACAGAGTCGGGAGCGGTCGTGGTTTGTGATGCCGCACAAGACACCTTTGGTTTGTCCCGCTCGATGTGGTCTGGAGTGACGGACCCACGCGCATCGAATCGTGTTGGTACGGACAAACTTTTGCTATTTGATGCATCAGCGGCTTCGATCGTTGATTTTTCATTCGGTACGGAACGACGACTTGGGCCATCGGGTCCGCAGCCCATCGCGGCATTTCGTTGGATTGGCGATCGAGCGGTCGTGATTGGTGCTGGAGGAACGGCCACATTCGTTTCGCTCGAGCGTCGCGAAGTGCAGTTGACCGTGGCGCTTGGAGATGCGGCTTCTGCGGCGGTCGGTGCTTCGGATTGGCGCGCGGCGGTTGTGGCGTTAGGTGGTGGGCTTCGGGGTCGAGGTAACAAGACCGTGGTTTTGGCTGGGGAACCGCCAATGATCGAGTCGACGATTGAAACGGGGGAGGGGTCACATCTGCTAGCGATGGCTTCAAAGCGTGGAAGTGTTGCGGTTGGCGCGGTGGCGGGACGAGCCCTCACGTTGCTCGTACGCAAGTGAGCTTGCGCTGGTTTGCGCCATTTTTTTGCGCAGATTGGATGCAAAATCGGAGAAACTGCATGTCGCGTGCCGCGTCTTGTGCACCAGATCTTGTAGCGTTTGTCTTGGGAGACCGTCGATGAATTCACGTTCGCTTGTTTCGAGGCCAAACCGTAATCGTTCCCTGGGCGTTGCTTCGCTGCTGGTGCTTCTGGGCGTGGGCATTTCTTCGGTTCCGGGATGTGGTGATGAACCGACCCCGCAAAAGCCTGTGCTCAATTGCAGCGCGTTGGATTTGGCCAACAACGATCCCCACGACTGCCAGGAGCCGGTTTGTCAGGATGGAAAGGTCGTCACGCAAGCGGATGACACCGAAGTTCCGGACGACGCAAACGAGTGCACGACGGACACATGTTCGGGCGGGGTAGCGCAACACGCGCCTGCGGCCGGAGCATGCACGGTTGGAGGTTCCGCGGGCGTTTGTGACAATGGCCTATGCAAGGTGACGTGCGCTGTCGATGGCGATTGCAATGACAACAATCCTTGCACCAAAGACGCGTGCGACACGGGACCGATGTCTTGCACATTTACGGACGACCCGGCGAGTTACGACGACGGCAATGATTGCACGATGGATTCGTGTGCTGACGGCGTCGAAAAACACGAGAATGCGCCCGTCGACTCGGCCTGTGGCGCCATGGGCAAGGGCAAATGCGATGGCAATGGTGTGTGCAAAGGATGCACATCCGACACTGATTGCCCTACGGACGAGCCTTGTGTCGACCACTATTGCGATGTGGCAACGACGCTTTGCCAATCGAATCCGAAGCCCGATGGGCCTTTGATGGACGATATGACGGGAGATTGCCAGACGCCGTCGTGTATGGGCGGGATGATCGTCAAAACTCCCAACGATTTGGATTTGCCGGACGACAACAACGATTGCACCGTTGACGCGTGTGGTGAGGGGGTTCCTTCGAATGCGCCTGCGGTTTCGGAAACGACGTGCGCAATGGGCGTTTGCGATGGCAATTCCATGTGCGTGCAATGCGTGAATGCCGCCAATTGCATGGGCGATTTTTCGTGCGCCATGAACACGTGCTTCGATTGCAATGATACCGTGAAAAACGGCACCGAATCGGACGTCGATTGCGGTAGCGATTGCGCGACGAAGTGCGTTGACGGCAAAGTCTGCAACATCGACACGGATTGCTTTTACGG
>JBGAOI010000483.1:0-6047 GCA_044221885.1 Polyangium sp. (in: bacteria)
GCCAAACCCGACAAGTCGAGTCCAGACAGATCGACACCCATGAGCCGCGGATTGTCTCCTGCCGCGATGAGTGCCAAGACCAACTCTTTCCGCGTGATTTCTGCCACGTGAAGAATCTCCTTCGAGCGCGCTGCGCGCTCTACACCATGTTGCTCATGTTCTCACGATGCGAGGAATCGCAGTAGGCATTCCGCAACGGCTTCGGGCGTCTTCCAATGCATCATGTGCCCAGCGTCTTGAAGATCGACGTGGGTGACGTTCTTGATGCAGTCGAGCCGCTCCTTTTCATCCGGTACACGCCACCCGATGTTGCCTCCGCTGACGAATAACGTCGGTGCACTGATGTTCTGCAGGAACCCTTTGAACGCATCGAGAGAAAAAGGCGTGGGTGACGTCGTGCGATGCAAAGGATCATGAGCCCAACGCAACTGACCCGCTGCATCGACGCGTGTCAGTAGCCGTGCTCGGCTCTCGAGGCGATCACGCGGTACGGAAGTGTGCATGCGTGCGAGTCGTTCCACGGCTTCATCCAACGACGCGAGAGGACGGTTCCACGTGTCGAGTTTGCGCATGTCCTCGAGCCACGTGCGCATGCGGGTGAGCGCAGCGCCCGGCCCCGCGTGAATCGTGCCGATCCCTTCGAGCAGCACCAAGCGTTCAACGCGTTCCGGCATCGCCCCCGCGTAAAGCGAAGCCACCGTTCCACCCATCGAGTGCCCAACGAGGACGAGGCGCTTGGGCGCGATTTGATCCACGAGCGCTGCCACATCGCCGACGTAATCGGGGAAGTGGTAGTAGCCGCCGGCACCGACATGCGCACTGTTCCCGAAGCCACGGAGGTCGGGCACGAGTACGTCGTGACCAACACGGGCCAGAGGTTCAGCGACGAGATCCCACGTGGCTCCACAATCGAGAAACCCGTGCAACATGAGCACCGTCAAACCTGTCGGTGTCGAGTTTGCCGGCGCGAACCGATGGACGTGGAGCCTCATTCCGCTGGGAAGAACGTAGTCGGAGTTGGTACGCACGATGCGGGACACTTATCAGTCTTGTTCGAGTCGTGCGAGAGCGGGTCATCACCATGGGAACGCGACGAACGTTCTGGTAGCGTTCGCGCCCGGAGGCGGCTCGATGGCTGCACATGGCGGCAACGGAAGCAGTACGACACACGCGAGCGTCGTGAAGCAGCGGATGACTTATCCCGACTTCACTTCACCGACGGTCGACAAAGTCATGGTGGAAGAGCGCGCTGCTGCGCTCGGTAAACGAAGCATCAAGAAGGAAGCGAAAGTCGCAGGGTTGCACCTGGCCATCTCGATGATGGACCTGACAACCCTCGAAGGAAAAGACTCGCCCGGAAAGGTGCTTCAGCTTTGCCAAAAAGCGATGCATCCGGATGCGTCGCCTGAAGTTCCTCCCTGCGCTGCGATTTGCGTCTATCCAAAATTGGTTCCCGTCGCCAAACGCGCGCTTGCAGGATCTTCCGTCAAAGTTGCGAGCGTCGCGACGTCGTTTCCGAGTGGTTTGTCCGCTCTCGACGTGAAGCTCGACGACGTCCGCCGCGCTGTTGAATGGGGCGCTGACGAAATCGACATGGTGATCGATCGCGGTGCGTTGCTCGCTGGTGAACACAAGCAAGTGTTCGACGAGATCGCGGCCGTGAAAGAAGCGTGTGGTCCGGCGCATCTCAAGGTCATTCTCGAGACGGGCGAACTTGGAACCTACGACTTGGTTCGTCGCGCTAGTCAGATCGCGATGCTCGCCGGAGCGGACTTCATCAAGACGTCGACGGGCAAGATCGTGCCCGCTGCGACGCCTCCCGTGACGCTCGTGATGCTCGAAGCGATTCGCGACTTCTACCTCGCCACGGGCAAACGTATCGGGATGAAGCCTGCGGGCGGGATTCGTACAGCCAAACAGGCGCTGCACAACTTGGTGCTCGTGAAAGAGACGCTCGGTGATGCTTGGCTCACGCCGGATCTCTTTCGCATCGGAGCATCAACGCTGCTCAACGACGTACTCATGCAGCTCGAGAAAGAACGTACGGGCGCGTATCAATCGGGCGATTACTTCAGCAAGGACTGACGTTCATGGCCGCCAAAGACACCACAACGGTTGGAGCTCAAAACGATCAGCTCGTGCGGAAGACGCCCGAACGAGCTGTGCTCGACTTCGGACAAGCTTGGGCCTATGCGCCGGCACCCGAAGCCGCAGATCACGTACGCATTGCACCTCGGTACGAACTGTTCATCGGGGGCAAATGGGTTGCGCCGCAATCAGGGGCGTACTTCGACACGATCAGTCCATCGACGGAGCAGAAGCTCGCGGAAGTTGCCGAAGCCGATGAACGCGATGTTGCGACGGCTGTCGAAAGCGCACGCAACGCGTACGAGAAGTATTGGTCGAAACTTCGTCCGATCGATCGCGGCAAATACATCTATCGCATTGCCCGTGTGATCCAAGAGAAGGCGCGTGAACTCGCGATCGTCGAGTCGATGGATGGTGGCAAACCGATCAAAGAATCACGTGATGTCGACGTGCCTCTCGCGGCTGCGCACTTCTTCTATTACGCCGGTTGGGCGGACAAACTGCCGTACGCGTTTCCCGGGAGAAACCCTCGTCCGCTCGGTGTGGCGGGACAAGTGATCCCGTGGAACTTCCCGCTGCTCATGGCTGCGTGGAAGCTCGCGCCGGCGCTGGCAGCAGGCAACACGTGCGTGCTCAAGCCAGCCGAGACAACACCGCTCACGGCACTGTTGCTCGCGAAGATCATCGAGGAGTGCGACTTGCCTCCGGGGGTCGTCAACATCGTGACTGGTGCGGGAAAAACCGGAGCGGCTCTCGTTGCGCACACCGACGTCGACAAGGTGGCGTTCACGGGATCGACGGACGTTGGCAAGAAGATCCAAAAGGCTCTGGCCGGGACAAACAAGAAGTTAACGCTCGAGCTAGGCGGCAAAGCGGCGAACATCATCTTTGCGGATGCGCCGCTGGATCAAGCGGTCGAAGGCATCATCGGCGGCATCTTCTTCAACCAAGGTCACGTGTGTTGCGCGGGCTCGAGGTTGCTCGTGGAAGAAGGCGTGTTCGAGGTACTGATGCGCAAGCTTCAGGATCGCATGCGGACGCTGCGTGTCGGTGATCCGCTCGACAAGAACACGGACGTGGGCGCGATCAATTCGAAGATGCAGCTCGACAAGATCCGCGAGCTGGTTGCTTCGGGTGAGAAGGAAGGCGCGGTTCGCTTCTCGACGCCTTGCAAGCTGCCCGATCGCGGGTACTGGTTTGCCCCGACGTTGTTCACGGGCGTGTCGCAATCGCATCGCATTGCCCGGGAAGAGATCTTCGGACCGGTGTTGAGCGTGATGACGTTCCGCACACCGGAAGAAGCGATCGAGAAGGCGAACAACACGATGTACGGTTTGTCGGCCGGTGTTTGGACGGACAAAGGCTCGAAGAGCTTTTGGGTTTCGCAGCGGTTGCGGGCCGGGGTTGTCTGGGCAAACACGTACAACAAGTTCGATCCGAGCTCGCCGTTTGGCGGGTACAAAGAGAGCGGGTTTGGCCGCGAGGGTGGTCGACAAGGCTTGCTTGCGTATCTCGAGGTGGACTGATGGCACGGGCGAAAGACAAGGCGTCGAACGGTGGTGCACAAGTTCGAGCAGACAGCGCGTTCGAGATGCCGGTGCGGGTAGGCGTACGCAAAGCGTACAAGATGCTGGTGGGTGGACAGTTTGTCCGATCGGAATCGGGTAGGTACATCCAAGTGGCGGATCCGATGGAACTCGGCGGGACCAAAGAAAACGTACCGTGGGGCTCACGCAAAGACGTGCGAGATGCCGTCGTCGTTGCGCGTGGCGCATGGGATGGTTGGGCAGGACGAACTGCGTACAACCGCGGGCAGATCTTGTACCGACTTGGTGAGATGCTCGAAGCGCGACATGGAGAACTGACGCGATCGTTGGAACGCGGTGGGCTTGATGGAGCTGCGGCAGCGAACGAAGTTTCGGCGACGATCGATCGGTGCATTTCGTACGCGGGATGGGCAGACAAGTATCAGTCGCTGTTTTCGAGTTTGAATCCGGTGGCGGGTCCGCACTTCAACTTTACGGTGCCCGAATCGATGGGCGTTGTTGGCGTGGTCGCTCCGGCGCGTCCGGCGTTGCTGGGATTGCTGGGCGCGGTGTTGCCGATCATCACGGCGGGCAACACGGTGATCGTATTGGCGAGTGAAGCGGATCCAAGGACGCCGTTGGTGCTTGGTGAAGCGTTGGCAACGAGCGATCTGCCTGGAGGCGTGATCAACATTTTGACGGGTCGCGCGTCGGAGTTATTGGTTCATCTTGCCAAACATATGGATGTATCTGCGTTGGATTTGCATGGCGTGGATGCGGGCTTGGTGAAGAAGGCGGAAGAAGCGGCGATCGGGAACGTGAAGCGTGTGCGCACGCGCGCGTTGGATGATGCGGCGTGGTTCGATGCGGAGGCGACATCGAGTCCGCGGTGGATTGAACGGTTTGTCGAGATGAAGACGATCTGGCATCCGTCGGGGAGTTGAGCGGGAGGGGCGCCGTCTGCGTGTATTGCGCTTCGGGAGGCTTGATTTCCCGGCATCCGCGGCACCCCAAACTCGCCCCTTCGGGGCTCAAACAGTGGGGCCCCGCCGCGTCGCCGTGAAATCAAACGCTCCCAAAGCTTGGCGTTGCGCATTCACGTGAGGGGCGCCGTTTGCGTTTGTTGCGCTTCGGGAGGCTTGATTTCCCGGCATCCGCGGCACCCCGAACTCGCCCCTACGGGGCTCAAACAGCGGGGCCCCGCCGCGTCGCCGTGAAATCAAACGCTCCCAAAGCTTGGCGTTGCGCTTTGTGCAAAGTGGCAGACACCTTTGGAAGGGTTGGATCGCGCCATTCACGCGGGGCAAACCATTGAACGTGAATGGCGAATGCAGATCTGAATCTGCCAACGTAGTCCCCCGTCAGGGGGACTTCGTGTTGTGTAGCCCTGGGTTGTAACCCGGGGCGTGCGGTCGAGACGAACTCGGGGCCGTGATGGATCGACAACGAGCTCGCGATGGATCGACATCGAGCTCGCGATGGAGCGATATCGAGGTCGTGCTCGGGTGACCACGAGTTCGTGATGGAGCGATATCGAGGTGGTGATGGATCGATATCGGGTTCGTGATGGATCGATATCGAGGTCTATGTGGACCGACATCGAGTTCGTGATCAGGTGACTACGAGTTCGTGATGGATCGACATCGAGGTCGAGGTAGATCGACATCGTGGTCGTGATCATGCGACCACGAGGTAGACATGTGAGGACCACGAGTTCGTGATGGCGCGACGTATTGGTCGAGGCGGAGTGACCCCGAGTTCGTGATGGAGCGATATCGAGGTCGTGATGGAGCGATATCGTGGTCGTGAACGATGTATTCGATTGAATGACGAGTGGGCTTGGAGGGCGTTGGGGGAATACGTTTGTCTGGCTATTGCAATTCAGTCGGAGATTCATTGGGTCGATTTAGCGTTACGATGGTCCAGATTGTCCGTGTGCCCGCGACGAACTTTGCGATGAGTTGACGAAATGCCCGCGCCAAACCAATGCAGTTTTTCCTGTTTGGCAGTGTATTCGTCATTGTAAAAATCGGGGAGCATCAGGTTTGTCCGAAATGTGCACCACGGAGGCGCGACAGAGCGTGATGTGATTGATGAGCAATGCAGCTCGTCTTGCGATGTGGTCCAAGATAGGAATCCGCAAAGGGGCGTAGGCACGTCAATCGCGCAACGGCGAAGTTGATTTTTCTGCTGGCTCGTGGTGAAGTGCGTGCGCCAAACTGGTTCGCGCCAAGACGCACGAGCTCATGCAGACAAGGGCAACCATGCCGGACATTTCGCTCCTCATCACCATCGTCGTCATCGTCCTGTTTTTCGCCGCCATCATTGCCTTTCTTTGGAGTCGCAATTCCAAGCTTGCCGACGAAGTGGACAGCGCGGAGAACGAGCGCGATGCAGCTCGCGAACGTGTCCGGCAAATGCAGGAGCAGTTTC
>JBGAOI010000484.1:0-6031 GCA_044221885.1 Polyangium sp. (in: bacteria)
TCCGGTAAACGATCCTTTCACGTGACCAAAAAGCTGACTTTCAATGAGGGACGCGGGCAATGCACCACAATTGACCACGATCAAAGGCCCACGACGACCCGAAAGCTGATGCGTACCATTGGCGAGCACTTCTTTGCCCGTCCCCGTTTCTCCCAATAACAACGTCGTGAATTGCAATCGCGCGATTTGCGCCAATGCCTCGAGCTGAAGAGCATACGTCGGTTCGAGGCTCGCGTAGCCGGAGGCTTTCGTTATGAGTTGCGCGGTATCGACATCACTGCAAGGAGCCGCGGTCATGACCATGCGATAGCGAAATAGAACGGAACCAATTTCAATGAAGTCTCCATCGTGCACACGGGCCTTTTGAATGCGTACCCCATTGACACACGTGCCGTTTTTCGATCCGAGGTCCTCGATCCACCATTCGTCGCGCACGCGCGTCAGTTGCGCATGTGTTTTAGAAACCGTTGAGGACGGTACGGAGACAGCGCATTTGTTCAATGTGCCTCGTTCGAGCGTCAGGATCTCCCGGGTGGACCCTCGACCCATGCGGACCTCCTGAATCGCCGACAAATCGTAACGAGCCCCGCCGAGCGTCGGTTGGTCGCAGTGCAGAACGACAAACAGATACGGCCGGTTGGTTCCGCTAACTGCTTGTCCAGCAATCGGTAATGGCTCGGTTGTGCCCATGGTTTCGCGCATAAGCATCCATCACGTCATCAGATATGGCTTATCGTGGGTATCGTCTTCAATCCAAATCGGCACGAATCCGCAACCTTGGAAGTTCTGTTCTTTTTT
This sequence comes from Polyangium sp. (in: bacteria), assembly GCA_044221885.1. Taxonomy (GTDB): domain Bacteria; phylum Myxococcota_A; class Polyangia; order Polyangiales; family Polyangiaceae; genus Polyangium. Next base: position 799 of record JBGAOI010000484.1, read on the forward strand.
CGTTTTGCCGCGGAGCAGATTCATCACTTTGGGCGTGACGAAGATCCGAGGGAGCGGTCGAAAAGAACTTGCCCCTTTGTCGGGAGCATCTGGGTCGTACTTGCCAAACTCGCCGAACCATTCCCAGCTCACGTTGAAGTCGCAAATGTTGTTGAGATCTTCACGGCGATAGGTGATGTGAGGAGTGCGGTTGCCTGCGACGTCGTGTTTTCGACCGCGCCCGCAGCTTGGGCATTTGGCCGCTTCGTCGAGGCCGGTACTCGAGGCCATCGGGGGCAAGACGTTTTCGATCACGGCTTGCTGCCAGCGAATTTCGCCGATCGCGCCACTTTTGTATTTTGCCGTGACGGGCCAGAAGTTGGCCCCAGTGACGTTGACCGCAAGAAGTTTCTCGACATCGGTATCGCGCACGAGAAGGTTGTCATCGGTGGTGTGCGCGACACGGTGTTTGTTGACATCGAGCATGACGTTGCCATAAACGACGAGCGGTGATGCTTGTCGAACGCCGGTCAGACAAGTCCGGCACGCGTCCGACACATCGTAGGTCACTCCAAACACAGACCCTGTCGTTGTACGTGCCTTCGTCCACCCGGACAACCAAACGCTGAGCAACGGCGCGGCTTGGAGTTCGTCTTCGCTGTACTCCTCCCAGTACCAACCGTTCGGCTCTGCGCCCGCTTCCTTCAGCAACGCGAGGACTTTAGCGAGTCGTTCGTCGTGTTCTTCGAAGTCAATAGAAACCGTACCCATCGCGGATACTTTGGCGACATCTTTCTTGCACCCGGCAGGGCCAAGGATCGCGTCCGCTCCTCCTGGTATCTCACGGGTACTAAACCACAAGTACCTATAGATCTTCATTGTTACTCCGGCAACTGTTTAATGAGGTGTTGAATCGCTTGCATCCAGTGCGGATGGTCCTTGTAAACGTCCTGATACTTCGCGACGAGCTCCTTTTTAAGCTGCGCCGGAGGAGGTGGAGCTTTCCGTATCTTCGTCCAAAAGTCGTTGAGTTCCTTGGTGATCGCTTTGTGTTCGGCGTCCGTGAGGATGACCGAAGGGGCCTTCTCGATCGCTTCCTCAAACCCTTGATTAGCCCCTTTCCGGCCAAAGATGTTCGGAAATTTCTCAAACGCTTGCTTTTCGAAAATCTTGTGCGCTTGAAACTTGGACTCGAGCCCCGCGGTGAACTTCTGGCCGAGTTTGAACGGAAGAACCGCGCTGATTTCCTGAAATGCCTTGGCGAGTTCGTATTGGCCAGCTTCTTTGATGAGCTCATCCGCCATTTTGAGCGCGGCTTTGTCCGCTTCGTTGATGATCACCCGTTGACCACCTTTCGTCGCGGTATAGATCTTCAGGACGAACTCTTTCGATGGCACCCCAACGGCCGTGATGATTTGAATCGCTGACAAACCTGCTTGCAGCGCCGGGAAACTCCATCCGCCAACGTTTGTCCCGTTGACCATGCCATGCCGATCGCCTTCGGGATGCTTGGCGTTGCCGGATGTGTCCATGCTGGCCACCGCCGCGCCAAGGCTCATATTGCGGGCGAATCTCTCAAATGTACTCAGCGGTGGACCTTTGCCCGTGGGACTCGATGTTTCGGTGGTTTCTCCGTCGCCCTTTTTGGGCGTTGCGTTTGCCGTTGGTGCACCGCCGGTTGTCGTGGTTGACCCGTTTGTCGTTTTCCCGCCGCCTTGCTTCTTCGCTTCGGCGGCCTTTTCCTTCGCCTCGCTATGCGCGGTCACGTCGGACAACAGCGGCATTTCGCCCGCAGCAGCGACATCCTCGTACGACTTCTTGGGCAACCCACTCGGACAACTGAGCTTCTTTGGATCCTGCGTGAAATAATAGGCCGACTCGGGCGGGGCCGATTCATCGAGCGTGAAAATCACATCGGCTTTCTTGACTAATTCTTCGTAACTTTTCGGTTTGTCAGTCCACTCGACCTTCTTGTCGTCGAAGACGATTGCCCATTTATCCACCGTGACCCACTTGCCCTCGTTGTTCTTGTACGGTGCGGGCAGCCAAGACGGACGTACGCAGACCTTGATGTGTATTGGGTCCTTTTTGGCTGCTTTGGGTTGTCCCGACGTATCACACTTCGGTTTGCCCGGTTCGGCCATCCAATTCTGTCGCCCATTCAACTGCGTAACGTCATCCGGACACGGCTCTTTGTTGCGAATTGATTCCGATTCCGTTGGCTCGTCACGGGTGATGTTCGGGCATGCCAAACCATAACGCGACGCCATGATCTCGGCATTCTCGTAGGGTGCGTCCCCGTTGAATTCAATGAACACACTGGCCAATCGAGCGACATTCTGCAATTCGTCCGGCTGTTCATCCGTAACGATATGCCCCGTCCCCGATTGCACGGCCCATACATTGACAGAATCCGGAAATTGACTTGGACGACATGGCACTTGCAGCGTGGCCGCCTGCGGATTGAGCGCTTGCAGATCAGACATCGTCGGTTGACAGTCGAGCGCGGAAGCTGCGACAACCAAGGGCAATAGGAAACCGCGCCGCGAAGTTCGCACGTACAAAAGACATCACGAAGCCAAAAGCGTGTCAAGGAACTCGGCCCCTGGTCTGCAATTTGACTGGGCATTGGTCTCGCCATTGGGCAGATCATCGACGGCGTCATTGCGACGTCGCCACGGCACGACGGGACGTTGCCAAATTGTCTTCCGCGCACTCCCCGTCACGACGTGGAGCTGCAAAACGATCTTCCGCGCGCTCCCCGTCATGACGTGGACTTGTAAAACAGTCTTCCCCGCGCTCCTCGTCACGACGGGACGCTGCAAAACGGTCTTTCGCGCGCTCCCCGTCACGACGGGATATTGCAAAACTGTCTTCCGTGCACTCCCCGTCACAACGGGACGTTGCAAAGAAACACCTTGTGACGTTCACAGCGTTCATTTTGTTGCCCAACGTTCAAACCGGCGGTACAATACATGTCATGGACAATCCTCGAGATGATACACCAGACAAAGATTTCCGTACAAGTGGCACCTTTACGATCTCAGCGGTTCGATCGGATCCCGAGACGCAAGGCATGGAGGTTACCTTCGCGACCACACATATCCAGCTTATCACCAAGTTCCGCGAAGAAGAGGACCTGCAAGACACGGTCGATGAACGTGAAGCCGTGATTTTTGTCCGGGATCGCGTGCTCGACAAACATGTCCGGTCGTTTGAGCTGCGTTTGCTCGATCTTGTCGGCAAAAAGCGCGATGATGCCCGATATCGTCGATATCTGCAGAATGGACTTCGTGCGGTAACCGAGGCAGATGCCCGGACGGCCGAACCGCAACTCGTACGAGACATCATCAAGACACTCGATGAGGATCAAGCCAAACCGGATTTTGCGCCGCTCTACAATGAATTCCGCAACAAATTCCAAGCGGCGGTGGAAGCTGTCGAAGACGCCGACAAAGCATGTAAGCAGGTCGAAGAGCAGCTCGCGTTTTTGCAAGATAAGACCATCACGGAGCTGCGGCTGAAGTGGATCGAGGAGCGCAAGAAGCTGCATGCGGAGTTGACGCTGAAGTTTCCGAATGATCCGACACGGGTCGAGTCATACTTTCGGAGATTTGCTCGACCGCGGGCGAAGAAGCAGACCTGAGCTGAAAGCAAAAACGATCGCGCTCCCAATTCCCCCCGCCTCCCAATTCACCGCGTGCGCTTTCAAGTTTTCCCCCACCCTCGCGCTCACGTGGTATATGGTCTCGTCACTGGCCGTGATGCAGTTGGAGCCGCGTTTCGACAAACGTTCCCTTCGCAAGGATCCCGCCGATCCCGCGTCGGTGGATCACACGCGCACGATGACGCAAACGCACGCCACGAACGCGCCGCCTCAACGCAACGATCCCACCACGCCGCCCGTGTATTCTCGTGAACTCCCGCCGATTGGCGAGTACATCGAGCATTACGAAGTCCTCCGACCGCTTGGCTCGGGTGGAATGGGTACGGTGCTGTTGGCACGCGACACCAAACTGGGTCGCCTCGTCGCCATCAAGCTTCTTCACGAAGGCGGTGAAGCAGCCGCACAGGTCCTTTTGGAAGGTCGAGCGACCGCGCGGGCGCGCCACGAAAATATCGTCGTCATCTATGAAGTCGGTACATTCAACGCCCGACCGTACATGGTCCTCGAATACCTCGAAGGACGCACGCTACGTCAAGCGATTGCCGCATCGGCCCATCTACGTTCTGGCAATTGCATTTCTCCGAGTCTTGCGCTGGAGATCATCGTCTCGGTCCTGCGCGCTCTCGTTGCTGCACACAAAAGCGGAATTGTGCATCGCGATCTCAAGCCTGAAAACATCATGCTGCTCGACACGGGGCAAGTCAAAGTCCTTGATTTTGGCATTGCGAGGTTTGCGGACTCCAATGGCTTGAACGAACGCAAGGGTACACGCGCGTACATGTCGCCCGAGCAATGGCGCGGCGACGATATCGACGAACGCAGTGATTTATGGGCCGTCGGCATCCTTCTGTACGAACTGCTCGCGGGCGTCCATCCGCTCGATCCCATAAGCGCTGAAAACCTAGCCAGCATCGCGGATCCGAATATCCCCATGCCGAATCTCCGCGCGATACGGCCGGAATTCGCCGCATTGTCCGAGGTGCTCGCGCGATGTTTGCAGAAAAATCCAGACGAACGATTTCATTCCGCCGCGGATTTGCTTGCAGCTTTGGAACCATTCGTCGCGCGATCGAAATGGGTTCCAACCGGCGAAATGGATTGTCCTTTTGCAGGATTGTCCGCATTTCAAGAAGCCGACGCGGATCGTTTTTTTGGCCGTGAACGCAATGTTCTGGCGGTTCTTGGATTGCTCGAACGACAACCGCTCGTCATGGTTGCTGGCGCATCGGGCGCAGGAAAATCTTCATTCGTGCGGGCTGGCGTTCTTCCAGCATTACGTTGTGGCAGTGAACATTGGGACATTTTCGTCGTGCGGCCTGGTCGCGCGCCAATAGCCGCTCTTCGCGAAGCCATTCGCTTGCCTGACGAATCTGGGGATCGCCCTCCGAATCGAGTGCAATGGGGTGCCGAACTTCGAGCGCGCTGCACGGCGCGCGGAACATCCCAGCGAATTCTCGTTTTTATCGATCAATTCGAGGAATTGTATACACTGACGTCCGACATCGAAGAACGAACGGAATTTCTAGCGGGTTTGTTGGGAATTGCCGACGATGCTTCGTCACCGTTACGCGTGATTGCTTGTATTCG
>JBGAOI010000485.1:0-6016 GCA_044221885.1 Polyangium sp. (in: bacteria)
CTCGAGGGATTGGACTTCGACGACGACGCGAGCGAGGACGAACGCTTGCTCGCCGCAATGGGCCGTCTGCATACGCTGAAACTCGATCCAGAACGATTGAAGGCGATCGAATCGGTGGATTTCGACGGCGGCAACGAGATCTACATGCTGCTCGAAGATGGTGCAGGAACGGAAACGGGTGGTGAAGCAGATACGTATGAGCTCAAAGCAATTACGGGGATCTCGGCTTTGTCGGGGCTAAAAATCTTGAGCCTCGATGGGCACGGATACCGCGCGGCGACGCTCGATTTGAAGCCACTCGAAGGGCATCCGTCGCTCCAGCACTTGATTCTTTCGGGCAAGTGCAAGCCAGCAAAAGTCCTCGAAACACTGCCCGAGCTCGGGCGCCTCGACGTGCGTTTGGGCTCGCTGGATAGTCCTGCGGTGCTCGAACGTTTGGTCAAAAAAGGCGTTGAAGTCGCGCAACGATCCTAGCCAAGACAAACACCTCGGTGGAGGTGCCTCACGCCAGTTTCCAATCGATCTCGCTCTCGCCGATTTTCTGCAGCGCTGCGTTCACCGCGGAAAAAGGTTTGCTCCCAAAGAATCCTTGGTTCGCCGACAAAGGTGACGGATGCGTTGCCTTGATGATCGGGTGCTTCTTCGTGTCGATCAGCTCTTCTTTTTTCTGCGCCAAGAGGCCGAGCAGTACAAACACCATGGGTTTGTCTCGACCTGATAACGTGCTGATCACTGCATCCGTGAACGTCTCCCAGCCTTTGTTCCGGTGTGATCCTGCTTCGCCTTCACGCACCGTGAGGATGGTGTTGAGCAAAAAAACGCCTTGTTTTGCCCAATTTTCCAAACATCCGTGCGGGGGGCGAACGAAGTCGGGCACGTCCGTCGCTGCCTCTTTGAACATATTCAAGAGCGACGCTGGCGTCTTTTGACCGTGCTTGACAGAAAAACTCAACCCATGCGCTTGACCTGCGGTCGGATACGGATCTTGCCCGAGCCACACCACACGCACGGCGTCGAAAGGCGTGTGGACAAACGCGGTCCAAAGGTCTGGTTCGGGAGGAAAAACCACCTGGGTTCGTCGCTCTTCATCGACGAACGCTTCGAGTTTCTTGAAGTACGGTTTGCTTATTTCGCCGGCAAGATTGGGATGCCAAGCGCGAGGAATGTCGACGTTCATGATCTTCGATCGTGGCAACGAACACGAGCTTTGTGCCAGGTGCGAACGGCATGATGCCTCAAGTAGTTTGGAAAGACCACCCTTTCGTTTGTCTTTATCACCGCGCGCTGGATCTTGCGTTTTACGGCTCATTTCCGGTACGATGATGCCGCCTCGCTTTTCTCCTTCTGCCTGCGGAACCTCGATGGCCTACATCAAAGAACTGCTCGAGCATCTGCTTCGTCCTGGTGTCTCTGAAATCGCCCTTGCAACTGCGCGAAATCCTTGCGCAAAGGTGAATGGCACGTACGAGATCATCGATCGCACGATTCTGTCGAGTGACGAAATTCTCATGATGCTCATGGTTGCAGGCGGAGCGCGGCACGTGGATGGACTCGGCGTAAAACCCACGACATGGGGTGTACGCGTCGAAGGGATTGGCGCGATTGGCGTTGCGGCCGTAGCCAACAAGGGAAGCGTTCAAGCGCGTTTTTCTGTGATGAACCGCGAAACGGCGCAACGGGCTGGACTTGCATCCATCCCGCCGACGGAAGATGGGGCGCAGGTTTCTCCGGGCGCGCCAGCGGTTGTCCCGGCCATACCCGCATCGGCACCTGTCCCGAAAATCGATGTGGCTCCACCCAAGAAAAACGTTGCGATTCTAGCGGCTCCCGAAGGTGAGCTCGATGTGGAGCTCGACGATGCACGCGCGCCCCAAGCCGTGGGTCCAAGTTCCGCTCCATCCGCGGCACCCGCCGTTTTGGATCTAGGTGGTCCGACGTTTGAACTCGATATCGATCCGAGCGTATCGGCCAAACGCATGCCATCGTCCGCGCCGCCAGCGCGAACATCGGCGCCTGGTGCGTCGGGGTCACCTCTCGTCATTGGTTTGGCCAACGAAACTGCCGCCTCGCCGCCACCTCCTCCCGTCGCGCGTACGCCGGTTCGAGTGGAGTTCAAGATTGAGGATTCGATTGACGACGTTTTGTTGGCGGCGCGGAGCGAAGGCGCGAGCGATCTGCACTTGGTTGCCGGTCGGCCCGCATTGTTTCGTTTGGCCGGGCGCCTTGTGCCTCGGGGTGAGGCGATTGATCCGGACAAACTTGCCGAACTGCTGATGCCCCGTATTCCCGCGCGGCTTCATGCATTGCTCGAAAAAGACGGGTCGTGCGATTTCGCATTACAGGGTGAAAAAATCGGTCGAGCCCGGGTCAACGTCACGCGTCAACGAACGGGCCTGAAAGCGTCACTGAGGCTCATCTCGAACGACATTCCAACCTTGGCGAGTCTTGGATTGCCCGAGTCGATCGGCAATGCCACACATCACCATCAAGGGCTGATTGTCATTACGGGACCAACGGGTCACGGAAAAACCACCACCATGGCAGCGATCGTGGACATCATCAATAGCACCACGACGCACCACGTGATTACGGTGGAAGATCCCATTGAATACATTCATCCGCGAAAAAAGGCGATGCTCAGCCAACGTGAAGTTGGAACGAACACGAAATCGTTTGCCGCGGCATTAAAAGGATCGTTGCGCGAAGACCCGGACGTCATCGTCGTGGGTGAATTGCGTGATACCGAAACGGTGCGTATGGCGCTTTCGGCCAGCGAAACGGGACATTTGGTGCTCGGCACGATGAATACACCGAGCGCTGCGAAAACGATCGATCGCTTGATTGATTTGTTTCCTCCCGGCGATCAAGCTCAAGTGCGCATTACGTTGGCGGGTGGATTGCGGCTCATTGTTTCGCAACGTCTTTTGCCGCGAAAAGATGGTCCAGGTATGGTGGCGGCGGCGGAAGTATTGCCCGGATCCGTTCCGCTTTGGAATTTGATTCGTGACAACAAGACGTACCAAATTCCCAGCTTGCAACAACGTGGTAAAGGGTTTGGCATCATTCGACTGGATGATTCTTTGGCGGAGCTCGTGAACAGTTTCAAAGTCTCCGCAGAAGACGCCATTGTGGTTGCGGACAGTCCCGAAGAACTCGAATCCACACTTTCTGGAAAACAATTGCAAGCGACGCCGCCTGTCGTGAATCCAGGCATCAAATCGCCCACAGCGAGCAATGCACCTGCGCCACAGGCCGATGCCCAGGCTCCCGCCGCTTCGGAAAAACCAAAGGGACTTTTGGGTCGAGCTGGCGCTCTTTTTGGAAAGAAAGGCTGATCGCGATGGCTCGCATCGACCGCTTGTTCGACGAACTTTTGGCCCGCAAAGGCAGCGACTTGCACCTCGGGATTGGGTATCCTCCGCTCGTGCGTTCGCGTGGCGAACTCGTGCCCATACGCGATGCGCCGATGACGACCGAGGAAATGGAAGAACTTCTTTTCGAGATTACGACGCCCGAAGAGAAGCACAAGATCACGAGCGATCTCGATTTGGATTTCGCGTACCAATACGAGGACAAGGCGCGTTTCCGCGCGAATTACTTGTACAAACATGCGGGCCTTGGCGCGGTTTTCCGCATTATTCCGACGAAAATACTCACCCTGGACGAACTGGGTTGTCCGCCCGTGATTCGAAAATTGTCGGACAAACGCAATGGTTTGCTCCTCGTTACTGGACCGACGGGAAGTGGTAAGTCGACCACGCTGGCGGCGATGATTGATCATATCAATTCGACGCGAGAAGCGCATATTTTGACCATTGAAGACCCGGTCGAATTCGTTCACCCGTGCAAAAAATCGCAAGTGACCCATCGCGAAGTGGGTCCACATGCGTCTTCGTTTGCGACGGCCATTCGTAGTGCAGGTCGGGAAAACGCGGACGTAATTCTGATTGGCGAGTTGCGAACCAATGAAACCATGAAGCTGGCTCTGCAATTGGCGAGTTTCGGGATATTGGTGTTTGGCACGGTGCACACGAACAGCGCTGCGGCAACGATCGACCGCATCATCAATGCGTTTCCCGCGGACGAACAGCCGCAGGTGCGCGGTATGCTTGCGGAGAGTCTCGTGGCGATCGTGGCGCAGCAGTTGCTCAAAACTGCCGACGGAAAAGGGCGGTGTGCAGCGCACGAGATCTTGATCGGCAACAGCGCGTTGGCGTCGATGATTCGAGAAGGAAAAACCTATCAAATTCCGAACATCATGCAAGTCGGGCAATCCCTCGGCATGCAAACGATGGATATGGCGCTCGAACGGCTCGTGGACAAAGGAACGATTTCGGCAGACGTGGCTTTGGAAAAAGCCATTGACAAGGAAACCTTTCAAAAGGTGATTGCGCAGAAAAAAGGCGCCAAACCTACTGAATCGCAGCCTCATTGAAGCAAGTCTCGCATGGCGAATCCCAATTACATCACCCCGGATGGGGCAAAACGTTTGTCGGAAGAACTTGGCCGGTTACGTTCGGTCGATCGACCCCGTACGGTGCAAGAAGTGGCGGATGCGGCGGCGCAAGGTGATCGCAGCGAAAACGCCGAATACATTTACGGCAAGAAAAAACTGCGCGAAATCGATCGGCGTATGCGTTATTTGACCAAACGCCTCGAAAGTGCCGTCGTGGTCGATCCCAAAGCGCAAAAAGGCGAAAAGATCTTTTTTGGCGCAAAGGTCGAAGTCGTCGACGAAGATGACAAACGCGCCGTTTATCGCATTGTGGGCGAAGACGAAACCGACAGCAAAGTGGGAGCCATCAGTTGGCGTTCGCCCGTGGGCAGTGCGTTGCTTGGAAAAACCGTCGGCGATGTCGTCGTCGTGAATAGGCCCGTGGGCGCGATCGAACTCGAAATCGTCAAAATATCGTACGTGTAGCATGAACGAAGACATTCCCGCCTCGGTGCTCGCGCATTATCGAGATTTGGCCGGACAACCCGTTACGGTGCAAAGCGGTGGTCTCATTAACCGTACGTATCGTGTTCAAGGCCGTCAAGGTCCCGTGATCGTTCAGCGGTTGCATCCTATTTTTGCGGGCCACGTCAATGAAGACATCGAGATTGTCACGACGCACCTAACCGCGAAGGGATTGACGACGCCGCGTCCTGTACGTACGGACGCGGGTGCATTGTGGGTGGAAGCAGAAGAGGGCGGGGTTTGGCGGGCACTGACGTTTGTCCAGGGTAAAGCCTTCGATCGCATCACGTCGCCGAAAATGGCGCATGAAGCCGGGAAACTCGTGGCGACGTTTCATTCGGCCGTTGCGGATCTCGATCACGAATATCGCCATGTGCGGGCGGGGGTGCACGACAAGGAGCGTCATCTTGGCGTTTTACGCGGAGCGCTCGAAGAACACCCTGGGCATCGGCTATTCGACCACGTTGCGCCGCTTGCGGAACGTATCTTCCAGCATTCGGAACGATTGCCGGATATGTCTCGTTTGTCTCGGCGTCACGCGCACGGGGACCTGAAAATCTCGAATCTCTTGTTTTTGGATGGCGCAGGGCATTGCCTCGTCGACCTGGACACGTTGGGGCGCATGATTTGGCCATTCGAGATGGGCGATGCATTGCGATCTTGGACGAACCCACATGGGGAAGATCAGCATCGATCTGCGGTGGACATGGAGACGTTTGCCGCAGCGTTGTCAGGTTACGGTGAAGTTGCAAAAGAAGCGGGAATGATTTCGGAGGATGAAATCGAGACGCTTGTTGGTGGTTTGGCAACCATTTGTATGATATTGTCGGCGCGGTTTTTAGCAGACGCGTTGCACGAGCGATACTTCGGGTATGATGCGCAGCGATTTCCAGCACGCGGTGAGCACAATCTGCTTCGCGGACAGGGACAATGGTCGCTTTATGAGAATGTCGACGAGCGCCGTTCGGAGCTCGAAGCCATCGTGCGGCGTGCGTTTGGACGGAAGTAACGGGGTTTGCACAAACCCGTATTCTGGACTGGACAATGCTCGATAAG
>JBGAOI010000486.1:0-6015 GCA_044221885.1 Polyangium sp. (in: bacteria)
GGCTGTCTGACAAGGATTTCGAGGCGAAAATCATAGGGTACGCTCTTCTCGGCCGAGCTTGCGATCGAAATGGCGACGAACCCTGCGCCAAATCGGCATATAACAAAACTCTGGACGTCGCGAAAAGCTCGGAGGCCCAAATCAAGGCGGTTGTTGCATTGCATGGGGATGCTGCAACGACCATGGTCGCGCGTTTGGTGCTCGCGCAAGGCGAAGCGCTTTTTTACAAGGCCGAGCAAAAACGCAAGGCGGCGGATGCCATAACATTTCCCATTTATCGAGGGTCGGGCGATAAAGACGACGTGCTCCAACACATCAACGGCAAGATCATGGAGTGGATAAAAAAGAAGCGACCTTTGTTGGACGAGGCGGAGCAAGCTTATGCCGAGATCCTGCAATTACAGCCCGCTCCACCGCCCGCATGGATTGTCCTCGCGGCGGGTCGGAGCGGCGATATGTGGTCCGCTTTCGTGTATGAATTCCAAACCTTGCCGCCAATACCTTCGGAATGGAAAGGGACAGGCACAATCCCCGGTTCGGATCTCACGTACGAGGTGCTTCGAACGGAGTTTCGGACGAAGCTCGGAGAGGCAAGTGCGCCGCAACGGCAACACGCGACGAACGCATACAAATCATGCCGAGATCAGGCGAAGAAACATGGTGTCGCGACAGCCGAAGGAAAACGTTGCGACGAGCGGCTCACAGCAATGGGTGTGACGCCTTAATGGCCGAACGTAGGGCGCTGAGCAGGGTTGCATACCACCAAGATGCAATGCGCTACCCCTTCCTCTCCAGGCCACATCGAACAAACTCGGCCGCGTCTTTCGAAATAACCCCGCGCTTGACAAGCACCGCCGCAGCCAATTGCCGACTTTCCACGGGACCTCGACCCATCGCCGCGAAAATGCTGGCATCGTCAATTTCAGGCGCACCTCGATAGGGATCCGCATCGCGTTCGGATTGCGCCGAAACCAGCCGCGGTAATGCCGCAAGCACGTCCTCGGATACCGAATCATCCGCGACGCGTACGCGTAGGTTGTCGATTTCTTCCACAATGAGTTCCTCGAGATCGGCGGCAACGGAAACGCCCGGGCCCAAAAGCTTGCCATCCTTGCGCTCGACCACGAGAAAGCCATCCTGTACGTACACTCGTTTGACTTCGCGCCAGGTCAATCGCTCGGTTCTTGTCATCCCTGCACCACGCACCCAATCGGTTGGGAAGGACAACCCTTTGCGATCCACATCGAGTTTGCCAATCGTTCGGAGAGATCCGGAAGAATGGTACGTCCGAGAAGCACGAAGCACGGAAGGACGCAATGCTCCGCATAAAATCGCAAACACTTTGGCATCCGCTGTGACAATCGATTCCTCTTCACCTTGCCACAAATGCACTATGCCACCAGCTTTGCGGGGACAAACTGCCGCCGCGGTGATGGTACGAGGATCGACTTGCTGTCCAGCAAGCACCAGCACACCGTCATTGAATTCGCAAACCGTGCCTTGTCGCAATCCCGATGCATCTCGCGACTTCCAATACAAGATGGCGGCCGTGCCCAACGCCAAGACTCGAAAAACCCATACCGGAAGGGTATTCCCATCGCTTACGGAAAACCAAATCACCCCGACTATGCCCAGAGAAATGGCCAAAATCCGAGCCACATCGTGACGCGTTCGAGAGGGCCGGAACGTGCGGAGCGATGCATTCATGTTTCGCTCTGCACCCTATACGAAATCAATCTCGGCAGCAAGCATAATTCGAACAACGAGAACATGAAACATTGGCAGCCGATTTCCGCAATGATCTTTCGCCCCCGCCTATCTCTGCACCGTGCAAGTCTCGTTGGCGAAGGGCAACGCCCAGGGACCCGCCCAATTTCGTGGGTCCAAAAAGGGCGCAATTGCAGCATCCTCGGCGTCGAAATCAATCAATGCAGGAATTCCGACGTGCACGCTTTGTCGTCCTTCGGGCGAAATCGTCGCCTCGAGTTCCAATACGCTCGGACCATCGTTCGCCAGCAATACGACGCATCTCGAATGCACTACGCGCCGAACTCCATTCTCTTGAACCGCAACGATTTCCCACGGAACCGAGTCCGGCAAAAGAACGAAACTTCGCATCGTCCGGAGTCGCTCCATGTGCAGCTCCATTTTCAGTTGAATGGTTTGAAAACTCGCCGATGTCGTCAACGAGAATCGTTTGTCGAGTCCCGGCAATGCCGGCGTAGAACGAGCGACATACGTCGAATCTTCGAACGCGAATGCTTGCTGCAACAATTCGCTCGTGAGCACCTCGCAATGGGACGATTGCACGTCCTGACTCGTCAGGCATACGCGGGATTGCACGAGGTTGATGGTCGACGGCATTCGAATCCAACTCGCCGGTGTACCTCCGAGCGGCAATTGCGACCAATCCGGCGGAATCTTTACGAGAAAAGAATGCGGCAGCAGAATGATTTGCTCCTTGGGGGATTCACGAGAGGACGAACCATCGTGAAACGGCATCGACGCGCCAATGCTGGCCAGCAAATAAAATGGAAACGGCGTGCGCAGCGCGCGATGCACATCGGAATATCGAAGATTCTGACCTTGAAACGCGCGACTGAGATGTACAGCATCATCCATGCGCCACACGTCCGAAAGTTCGGACGAACCGTGCCCGAAGCGCCAAAGAAGCGGGCCCAAAACATGGAGCGAGAAAAAACCAACGATCCCATATCGCGCGTAACGAAGCATTGCTCTGGGCTGCTTTGCCAACCAAGACCCGCCATATTGGACAATCTGCGTCATGAGCAACGCTGTAAAGCCAATCGATGCGCCTTGGTACCGAGTGGACATGGGGTGGTCAAGCAACCGCGTTAGAATGATGGGAAGCAAATAGGTCGAGAAAAACCCGGCGATGGCCACAATCCACTGCCAACGCGAAATCGACAAGGTATTTACCTTTTCTCGGAGCGTTGAACCCAAGGCCCAAGAAACGCCCAGGACGAGTAAAACCACAGGCCAATGGCTTGCGAGCACCGCCCCATTGTGAAATGCAGCAGCGGGCGACACGGCAGCATTGAGGCCGAGCGTCCCCAGGACACAAAAAGCGAGTGTTGCCGCGGGCTTTGGGGCACGAAGAAGCAGCGTCACCAGCAGCATAGGAAAAAGCAACGAGCCGACAGGGTGTACATCCACCAAAAGCGCGAAAAACATCCACGATGCGACAAACCAATGCGTCCGCTTTTGCTCCAATGCCTCGATGAGAAACAGCGTGCAGAGACTCGCGAGAGGTGGCACCAATGTCGCATTCCAAAGCACAGGCGCCGCCGCCATTTCAAGCGAGCCCGTGACGACGGCCGCGGCGCCCAACAGAGATGGAAAACGTTCCGCAGAACGACGTTGGCGCAGATAAAACAAGGCCGCAATCGCGGCGTTCGTTGCGGAAATCAAGGCAAATATACCCGACCAAGACAACTTCAAAACCAAAACGAACGACAAAAAGCGATTCCAAAGAATCCCGTACCATAGTCCCCCAAAACCCAACTCGTTGACCGACGAAAAGCAATCCTTCAATTCGGTGCACGCGCGCAGCGACAAGAGATTGTGCGCGGTGTCCGAATATGCTGGGGGCGAGGGAAACACGACGACGGGCACCACGGTGCCGGCAAAGAAAACGACTGCCGCTACAGCGAATTCAATGCGCCTCAACGTAGAATCGGGTTTGACCATACGGATTGGAGGCCGAGTCTACACCCTAGGTGTTTGCACGTGTCAAAAAAATGGGCCCGATATCGTTGCGCGGCTCCGCCCCCGCGGACCACGTTGCGCTGACTTTTCGCGGCACTTGACACAACGGCCACGTCCATGAGAACTTCACGGAGATATGAAACGTCCTTTTTTCTTAGTCATGTTGTGCGCTTTTTTCGCCACCCTTGGTACCTCGGCATGCCGTGACACGCCCGGACCAGGTGGGGCGGCCCAGACAGACCCAAACTCAAATGGCCCCGGTCCCGGATACGCTCCGCCACAACGAAAAGACGACGTGCCCCCGCCTCCGCCAACCAGGGCTGTGCCTGTCGACGATCCGCCTCCTCCAACCAAGGCCGCGCCTGTCGACGATCCGCCTTCCAAACCCGTGGTCCGTCCTGCCAAACTTGTAGCTTGGTGGCAATTTCGTGATTCTTGCGTTTCCGATAACGTGCCGGATCGAGCGCTCGGCAAAGCAGTGGCGCGTGCACGCGGGGAGATCATCTGCGTTCCCACGGAAATGGGCAAAGCAGCGTCGTTTGATGGGCGCAGTCGATTCGAGGCGCCCGATCAACCTGCGTATCATTTCACGGACGCCATGAGTATCGTGGCTCGCGTAAAACCCGCGAAAGTCACCGGATTACAGACCATCGTCAACAAATGGTATGCCCCTGACGCCTATATGCTTTTGCTCGATGGCGCGCGTTATCAGTTCTCGGCAGCGTTTCCACGCGGCTCGTGGGGCGACGTGATCAAAGTTTCCGGCCCGGCAACCGTGGACCGATGGACGCATGTCGTCGGCGTATACAATGGCGTCAGCGTGGCCCTGTACCTCAATGGCGAACCTGCCGAACGACGACCTGCGCCCGCCCGTCTTCAAGACTCGGCTCGTCCCATCGTCATTGGACACCACCCGGACTGGAATGGCTTTAACGGCTTGCTCGACGAAGTTCGACTGTATGATGGCGCGTTGACCGAAAACGAAATCGCCGTATTGGCGCGTGAAGGGTCCGCTCCGACGCGTCGCCCGGAGAATTCAGCCAAGGACGAATAAATGTAGGCGACCTTGGGGCCGCATTGTCGACTCCACAAGGTTACGCATAAAATTTGCCCCCGTACCCGGAGCTGCATTACGCTCGTTTTGCGTTACGCGAACGACCTTTGCGCCATAGGTATACCATATGCCCCTCAAAGAAGATTGGTTGCAGTTTTACAAAAGAAAAAACTTCACCGGATCGGACGCATGGGGCAAAAAGATGAACGATCACATCAATGCCGACCTCTTTCCGATCATTGCAGCAACGGCCGACGATGCGCCGGGGATGATCGCGGACGCGTACAATGTTGGCGCCAGAAAAGCGGATCCTCCGTGGGTACGAACCGGAAACTTATTCTTGTCGTGCCAGTACACGGGCACCACAAGCTGGATACATCTCGTCCTGCACCTCTACAATACCGAGAGTCGCAAGAATTTTGCAATACTCAGCGGAAGGCACGGCAACGAAGAAGGCACCCACGTGGACGGAGCGGGTATTTACTCAGGAGCGACCTACGACGACAAGTCGCTAGAGTTTGTCAGTGGAGACAAGAAGTGCTGGGCAGAGGCACAGAAAACCCATTCGAGCGCGAAGTTCATCACCCTCGAGCATTATGAACTCGGGCCGACGGGATCCACGGCGTCTCCATACAATACCATTGCCAAGACAAACGATCTGGCCAAGCAGCTTTTGTGGCGAGATCGCATTGTCGTTTTCGCTTGGTGTTATTCCATTTTTCATCCTTTTCCCTTCGTCCGGGACACCAGTGAATCCGAAGAAAATTACAGGGCCAGAGCTTCCAAAGCCGCGACCACAGCGAGACAACGAAGCATCAGCGATATCATGAGCGACTCCAAATGGTCGCCGCTTGTAGGGCTGACCGGCGCTTCGTCGAGTGCCTCAGCGTCCGCCGATCCCATCGTCACCACACCGAAGGAAGCGCCGGCCCCTTATCGCCTCGGGCCCTGTCGCATCGAAGATTGTGAATGCACGACCTTCACACTCAGGAGCGACGGAAAACCTTGGTGCGTGTGCAACCACGCTCATCCCGCGTTTTGACGAAGAAAACAACGAGCTTGGGTATGCATCAAATCCTTGCGAATTTTCCTTGCGTACCCAGGTCGGAGCATGAACGCATTGGCCTGACCTGATCAAGTCAAACCCGTACGGTTTTTCTTGATCTTCCGCCCACCCTACCCCAGTATCCCCGTTTGGTTTTTCCAACCGCTGAATCGAAGAAAGGTGTGGC
>JBGAOI010000487.1:0-5972 GCA_044221885.1 Polyangium sp. (in: bacteria)
CGTGAAAGAAGCGGGTCTTTTGGAAGACGATACGACGTTGGTTGTGGTGCGCAAAAAGCCTAAGTCTGCGTAAGTGGTCCTTCGTCTGATCGAACCGCTCCCGAGCGGACAAACTCCCCGCATTTTTATGCGGCAATGTTGAGGTGCGTCATGGACGTGTATGTGCAAAACAAACGATTGCGTTTGAGTCCGTCAGCATCGATTGGCAAAGGCGGCGAAGCGGACATTTTTGATATCGGTGGCGGCGTGGCCCTCAAATTGTGGAAAACGCCCGAACATCCCGATGTCAAAGGTTTGCCCGAAGAGGAACATGCTGCGGCAGCGCGCTTGGCCCTCGTGCAAGACAAAATCAAGGCCTTTCCCAAAGGTTTGCCGGACCGAGTCGTTTGTCCAATGGATCTCGCCATGGACAAGAAAAACACCATGGTGTTGGGCTACACCATGCGCCTCGTGCCGAAAGCCGAATCGTTGATGAGTTTGTCCGAGCCCATAAGACGCCGCACGTTGGGCGGAAATGCCATGGCGCGGGTGCTCGTGGATTTGTGGAAAACCGTCACTGCCGTGCATTCCGCGGGCGTCGTGTTCGGCGACTTTAACGACTTGAACGTGCTGGTTCGCGAAAATGAAGCGCACCTGGTCGATGCCGACAGTTTCCAATTTTCTTCGTTTCCTTGCCCGGTTTTTACGGAACGTTTCATTGATCCGCTGATTTGCGATACGACGGCGAATCGCCTCGTCCCGCAACGTCCGTTTTCGGCTCAATCCGATTGGTATGCATTTGCGGTCATGGTCATGAATGCGCTTTTGTGCGTCGGACCTTATGGCGGTGTGTATCGCCCCAAAGAACCGTCCAAGCGAATGCAAGAATGTTTGCGCCCGTTGCGTCGCGTCACGGTATTCAATCCAGACGTGCGTTATCCCAAACCGGCGATTCCCTACGGTGTTTTGCCGGACGAATTGTTGCATGTTTTCTCGCAATTGTTCGAGAAAGACATGCGGTATCCTTTGCCGTTTCGGCTCATTGACGAGCTTCGTTTTACGCATTGCACCGCGTGCGGGACCGAGCATGCGCGGGCGCGTTGTCCCACGTGTGATCACGGGGTCGTGCGTGAATGCGTGATCGTGCGTGGGCAAGTAAAAGCAACGCGTAAATTCTCGACGTCGGGAACGATTTTGGCTGCATCGTGGAATGGTTCGTCGGTGGAATGGGTGGCTCATGAACATTCGAGTTATCGGCGAGAAGACGGCTACGTGTTTTTGCGCGGGCCGCTCGATGGTCGGGCCCGATTTTTTACGCAAGGGAAAACCACGTGCATCGCGCGTGGTGGGCGCGTGATCGTGTTGGATGAATCGCGCATGGTCGAGGAAATCAATGTGGATGTCGTCGACGGCGAATCTGCATTTACTGTGAATGAGCGAGTTGCATTTTACGTCCAAGGGGGGCGATTGTGGAGAAGGACATTCGGCCGATCGCATGTGTCGCCGTTAAGTTTGGCGAGCCAATCAGCGGAACCGTGGGGCGATGTTCTTGCAGGACAAACCCGGATCTGGGTCGGTTCGCGAATCGGGTTTGGATGTTACCGCGCCGGAAATGTAGCGGTCGCGTTTACGTTCGACGCCGAAAAACGAGGCATTTGCGATTCCGTGCGTTTGCCGTGGCCCAATGGACAAATGGTCCAATGGAACGCGTCGATTGACGAAGACAAGATTTGGTTTTTTATGGCGTTTGTCATGGCCGGACGCATCGTGCATCGGGTCGTCGTGCTTGGAGCGGATGGAACTGTGTTGGGCACGGCAGACGCGTGTGCGGGCGACGGCTCGTGGCTCGGGAGCATAACGGGGCATCGAGCTGTCGGTGGCGTGTTGTTTGCCGCGACAGATTCGGGAATCGTTCGGGTCGAAGTTGGTCCGGGCGGACCTTATGAGGTTAAAAAGTTTGCCGATACAGAACCATTCGTACGTGCGGATGCGCGTCTGTTCGTGGGGCGAGAGGGCATTTTCGTCGTGGATACGAGCGAAATCACGCATCTTGCCTTGGGGTGAAAAAGCTTGGAATCGGCGTCAACGGGACGCCAAAGGAGAGCATCATGAATCACAAGGATCTTCCGTTGCCGGTGTTTTACGATCATAAAAGCGCGGAACGTTGGGGATACCATCCGAACGAAACGACGCTGGCCGTTGCGGCGCATGATTGGCGCCGTTCGATGGACATCAAGCCGTCGGCATCGGACAAAACCAATGTGCATTTGCTCTTGATCGACGTGCAAAAAGACTTTTGCCATCCGGAAGGTGCGCTGTTCGTTGCCGGACGCAGTGGTCGTGGCGCCATTGACGATAGCCGCCGCACGGCGGAGTTCATCTATCGAAACCTGGACGTTCTGACCGCCATTACCACGACGATGGATACGCACTTTTCGCATCAGATCTTTTTTCCGTCGTTTTGGGTGGATCGTGAAGGCGCGCCGCTCGGACCACATCGCATGATCGCGCTGCGCGATATTGATGACGGCGAAGTTCGTCCCAATCCCGCCGTCGCGAAATGGCTTTGCGGCGGAAACTATACGTGGCTCGTGAAGCAAGTTCGGCATTATTGCGAATCGCTTGAAAAGGCCGGGAAATACACGTTGTATTTGTGGCCGGCGCATTGTCTCTTGGGCAGCGATGGTCACCCGCTCGTTGGGGCCATTCACGAGGCGCGTTTGTTTCATTCGTATGTGCGAGGTGCACAAAGCTGGGTCGAAGTAAAAGGTGGCAATCCGCTCACGGAAAACTATTCGGTGCTCGCGCCCGAGGTGTTGTCGCGATTCGACGGTCAACCGCTGGGACAACGCAATACGCTTTTCTTGAAAACGTTGCTTGCTGCGGATGCGCTCATCATTGCTGGACAAGCAGCCAGCCATTGCGTCAAAAGCTCGATTGACGACATTCTCGCGGAAATTGCTTCGGTGGATGCGTCGCTCGCGAAGAAAATTTATTTGCTCACCGATTGCATGTCGGCCGTGACGGTACCCGACGGCAAAGGTGGATTTGCGGCGGATTTCAGCGCCGATGCCGATAAGGCATTAGCCAAGTTTGCCGCGGCTGGAATGAACCTGGTCAAAAGCACCGATTCCATCAACAACTGGCTCAAGTGAAAAGAGAGTGCGTCATGACAAGTCATTACAATGCTCAAGGAAACGATCCCAATGACATTCGGCGCCTCTTTGAAGCCGCCGAAGATGAAGGAACCTTGTCGCCAGAAGCTGTCGCGCTATTGGCCGCAAGTGACCTTGGGGCGCAAATTCAAGCCGGCCTCGGCGTGGGTGTGGACGATGTTTCGGCTTCGGAAGTCGTGCTCGTGACGATCATGCCTGACGATTCCGGATCGATTCGTTTTGCAGGAAATGCCGACGCCGTGCGGGAAGGACACAATACGGTGATCGACGCCCTCGCGGCGTCCAAACAAAAGGATTCGATTCTCGCACATACGCGATACTTGAATGGGTTTGTCTTGTATCCCTATCGGCAAGTGGCGCAAGCGGAACGTATGACCACGAAAAACTACGATCCAACGTTGGGAACGCCCTTGTTCGATCAATCCGTCGTGGTGCTAGGGACGGTCATTGCCAAAGCGCAGGAGTTTGCGCAAAGCGGAGTTCCGGTGCGCAGCGTAACGCTGATCATTACGGATGGCGGTGATTGCGGTTCGATCAAAAACAAGGCGAGCGATGTGCGCGCGATTGTGCGCGATATGCTCGCAAGTGAACAGCACATCGTGGCGGCGATGGGCATTGACGATGGGTCCACGCCATTTCGAGATGTTTTTCGCGAAATGGGCATCGAAGATCGTTGGATTCTTACGCCCAAGAGCGATACTGGCGAAATTCGCCGCGCCTTCCGCATGTTCTCGCAATCGGCCATCCGCGCCAGTCAACACGTTGGCGCTTTTTCCCGGGCTGCCGCGGGAGGGTTCTTCGGATAAAACCGTAAGGCTGCGTGCGCCATGGAGAGAAATTTTCATGGTGCACGAAACCCGGTTCCTGTGCGTTTTTTCTTCCTTTTCCAGGCGCGAGCTGTACGATCGGAATCCGTGAACAAGCTAGCGCTTCCTCTATTCTTGGGCCTAACTTCGCTCTTTCTGCTGCATTGCGCCGAAGGGTCGACCTTTGAAGGAGTTCCGACGGATGGCGAAGGCGGAAACGGCGACGTCACGAGCGGCGGCAATGTGTCTTCGTCGAGTTCGTCTGGAAAAGGCGGCGGCACGACGACCGGAAGTTCGTCCAGCGGAACCGGTGGCGCTGGGAATAGCGGTGCAAGCTCGTCTAGCTCTGGCGAAACCAGTTCGTCGAGTACATCCAGTTCGTCGAGTACATCCGGCGCGAGTTCATCGAGCAGCGCATCGAGCAGCGCATCGAGCACATCAAGCTCATCGAGTACGTCGAGCACTTCGAGTTCGTCCAGCAGCAGTACCGGCAACCCGACCAATTGTGATCCGCAGAATCCGACCAACGGTTGCTTGTCGGGCCAACACTGCTTGCCGCAACCGAATGGCATGCCGACGTGCGAAGGACCTACGGGATCGGGCACACAATTCAGTCCATGCACGACGAATGCGCAATGCAGTGCCGATTTCGTTTGTATCAAGGACGGATCGACATGTTGCATGGCCTGGTGCACGTCAGACTTTGACTGCGGTCTGTTCGAGACATGTTACCAATTGAATACGCCGGTATTCGTTAATGGCATCGAATACGGCGTGTGCAGCGACTTCCTCGGCTGTCCCTGACGCTTCGCAATTGCCATTACCCCCCAAACGCGCCAAACCGTCGCGTCCCGGCACGAAATGCCAAGATCCCGGCAATGGCGATCCCGGCTGCTTCCGCCCATTGCATCGCGAGTTGCGAGAGCGCCGTACGCACATCCAGCATGCCGGTAATCACTTCGACGGGAAATCCTAGCGTGTACCGAAATGGCAAAACTTGGGCGATTTCGCGGGCCCACGGAGGAAACAGTTCCAGCGGCACGACATATCCCGAGAGCAACATGAACGTAATGAGCCACAGCTCAAAGACGCCGGTCGAGCTCTCCATGAAAAAAGCCAATGAACCGACAAGCGCCATGGCAAAAAAGTTGATGCACCAAGCACCCATGAGCGACAGGACGAAAATCGCAAGCAGGGCGAGATTCGACGTCCATTGCGCGTAATGAATGGCCACCAGGACGATCGGAGAGCACAGCGCGATACGCAAAGGAACGGCGGCTAAACTCGACGCGCTATAGACCCACAATGGGTGAATGGGTTTGAGCAGTTTTTGCGAAAGTGTTCCCTGTTTGATTTCGTAATTTAATTCCCACACGAGCCAGCAGCCCGTGATTTGCCGGACAATCAGTGCCGCCAAAAAGTAGCCCACGAATTCCGTGGGACCGAATCGCCCCAAAGGAGCATTGCGAGAAACCGCCGACCACAAGGCCAAACTCACGAGCGGCATGGTCGTTGTCAGCATCCAAATGATGAGTTCCGCGCGATAAGCCAAGGCTCCAGCAAAACCAACGCGCAAAAGCGTCGGATAAGCGCGCAACGCATTCATTTCGGTGCCTCGGGCGATTCCTTGTTGTGCGCAAATAAATCCCGCATCACTTCTTCGAGCGGCGGGTCTTCCACCGTCAAGTCCTGAATTCCTGGCGTGGCCAAAAGGTGCCCCATCGCTTCGCGCAAATTCGACTGCGTCACTTCGAGAACGGCCCGTCCCGGCGCGAATTCCACAATTTTGCCAATTTTTTCAAACAACGACCGATCCAGAGCTTCGGCAAATGTCAGAACAATTCGTTTGTCCTGGCGTACGGTTTTGACCAGCTTTTCCAGGCTTCCATCGTATTTCAATTTGCCTTCGTCGATAATGATGACCCGAGGGCAAAGCGAGGCGACATCGCCCATGTCGTGCGACGTCAAAAGCACCGTTGCGCCGCGTTTTTCATTGTATGAGCGAATAAAA
>JBGAOI010000488.1:0-5971 GCA_044221885.1 Polyangium sp. (in: bacteria)
CAGAAATAGTTCGCCCGGACAATCTGGACCTCCACCGCAATCCTGAATTAACACCACTCCGCCACTTCGTTTGTTGCGCTTGTCGAGGCTTGATTTCTCGGCATACGCGGCACCCCAAACTCGCCCGCTTCGCGGGCCCAAACAGTGGGGCCCCGCCGCTCCGCCTAGAAATCAAGCACTCTCCGAGCAACGCTTCGGATAGTCTGGCGGAGTGGTGTTATCGCAACGGCCGGAATGCGTGGCAGCCATTACATGTACGCGCGCTCGGCTCGTGGTTGCGTTTGTCCACGTGACATGTCGTCAAACACGTCGTCCGATCGCTCGTCGGCGCTTTGTGCGCCGTATGGCACAACGAGCATTCTTGATGTTGGGGAAGGACGTGTAAAGAAGCCAATTGATTTTGCGGATGGCAGGACAAACACGTTGGCGTTCGACTCGGACCTTGCGGACCGGCAGGCGCGTCTGGACCGTGTGCCCGATGGCAGGTGGTACAATCTTGCTTTTCGTGCGGGCCTGAATGTTGTTTTTTATGACAATCTGTGCACGTTTTCTTGGGCGCGCGACTCGAAGGGTGATTGTCGTGGCATTGCGTGCAATTCAAATGTCCGTCAACGGCCGTGAGGTGTTCTTGGGTATGGCACGTTGCGCAGGCTGGAGGTTTGTCCTTTGGAGCATGTGACGAATGGCATTTGTTGCATTCGTTATGACCATGTCCGTGAGATCCAGCCGCGGTTTCTTTTTCGTGGCATTGCTTGCACGGAATGACACTCGCTTTATCGAATGCATGCGGCGTATGGCAATCTTTGCAGCGCGTCGTTCCGGCGTGAAATGCTGTTTCGCTCGATGCTTTTTCGTGGCATTGATTGCAAGCCATCGTCGCGGGCGTTTTGGCTTCGTCGGGATGCGGATCATGGCACGAGACGCAAGCTTGGCCTTTGGGATCTGGATGATGCAATTCGATCTTCGAATGGCACGTGCCACAGGCCGCAGCGGGGTTTTTCTTGACATCATGCGGCGTATGGCACGATGCGCACAACGCGTGTTTTTCTTGGCCTCGCCCAGACATGGTATGCTTGTTCGAATGGCAAGAATCGCAGGCGCGTGGCGGAGCGTTGGGGGCTGCGTGGGCGTCGTGGCACGATTGACAAGAATGCCCTTTCTCAAAAACAGCGTGTGCGAATGCTCCTGGCTTCTGTTTGTCATGGCATGCCAAGCAACGATTGGCGGCATCTCCTGAAACTTCGTGCGGTTTGTGGCAGACGTTGCAAGCTGATTCGCCGTCTTTTTCGCCATGATGCGTCTCATTGGCTGCATGGCAATCCGTACACGTTCGCGGAAGTGTCCACGGCTCTTCATGCGGCCTGTGGCAATTGGTGCAATCTTCGCCCCCGTGTACATCAATCGCGATCTGGTTGCCTTGCTTTTGGGCATGGCATTTTTGACATTCCCAGGCACTTTCGCGAATGAGTGTCCCACCGACAGCGGACGGATCGTGGCAACTCACGCAATGCATCCGCCCCATACCCGTAATGGTCACTCGCACGTCGTCATGACATTGCACGCATTGCCGATCGATGGGTTCGCCAAACCCTTTTACGTCACCGAGGTGACAGCACTTGCAGGATGTGCGTGTCTCCAATTGCGCTTCGACGTCATGTCCGACCTTTTTCGCAATTTCTTTCCAATGCGTATCTTGTCGATGTTCGGCGTCATGACAACGACTGCAACGTACGGACCTTGGACCCGCGTGCGGTTCGTTTTCGTCCGATTGCGTTTCGGTGGGTTTGGCCGGGCTCGCACCGCTCGATTCCCCGTCGCGCGTCAAGCTGCATCCACCGGCCGCAGCGATCGTGCCCATGAGCAACCATTCCCACTTGCGCGAGAGCAATTGCTTCATAACGCGCCCTCGTGACAACGGCGACAAGGTTCATCAATGGTTTTTCGCCGATTACTTCGGAATCCTGGAGCGTGCGGATTCCCACCCACAGCGCCGACTTTGTGACAACCGACGCACAATGCTTCACCCGCGCCGCCATGACAAGTCGCGCAAACATCGGGTTCGCGCCACGCCGCTGGACCATGGTCATTACGCGTTTTCGGCGGGCCAAGCCAACCCCGCGGATGGGGATTCGTTTTTCCGTTTGTCGCGGAGATACCCTGGCGCGTATGACACGAACTGCACACATTCGGCGCATGACACGTCGAGCACAATCCTGGGTCAGCGCGAGCTTCGTCGCCGTGTCGTGATGCGAAACCTGCGCGATGCACGCCGAGGCGTGTGGGATCATCGAAAAACATTCGTTCCGGCAAGAGGGCTGTCGTTACGCCATGACAACCCAAACAAAATCGTTCGGAATGACAATTCATACACAATTGCTTTTGCGCTGCTGCGCGCACGCCATGTTCACGCACGAAATTGCCTGCGTGAATCAAATGGTCGTCCGGACGCACGCCTTCTTCACGAAGATTGACGTGACATGGATCGCAGCGATCTTGGGCGAGGTCTTTTTCATGTGCGTGACAACTGCCGCAGGTAGCCATCTTGGGGCGAAGGATTTCGCTGCCGCCTGCGATATCGACATGGCAACGTACGCAATTGCCGGGAGCGCGAGGGGCATGGGTGCGATGTTCGAATCGAAGATGTTCCCGCGCCATTTCGGCGCCGCGTCGAGCTTGCGCCAAACCGTGGCAACCATTGCAGTCTCGCTCGTCATGAGGTTTTTTATGACAATCGACGCAATCTTGCGTCGAGGGCATGTGCAATGGCCCCTCTTCACCCGCAGCGGCAGCTCCCGCGTGGCAACGACTGCAATGAATCCCCTCGAGCACGTGGGCGCGATGTTCAAAGGCGCGTCGTTCGGGCGGACGAATTCCCAAAATGGATGCGCAAGCCGCCGTAAAAAGGAGAGTCGTGCACAACAAGAGCGACGATGTTTTCGCCTTCATGGGCCGCTCCACGTGTAGCCCAGACGCGCGAGAGCTCGTACCGCTGCGGTATTCGTCGGCGACGCGTTGGCTTCGATGGCCCCGGACAATTCCCAAAAAGGCACGGGAGCATATCGCAAGGCAATGAGCCCCCAAGGCCACACCGAACCTCGATCCCGTGGGTCGTCTGGCCAAACCAGTTCAATCTCGGTGGAGGCAAACAATCGCTCGTTCAAGGGGACTCGTGCGGTGCCGCGGATGCCGGTCCACGCGGAACTTGGTGCGCCTTGTCGCCGCAATTCGAATCCAAGAACACCATTGCCCACATCGTCGAGCCGTAAATTCGCCCGCAGGAAAAACTGCCCGCCCAAGGCATTTCCAAGTGATTCGAACGCGCCGTCGCCACGTACATCGAGGCGTGGGGCTGCGCGCCAAAAGATCGAGCCACCGGCGCGATCCGAAGGAACATCACCTAACGCTGAAAACAAGGACGTTGCTGGCAAAAGTCGTGAGGGAGAACGGCGCACGCCATAAAGCTCGATACGAACCGGATCGAATCGGGTCGCAATGGAAATACGCGCATCCGAAATGCCAATGCGCAACATGTCCACGCTCGTGGTGAAGGCTCCGTCGAAAACACGCCCAAAGGAAGCTGCTCCATCGACGCCGATTTCCTCGAATGCGGGTTTCCCTTCTTGTCGGGCGTGTAGGTAAGACAAACCAATGGTGCCAATGCGGCTTATTTGATGAGACGCGCGACCACCAATCGTCCACGTGTAGTCGCGCGGAGTCGCCGCGTAGGTGACGGGCAATCCGCCAAAAATTTCGATACTGCTTCCCCAACGCGTTCGAACAATCGCATCGGCTCCATCAATATGTACAGGACGAATGGCACCCATGGAGACCATCATGCGCCCAAAACGAGCTTCCCCGCGACCTTGGGGATCGCGAGCTCGAATGGCCATGACCAACACGTCGCCCGAGGTTTCACCTGACCCAACCCATACGGCAGCTTCAGAATCGAAATAGGAAGGCTTTCGCGCTTCGCCTTGGAGAAACACGAGCCCCGTTGGCACATTCGATGCGCTTGCGTACGCGTCGGCGCGCAGGCGGTACGTGGTTTGTCCTCGAGCGTCTGGCGAGAAAAACCACAACAAGGTTCCGAAGAAAGCGGCGAAGATTCGTCGTTTCATGGCGTCACGTCCACCACGCCATCGACGTGTGTTTGTGGTGAAAAGGTATGGCATGACGAACACGCGAGCGAAGGTGTATGAGGCGTGCCTTTGCGGGTGAGCGTCGGCGGATAACCATGACAAGCGTCGCAAGCTCGAGCTGCTCCGCTGGCATCTGTCCATACAGGGCCGGGTATAACGTCGAAATGGCAAGACGCAGAGCATTGGCCGGTTTTGGCGTCGTATTGTCCGAGCACGAGCGTCACGTCGGCAGGAGCCGTTGTGTCGATGTGTCCCGGGGCATCGTACGTTGCTGGAATGGCATGACAAACCTTGCAGGCCACGACGTTCCCAATGCGATCGGAAAGCGTTTCATCGAGGTGCCGGCGGTGGGCGCCAACGCCGGGATTCGTTGCGGTGGTCGAGCCGTCGAGGGCTACAGGTGGCGCGCCAAGCGGACCTTGGCCATGGCAGCTCGCGCAGGACATCTCGTTTGTCTCGACAGAACCATTGACGTGCGTGGGCGAATCCGCGCCCGGGTGACATGTCGTGCACGACGCGGGTGTGGCGACGCGCGCATACCGCGCGTGGGACTCGGGCGGGTTGCCGTGGCAGAAGTCACAAGGTGTCGTGGGGTCGATAGGTTTTTCCCACGCGATCGTTTTCTCCACGTGACAATACGATTTCGTGCAGCTCTTGGTCCTTTCGTCCCAGGTTGGTGGAGTTTGGTCATGCGTGGCCAAACCCGAAAAAACCACGTCGATGACGCCATTCAGATGAGGGGCGCTGCGCAGATCCTTTGGGACAGTATGACATTCGTCGCAATAAAGCGCGTGTTTGTCGTGGGCGCCCGTCGATGGTTTTGGGTCGGATTTGCTGCCATGGCACGTTCCACACGAAGAAACGCCTTTTTCATGGCACCCAGCGCTGTTGCAACTCACGAGCACTGGACTTTCCGCACCATCCGCGCCATGACAAACCTGGCAATCCTCGATGGGGTAGTTTTGGTCGCGTATCCAAATGGCGTGTTTGCCGCCATCACGGGTGTTGGCCCAGCCCGCTTCGTGATAACCTTCGCCCATGGGCCGATCGCGACGAATTTCGCATCCGGCGAGGCAAACAGTGCACAGGAAAAACGCGAGACGTTTCATCATGACCGTCAAGGCTTCGGGGCGTGGACTTTTTGCACGTCGAATTCGGCTCCGGGACCGTGGCAAGTGGCACAAGCTTCAATGCCGCTCGCGCTCGTCATCGTCTCTGCATGCGCCTGGACATAAGGTGCGTCGTGACAACCTGTACACGCGGCGGTTTCCGGCGGTAGGATTTTTTCCGACGCGACGACGCGTAAATCGCAATAGTTGTCCGCGTCCGCTGCTGGATCTTCCGCGCAGGTGAATGTTTGGGTCTTTTTGGGCAGCAAATTCGAGGCCAGGGGCAGCATGTACGTCGGTCCGGTGTGACAGGTCCAGCAGGCATTACGATCGCCCGGATATCGGACTTCACCGAAGTCGATGGGCGTTCCTGCTGGGTTTGCCTTGGTCGGTGCGGGAAAACCACCAAGCACGTACGGTTGCGTCAAGTCTTCGCCCATGTGAAGGCGATGAATCATCACGGCCAAATCGACCGATTGCGCGACCGCTGTTTTGTTCTCGAACCGCTCGACCCGCTCGTCGTTTACATTGCTTGGTTGATGGCAAAATGCGCAATATTGCACTTCGATACGTGATCCACCGTGCGCGGAAAGCTGCAAATGGCAATGGTTGCATTGCTCTTGACTGACGATCATGCGTCGAGGCGTCGCCGAGGCATCGGTTACGGGGGCAAACGCAACGGGGTTTGGCGCAGCAAAACGAGGGCTCGTTGCTCCGGATTGC
>JBGAOI010000489.1:0-5969 GCA_044221885.1 Polyangium sp. (in: bacteria)
TGTCCCTATCTTCAGGCGACAACGCGGGCGGGATCTTCAGGCATTTGATCGCAACAGGTTCTCCAAGGCCGAGGTGTTGTGCCCGATAAACGACTCCAAATCCTCCTTCGCCTACGACCTGGTCGACGCGGAATTTGCCATCGATCGTTTGTCCCACCCAGGCAAAAGGATCACTGTTCGTCGCGGACATGCGAAGCCGTCACGTTACCTGAAATTGGGTGTCGATCAAAGGCTTTCGTCGTGGTGGTGACGCGTGCGGTGCTTTTTCCGCTCTCCCGTTTGTTTCTTTTGATCAAGGCGCTTTTCCACGGCGCGTTTTGAGGGGCGGGTGGGCGTTCGGCGTTTCGGCACGATCAGCGCTGCGGCGATCAACACTCGGATTTTTTCGTAAGCATCCAAAATATTTTTGGCTTGATCGCGCGTTTTTTGGCTCGTAACACGAAGCTTTCCATCGGCATCGATCCGCGCGGCGGCTTTGTGCAGCAGGCGTTGGCGAGCGTCTTCGTCGAGGCCCACGATGCCCTTTAGGTCCAGACGAACATCTACTTTTGAAGCGACTTTGTTGACGTTTTGTCCCCCGGGGCCCGATGCGCGTATGGCTGTCATCGTCAACGCGTTTTTCAGGACAAACACATCGGCCGTGACGACGATGGCAGAGCCTTCCGGTGCGGGATTTCGAGTGGCCATGGTTCGATTGCGCGCAAACTACTCGCGCCTTGGACGACCTTCAATGTATTCCTTGCGTGGCGTTGTGAAATGCGCATATCCTGCTCTGGAGGAACCCAGCATGAGTAGATATTGGCTTTTCTTAGGGCTGCTCGCATGTGTCGCGTTCGCGCCGGGGTGCGGGCCGGATGTTCGTACACTTTGCGAGGACCAAGAAAATTGTCTTGGCGGCAATGACGCAGATGTGGATGCGTGCGTCGTTGCGTACGATGGCGTTCGCGACAATGCCTACGACATCGGTTGCGGCGAAGAATACGATTTGCTCATCGAGTGTTTGATGCCCAAATACGGATGTTCGGCAGGCGGAATGTGCGCCAGTAGCAATGATTGCAATGGCAGCGCCTGTATCAATGGGGAATGCAAGCAATACGGACTCGACGGTACGAATGCCGATGCTTGTGAAACAGAAGTGAACGCATATTCGCGGTGCGATTGAGGAGGCCCATCATGAAACGATCAATTCTTGCTGGTGCGTTCGTATTGTTGGGGGCCGCTTCGTGGGCCACGGGGTGTTCGCGGGCTGCTGCGGTTTGCGAAGTCATTTGCGATTGCGAACATTGCAATGACCAAGCGAAAGTCGAAGCCTGCAATCAGCTCGGTACTGCCGAAGATGTTGCTGCCGCCTACGATTGCAGCGATCAATGGAACGCCTACACCGTCTGTTTTGAAGAACGCGGCGTCTGCGATGCCAAGGAATCTCGATTCTCCACGCGCGACGACATGGGCAACGACAAATGCCAAGACGAACAGGACGATTTGCAGAATTGCATTGATAGCGCGTCCGCACACGACGGAACGAACGGCAATTTCAATTGACGCGTAGGCCGTCTAATTCGGCGGCCAACGGAGAGCCATCAATTTCCATTTGGCTTTCGGATAACGCGAAACCTTCACCGAATTGCCCTGATTCCCACCCAAGAGCACGTAATGCGTTTTCGTTTCTTCGACGAGAAACGCCACATGATTTCCTGTCGCTGTGAGACTCGACCGAGCCATGGCCGGATTGAAGATCACCGCAATGGCCCCATAACGCGCTGAAGTCGCGTGCCCCCATTTCTTCCAGCTTGCAGCGCCGGCCGAATTCGTCCCACGAATTCCACATTGTTTCAAACACCAATTCACAAATGACGAACACCACGCCACTTCATCGGATTGCGACCGTAAATCGGTCGTGGCGTGGTACGCGATAATGCGCGGATTGGCCGAGCGACCGCGAATTTCGTGCGTTCCCGTCTCTTTCTTGGCCACGTTCATCCAAGCGGGCGTTGCGCCTGCCGGCGCCACTGCGATCGGTTTCTCCTCGAGCGTATCTTCGACCCGGCGCGTATCGACGTGTGGATCGACAAACGTCGCCCCCACATGTCTCGAATCGGCCACGAGAAGAGCTTCCCATGTGCCAGGACCAACCACTCCATCGACGTGAAGGCCACGCTTCTTCTGAAAATCACGCACCATGGTGTCCGTGCGTGGACCAAAGTATCCGTCTGTCGGAGTGGAATACCCCCAGCGTCGAAGTTGGTGTTGCAATTGCCGAACTTCGTCACGCAGGTACGGACGAGCATTCGGAGTTCCACAAGGCATACGCAATGTGTGTCGAATCATGGCTCCTCACGTTTGCTGCAAAGGTTGACGGACAAACCAAGCCACCAACTGCTCGAGGTACACGCGATCTTCATCGTCAAATGTGCTTGGTTTGTCGGAGTCGATATCGAGTACGGCCAACAAGTCGCCCGCAGCATTAAACACGGGGACGACAATTTCGGAACGGGAACGACCATCACACGTGATGTGGCCTGGAAAAGCGTGAACATCGGGCACGACCACGGTTTGTCGTGTCTTCGCCGCCGCTCCGCATACCCCTTTACCAAAAGGAATTTCCAAGCACCCAAGCGTCCCTTGATACGGACCTACACGCAATAGTTCGGGCTCCACGACGCGATAAAAACCTGTCCACAAATGTCCAAAGCCGTGATGAAGCAATGCACTCATCGTGGCCATGGCCGCAATCGGATCCGTGATGCCTTCGAGCGTCGCTTGGCAGGCTCCCAAGATGTCTTCATAAGCCGAAGGCTTGGGGAGATGACGCACGTCAGGTGTGGATTCGGCCATGATGGATTCGCCTCGATCGTAGTTTGCGGGAAAGGAGACGATCTTGGAAAGAGTCGATCTCGACAGGCGACGCAATTCTGTGCGTCAATGAAAAAAGTCACCAAATGTTCGTCGAATGCGGGAGTGCTCGAGGGCTCGCCGCGGACGCGTCGACACGGCTTGCCTGCTACCCGGGCGCCCAAAGAGAGGGTTTTTCATGAGCTCCAATATGAAGAAGCTTGGTTCCTATGTTCTCGCGGCGGCGGCGCTGTCGGGTTGCATCATTGTGAGAGTGCCTCCGCCTGCACGAAATGATCCGTTTCAGCCCCCTGCGGCGGCTCCGATCACGATTCAAAAAGGCGCCACGCATCGCCTGCGTCTCACGTGTGGCGCACAAGCGAATTTCCGGCCGGCCATGGGCGCCCTGGACAACCTGGGTATCAATTACGAAGGGGAAAACCTGACCCCGGTCAATCAGAGCCCTTCCACTCCGGTTCGTCTCACTTGGGCCGGTCCTGGCACCGCGTGGGACATTCCTTTCAACGTCGGAAGCCAAAACACGCGCAAAGCGATGGGCAATATCACCGTCAATGCTCCGCCTGGCGCGCACACGTTCACAGTCGCTATGCCCAACGGTCCCGATTGCGGTCCGACAAACGTCACAATCGTCTTCCGCTGATCTCATTTGGTGGTCAAACGAATTGACCTTTGCAGGAATCCGCGAGCGCTCGAGGCCACGACCCCACGTAGCTCCCTTTGACCCCCGAGAGGCGCTCAGGACAAACGCTACAAAAACCGAAAGGTCCGAAGGACTTGCATCCTTCGGACCTTGTCGGGGCGAGTGGATTTGAACCACCGACCCCTTGACCCCCAGTCAAGTGCGCTAACCAGGCTGCGCTACGCCCCGGGCCGCTCTGAGAAGTCATCCCGCGCAGAGCGACCGGCACGCTAGCCGAATCGCGACGGAATGCAAGCCCTTAGAGAACTTCTCTCTCTGCGCTTTTTTCGGCCCGTGTCGTTTGCCCCGCAATCATCGCTTCAAGCGCCGCGCCAAGTGCTCTCGCGTCTGCGTCCACGAGCATGATGCCCGGATCCGTTTGTGCCCACATCAACAGGTCACCACTCGGTGTCGCCACGACCGGAATTCCAAACGCTCGCGCTTCGCGCACCACCGTGGGTGCAGCTTCGGCACGTGAAGGATGCACGAGCGCTCGCGATGCAGCGATCCACGCCAGTGTCTCGCTTCTCGAAAGCAATCCCGTGAACGTGACGTGTGTCCCTCGGTCTCGTGCGTGGGCCTCGAGTTCACCGTGCAACGGACCGTCGCCGATCAACACGAGCGGCACGCGGGACATGGCGGCTGCGTCGATGGCCAGGTCAAATCGTTTGAGCTCGATCAATCGTCCCACCGCTACGACAAACCCACCGCTGGTCGCGTGGATAGACGCGCGAATTTCTGCAGCGCGCTGGGCAACGTCAGGCAACTCGATAGGCGCAGGTTCGATACGTGTAGCTTTCGTCAGACGTTCTCCCATGCCGGGAGGGAGCTTGCCGACAAGCGTTTGGAGTGACGCACGAGCCACAAAACGAAAGCGCGTGTCCCGATCGAGAAGCGTTCGGAGGATCGTTTCACGCACAAGGTTTGGCATGGCGCACAAGAGCCGCACATCTGCGCCATGAGCGACAAGTTCGAGTGGGGCATGGTGATCGAAAAGCAGAGGAAAACCGCCAGGAACGATCCAGTGACCGATCACGCGATCAAAGTGTCCCAACGTCGTGATGCGGTGGCGTGCACGAAGGACAAACGGGAGAACTCGCGTGATCTGAAGTGGGTTTGTCTTGACGCGAGCCACGGCACCGGGCCAACCGAAAAGCGCTGAACCTCCCACGCGATGCAGTTCGAGAGACGACGCCTGGCGGTCGCGTTCGTACGACGGACCATCGAGCGGTGCGACGACATGGACGTCATGACCCGCACGCGAGAGCGCACGCGCTTCCGCGCGCACGAAGTGCCCCGAGGGGTCATCGTCAGACGCTGGATACGACGTTGTAACGAGGAGGATTCTCAACGCCGAGAACGGTAGTCGTTGTTGGCTTGGCCAACAGCCCGTTGATTTATCTGCTCGCGCCCGAAATCGTCGGTCGACATCGCTCCAAATACCTTCGTATTCCTCGCTCCGTCGCCCTAGCTTTCGGGGGCTCGCGACGACAATTCAACGAGCTGTTAACGGTAGATTCGCGAAGGTTACAAAATGAAAAACGCCGCATCGTGCTCGTTGGAGCAGACGATGGGCGTTTTACCGATGGTTTGGCGTGGAACTGTCGGCCTATTGCACGACGTCCATCTTCGACCGCTTGCGACGACGGCGAGCCGCCTCGGAAGCCTTCTTGCGACGCTTGACGGAGGGCTTCATGTAGTGCCGGCGCCTCTTGAGCTCGCGGAGAATTCCCTCAGCGGCCATCTTCCGCTTGAGGTGCTTGATCGCGCGCTCGATTCCTTTGTCACCCACGGCGACTTCGAGCGGTTTGCACTGAATGGCGTCGGTCGGCATTTCTGAACGCGTCCTCTCGGTTCTTTCGTTGTCTCTAAAGTCTTGTTGAGTTCAGCCCAGCTTCGTGGGCCGTTCGTCGGTTACCAGCTACTCACTCGGTTCCACCACCGCGAGCCGCGAGCATAATCTCGCATGCGCATGGGTAACCTTGCGGGGGGCGGAGTATGTCAGGGCCTATTTCCAATGGCAAGTCACCTGTTGCATGTTTTTGTACCCAAGATCCAAGCGCAATTGGCCCCAGTTTTCCCGTTTGCCCAGTTGGCCTCGCCAATTTTAGTAACCCAGAATGCTTTATTGATTCTTTCTTTGCTACCCCTTGCAAGTGATAATCTTTCTAATTAAGATGCCGGCGTTGGTGAGAGACAACCGATGTGACGCCCTGGGCGAATGGGTTGATGCGTGACGACGAAGTTGCAAATGGACGGTGAGGGACGCGCAGCGGAGATGTTCGCTCGTGTTCGAGCATCGGGTCTGAAACTGACGCCGCAACGCATGGCGATTGTCCGAGAAATCGCGCTCGATCCAACGCATCCCACGGCGCAGGAACTCTTTGAGCGCCTGCGAGTATCGATGCCGACGATGAGTTTTGCGACTGTGTACAAC
>JBGAOI010000048.1:0-22825 GCA_044221885.1 Polyangium sp. (in: bacteria)
CGCAATTCAAGGCGTGCGGTAGCAATTCCCCTGCGTGCAAATCCCAGCACTTCACAAAGTTTGTCAGATCGGAATGTCGTCGCCGCTTCCGTCGTAGCCGAAGTCGTCAGGGGGAGGTCCGGGATCGTGTTGCGGAGCAGGGCGTTGAGGTGCTCCACCTCCGCCGCCGCCACCACGCGAATATCCGCCGCCACCGCCGCCCCCTCCACCGCGTGAACCACCACCGCCGGCATAATCGCCGCCGCCACGAGCGGAGTAGTCGCGTCCGCCGCCACCGCCACCACTTGGAGCCGGCGAGAAATCAGCCGGCGGGCCCGTATCTTCAGCGCCAGGACCACCACGCGACCGTCCTCCAGCGAGGATCACGTTGTTGGCGATGATCTCCGTCTTGTAACGCTTGTTGCCGTCACGATCGTCGTAACTGGACGTCCGTAACGATCCTTCGACGAAGAGCGACGAACCTTTGCCAAGGATCTTGGACAAGGCTTCACCGCGTTTGCCCCAGACAACCACAGTGTGCCAGTCGGTACGTTCTCGACGAACCTTGTCCTTGTCGAGGTACGACTCGGTCGTGGCCAGACGGAGGCTCAGCACGGCTTGACCTCCTTGGGTGAAGCGAAGCTCGGGATCAGCACCCAAGTTCCCGAGCAACATCACGCGATTGAGCCCTTCCGCCATGACATCCTTCCTTAAAACAGACGCCGGGGTTTGCCCCGAGTCGACCGTCTCGTCAAGGGTACGGGGGATTCATCCGATCGGGCAGTCGTTTTTTTGTGAACGCGCAACGGCGAGCAGACCAACGGTCGAGTTTGTCCGAACGACGAACCTTCAATGCGCGCCTTGTGCTGCCCCCGCGATGACTTCGGCGAGAAGGATCTTGGCTACGTTGAGGTAGAGGAAGATGCCAAAGACGTCGATGAGCGTCGCGATGAACGGTGTCGAGCTCGTGGCGGGATCGAGGCCCAAGCGTCGGAGCAAGAGCGGCAACATGGATCCCACGGTGCAACCGAGAATGACGATGCCTACGAGCGTAATGCCAACGGTGAACATCAACGCGGTGCCATCGCCCCAAGACCAAATACGCACCATGGCGATCATCGCAAGCATCAAACCGAGCACCACGCCCTGACCCACTTCACGCATGGCCACGCGGTTCCAGTCGGACGGCTTGACGTCGCCAACGGCGAGGCCGCGGATGATGAGCGATGACGATTGTGAGCCTGTATTTCCGCCCGTGGAGATGATCATCGGCACGTAGTAGGCGAGCTTCGAAACGGCTTCGATGAGTTCGTCGTAGTGTCGAAGCACCGTGCCCGTGAAAAACTCGCTGATGAGCAGGGCTGCAAGCCACGGGGCGCGTTTCTGGAAAAACGTCCAAAAACTCGTCTGAAAGTAGCCATCTTCAATGGGCGCAACAGCGGCGAGACGTTGCACGTCTTCGGTCTGTTCTTGCGTGAGGACGTCCATGACGTCGTCGACGGTGATGACGCCGAGCAGCAGCTTGTCCGGACCAACGACGGGCAGCGCGGCGAAGTCATACTTGGCCATCGTCCGCGCGACCTCTTCTTGGTCGGTTTCAGGACTGACGGCGAAGATATTTTCCGTCATGACATCGACGAGTTTGTCCGTTGGATTTGCGAGCAAAATGTCGCGTAATGAAACGATTCCGAGCAAGCAATGTTTGTCGTTTAATACGTAAACGTAATAAATTGTTTCGGCTTCGGATGATTCTTCACGAATGCGTTGGATCGTTTCGGCAACGGTGAGACTTGGAGGAGCCGAAACGTAGTCGGTGGTCATGAGACCGCCGGCGCTGTCTTCGGCCCATTTGGCGAGCGCTTCGACTTCGGCGGCCGCTTCGGGATCTACTTTTTCGAGTGACTCGAAGAGGTCATCGCCAACTTTTTCAGGCAACGCTTCGATGAGATCGGTCCGCTCGTCGGCGGCCATTTCCGAAACGATTGGCGCGGCATCTTCAACACCGAGCTCTTCGACGAGCGCTTCTTGTTGGTCCTCATCGAGACGCTCGAAGATGGGGGCAGCATCTTCGGGCTTGAGGCTTTTGAGGATGAGTGCCGCCTCGTGCTCTTCGAGCATTCCGAGGAGATCGGCGAGGTCTTCGTCGTGGATCTCCTCGAGCAGGGCGCTGATTTGTGAAGGATCTTCAGCGAGGAGCTCACGCACCTCGGGAAGCATCGCGACGGCAACCCGCATCATGGGAGGGCACTGAGCACCAAGCCGAGCCGACTCGCAAGGGAGATATGGACTTGGCGAATGATCCTCGCCGAAGGGACGCGTCGAGGTCGTGGGGCGCGTAACGATGTTGGCGGAGGCGGGTCATTTCCGCCAACTTGGTTGGCAGTTTCATGGATGTGGGAGGGCGCGATCCAAGGCTTACGAGCGGCATCGAGTTTGCTTGTGGGAATGCTCATGCGCGCGAGCTCGAGGATGTATGACGGCCTGCTGCCGCCATCCGGAATTGACAGCCTTCGGCGGACATCCCTAGCATCGGGTGATCCTTTTCGGACCGCTCGTCGTACGGGTCGGTTCGGCGTGGCAGCTCGGGTGGGTGGGACGAACCCCACACGGTTGCGCGTCATGGTGCTTGAACATGCTTCACGCGCAGGCGCGTCATGCGTCTTGCGCTTCATCGATGCAGTTGGAAACCCACGGCCTTCGGAGTCGGCGCGTGTACGTCTTTGACGTCTACGTTCGGTACTGAAAGCCATTTGCCGCGTGAAGTCGGCTTAGGAGTCAGCATGAAAGACTTACAGCGTCCAAAGAGCTTCTTCGGGAAGCACACGGCCCGCGCTGCCCTCACCGTGGTTGCGACGGCGGCGGCAACGGGTGCCGTGGGTTGTCTCGACAGACCCATCGATACCATCGAGCCTCGCATCACGGTCACGATCGTGGAAAAACTCCAGCAAAGCTCCGTCGACAAAATCGACCTCTTGCTGGGCATCGACAACTCCCGATCGATGGCGGACAAACAGCAAATTCTCGCTCTCGCCATCCCCGACCTCGTCAAAGGTCTCGTCAATCCGCGCTGTCTCGATGACAACGGCGTTGCGGCCATGATGCAACCGGCCGGCCCGCTCGAGATGTGCCCTGCCGGAACGAAGCGCGAATTCGAACCGGTCGTCGACATTCACATCGGCGTGACGAGCTCCTCGATCGGTGGTCACGGCGCAGATTCCTGCCCGAACATTGATACGGCTTCGAAGGAATGTTCGCCAAACCCGAACACCACGAACAACGACCAAGGTCACTTGCTCGCGCGTCTTGATCAGTGCGGCGGCCAAGAAGCCCCCACGTTCATGAACAAGAAGTTCCTCGCATGGGACCCGACAAACAAGTACGGCGGTGAAACAGTCATCGAAAACGGCACGATGGGTATCGTCCCGACGTTGCGCGACATGGTTGTCGGCACCGGCCAGATCGGTTGCGGTTACGAGTCACAACTCGAATCCGTCTACCGTTTCCTCGCCGATCCCAACCCCTACGAGTCCATCGTCGTCGACAACTACAAGGCCGTTCCGCAAGGCACGGATGCAGTGCTCTTGCAGCAACGCGCCGAGTTCATGCGTCCCGATTCGCTCCTCGCGATCGTCATGCTGACGGACGAAAACGACTGCTCCATCAAGGAGTACGGCCAGTTCTACTACGTCGGTCAGTTGCGTAACGGCGCGACAAACGTGCGTTTGCCCCGTGCACGCCAAGAATGCGCAAACGACCCGAACGATCCGTGCTGCAAGTCGTGCGGTCAGGGCCCTGGAAGCTGCCCCGACGACCCCACGTGCAAAGACCCGAACGGTGGCACGGGACCGGCGCTTTTGGCCGACACCGAAGACAACATCAACTTGCGTTGCTGGGACCAAAAGCGTCGTTTCGGCATCGACTTCCTCTATCCGACCGATCGTTACGTGCAGGCATTCTCCAGCGCGCAAATTCCCGATCGTGACGGCAACATCGTCGCGAACCCGATCTTCTCGGACCTCAATCCGCAAGACAACAACTCGAACATTCGTGACCCCGGCCTGGTGTTCTTCGCCGGCATCATCGGTGTGCCCTGGCAAGACATCGCGCGCGACAAGACCGATCTGACGAAGGGTTTCAAGAACGCAAACGAGCTCGCGGCTCCTTCGGATCCAGCCAATCCGAACAGCCCAACGACGTGGCAGATCATTCTCGGCGATCCCGCCAAGAACACGAAGCCACTCGATCCGCTCATGCAAGAGACCTACCAGAAGCGTTCCGGGACGAACCCGATCACGGGTGACATGCTCGCCGATTCGATGGCGAACCCCGGGACAAACCCGATCAACGGTCACGAGTGGACCATTCCGAACGACGACTTGCAGTACGCGTGCATCTTCGACCTCTTGCCGGGCACCGAACGCGACTGCACGAACACGAACCTGCCGGCTTGCGATTGTACGAGCAAGACAAACGACAACCCGCTTTGCCAACCCGACCCGAACAACATGAACAGCCCCACGCGGCAGGTGAAAGCGAAGGCCTACCCAGGTCTGCGCGAACTCACCGTTCTTCGTGACCTCGGTAATCAGGGCATCGTCGCCTCCGTTTGTCCCAAGCAACTTTCCACCGATGCGACGGACTTCGGTTATCGCCCCGCCATCGGCGCCATCATCGATCGCCTGAAGACCGCTCTCGGTGGTCAATGCTTGCCGCGTACGCTCGTGCCGGACAACGAAGGCAACGTGCCGTGCCTCATCCTCGAAGCACGCAACACGCAAGGCCAAGGCTGCACGTGTGATCCTGCCAAGGCTCGCGCCGCGATTGCGGACGGTTCGGACAAGGCGAAAGCGGTCGAGCAAGCCAAGAAAGACCCGCTCGCAGACAAGGCCGGCTGGGATTGCTTCTGCGAAATCACGCAGACCCAAGGTGCGGAACGTAATGCCTGCCAGAACGACGTCAGCGAGCCGCCACTCAACGGCGGCGCTCCGGTCAATGGCTGGTGCTACGTCGACGCGACGACGACACCCGCAACGGGCAACGTCGAAATCGTCTCCAAGTGCCCGGAGAACGAGAAGCGCATCATTCGGTTCGTCGGTGCTGGCGAAGCGCAAACAGGCGCAACGCTCTTCATCACCTGCTCCGGTGACTCCGGCGGCTGATCTCGCCCACAAACAACGACGTCCCGTGTGACGTCATCGCATCACAACGACGGGGCCCTCTACGGGTCCCGTTCGTTTTTGTGGTAAGACCGGGCCGCTCGTGACGTCGAAAAAGAAGATCCTGATCATCGAGGACGAACCTCACATCGTCCTGGGCCTGACAGACGCTCTCGAATTCGAAGGGTTTGCCGTCGTGTCCGCCGGAACCGGTGGTGCCGGTGTCCAGTTGGCCAAGCAGGAAAAACCCGAAGCCGTGCTGCTCGATTTGATGCTGCCGGATACCAACGGCTTCAAAGTTTGCGAAGAGCTACGGCGCCTCGATGCGTTTGTCCCGATCATCATCCTCACCGCGCGCGGCCAAGAGGTCGACAAGATCCGCGGGCTCGACGCCGGCGCAGACGACTACGTCACCAAGCCCTTTAGCGTCGGGGAACTCATCGCGCGCATTCGCGCCATTTTCCGCCGAACCACACGGCCGTCGGAAACCACACCCGAGGTCTTCACCGTGGGGCAAGCGAAGGTCAACATGACCACGCACACGATCACGCGCGGCTCGAAAAACAGTCCGCTCTCTTTCTACGAAGTCGAACTACTTCGGCTCTTGTACGAGCGCGTCGGTCAACCTGTTTCTCGCGACGAAATCCTCCAGAAAGTCTGGGGAATCGTCGACGCTTCGCCGTCGAATCGCACCGTCGACAACTTCGTCGTCAAGTTACGCAAAAAGATCGAGAAGTCCCCGGACAAACCGCAACACATCCTCACGGTGTACGGCCACGGTTACAAGCTCGCGCCGTGACGCAGCACGTTCCGCACATCGCACAAGATGCTCGAACCGTCTTGTAAAAGCTTCAGCGGCTCGGTTTGTCCCGCCCCTTCACGCACTTGCCGAGCTTCGACGTAAAGCACGTCGTGTCCACTGGACAAACTCCCCACGTACCCGAGGACTTCGTCTTCATCGACAGGTGATCCCTCGATCACACGATCGCTCACGCGATCCAGGTATCCATGCACCAGGAGAATCTGATGCAAGCGACCTCCATCACGCACCGTATGTGACGTGACGACGGTGGTCCCGACAAACTGCCCCACGAACGCGATCTCAGCGAGCCCTTCTTGTCCTTCGAGCGTCAAGACAATGACCTCGTCACCGTTCGTCGCCCCGAGCAACACGGCTGCCGGAGGAACATCCACATCGGGCACCGTACCTTCGGGCAAATCAAAGCCTGCGAGCACAACGGGTTCGACGCTTTTCGCAAGCGGAAACCGATACGCCGACGCCTGTGTGGGACGATCGGGACGCCGTGGAATGACTTCACCACGCTCGCGCAAGGCCCGAGGCACGTGGTCGAGGGCACCTGGAGCATCCGTTTGACCCGACCGGGGAATCGGCAAACACGTGTCACCTTCGGGCAACTGCTGCGGCGCACAAGAGACCGCAACGGGCGGAGACCCTGGGACGAATTCCGTTTTCCTCGGCTGCTCGACCACCCGTGGCTTCGTCAGTCCGAACAGGCCTATCCCTGCAACGAGCGCAGAGAAAGCGGCGGCACGGACGAGCGGCTGCATCTGACGGCTATACCGCATCGCTTCGTCGTGTTCGACGATTCGCATGTCTTTCCCAGCGGTCCCGAGACCTTTCCGAGCAAAACATTGGGCTCCACACCTTGCACAAGTCGAGGCGTGTTGATAGCTCCTGTTTTGTGCAAGACCGACCTTCGATCGACCAGTCCCTGAGCGCGCTCTTCGATGCCGAGCGTACCGTTCGCCGCCTTCACGACGAACTTGCTCGACAACCGGAAGCCGCATTGCTCGCAACCCTCAACGAAGCGATTGCCGCCGCTCTTCGTGAAAGTGATGACGATGAAGCAGGCCTTCGCCTCGTGCGTATTTCGTCGCTTCTAGGCGAGCTCGAAGGACCTGGAGTCGTCGATGCTCTCATCGATGTTTTGAGTTCGGAGAATCCTGAAGCGCGAAGTCATGCCGGTGAAGTGCTCGAAGGCCTCGCGTTTGACCGATTCAAGGAAGTCGCGCGCGGTGTCGAGCGAGCGCTCAAGCGTTTGCCCGCGGGTTCGCCGGCGCTGCCTGAATTGCCGTACATCCTTGTGGAGATCCCCGAGCCTGGCGTGACGAAGCTCATCGGCCAGTTTTTGCGTCATGGCGATGCAGATGCTGTTGCTGCCGCCATCGAAGCGCTCGTGCAAGTGGGTGATCCCGCGGCAGCACGCATGATCGAACCCCTCGTGGATGACATGCGTACCGTGGAACTCGACGAAGACGGTTCGGAAGGAAGCACCGAGCTCACGATTGGCGATCTTGCAGAAGAAGCGCTCGAGATTTTGTCTGGCGGCGCGGAGGACGAAGAAGAACCGGCACAAGGTCGGGGTCTTCCGTCATGAACATCGGGGCACCGCTGACGGCAACGGATGCAGCCCTTTTCGATGCGTCCGTCATTCCTCGGTACCTCGCCAATTTCGGTATGCCGGCGGTGGAGATGGCCATTCCATATTCACCAGCAACGATCGTTGATATCGGGTGCCGCACCGGGTTTGTCGAAGCATTGCTCGCGGAAAAACTCCCTGGGGCGAACATTTACGGGTACGACCCTTCGCCCGATGCGATTGCCTTGGCACGCGCCAGGGCAGCCTCGATTACAGGCGTGAACATTGCGCTCGATGTCGTGACGCAATTGCCTTTGCCGCTCAATGATTCGAGTTTCACGCATGGGCTCTTGATTCACCCCGACGTGAGCGCGAAAGAGCGTTACACGTTATTGGCTGAATTACGCCGCGTATTGGTTCCAGGAGGACAAGCGCTGGTGGCATTGCCGGTGCGTGGATCGTTTCCCGAGATTTACGACATGCTGCGCGAATATGCTTTGCGCCAAGACTTGGCCGAATTCGGCAAAGCAGTGGAGCTTTCGGCGGCAAGTCGTCCGACGATTGAATCGTTGTCCGAGGAACTCGAAAACGTGGGGCTCGGTGAAGTCGACGTCGACGTGCAATTGATTGGCGTCTCTTTTCCGAGTGGACGCGAATTCTTGGAAGATCCGATTGCGAAGCTCGTGGTTTTTCCGGACATGCGCGCGCTGCTCGAAATCGAGCCGTCCGCGATTGATGCGGCATTTCAATACGTTTACGACGCCATTGCGAAGTATTGGTCGGAAGGCGCGTTTGAATTGACGGTCAACGTGGGATGCGCAAGCGGCCGACGGTGGGAGTGACTCCACGCTCGATCGCATAGAAATGACGGCTCCATCCAGAAACCTGGACCAGCCGTCATTCTCGTTTTTGGGATGCGGTGCTTATCCCACCACCAAGTTCACAATCTTTCCCGGCACGTAAATGAACTTCTTGATGGTTTTTCCGGACGTATAGGTCGAAACGCCTTCCGCCGCCAAAGCCGCTTCCCGCGCTTCGCTTTCCGATGCTTTCACCGGCAGCGTCACCCGACCTCGCACCTTGCCATTGACCTGCACCGCCATTTCGAGCACGTCGTCGACGCACATGGCCGGATCGAAAGACGGCCACGCGGCAAGGGCGATGCTCTTGTCATGCCCCCACGAATGCCAAATTTCTTCGGCCACATGAGGTGCAAACGGCGACACGATCAGCGCCAAACCCTCGGCCGCTTCTTTCGGCACATCCTTAAATGAGCCCAAATGGTTGAGCAACACCATCATGGCCGAAATCGCCGTATTGAACGACAAATGCTGGATGTCGTCGCCGACTTTCTTGATCGTCCGATGCAAGAGCCTTCGCGTCGCATCGTCCATGGTATCCGCAAGCGGACGCGTCAAGATCGAATAGAGGCGATCTCGAAAACGCACGACACCTTGAATCTGCCCCGATTGCCACGGTTTTACCGCTTCGAGCGGCCCCATGAACATTTCATACAGGCGCAAACAATCCGCCCCGTATGCTTTGACGATATCGTCGGGAT
This sequence comes from Polyangium sp. (in: bacteria), assembly GCA_044221885.1. Classification (GTDB taxonomy): domain Bacteria; phylum Myxococcota_A; class Polyangia; order Polyangiales; family Polyangiaceae; genus Polyangium. Next base: position 9,078 of record JBGAOI010000048.1, read on the forward strand.
TAACGACGTTTCCGCGCGATTTCGACATTTTTTCGCCGTCTTCGCCCAGAATCAATCCCTGATGCACCAGCTTCTTGAACGGTTCGGGATCCGTCACGACGCCAATGTCGAAAAGCACCTTGTGCCAAAACCGCGCATACAAAAGATGCAGCACGGCGTGCTCGTTCCCGCCTACGTACAAATCCACGGGCATCCAATCCGAATACGCTTTCTTGCTGAATGCCTCCGAAGGATTGTGCGGATCGAGGTAACGCAAGTAATACCAGCACGAGCCAGCCCATTGCGGCATCGTATTCGTTTCCCGCGCATACCACTGACCATCTTTTTGGAAATACCGCCAATCGGCAGCCCGCGCCAAGGGTCCCGCGGGATCGTCTCCCGGTCGGAAATCCGGCAAATCCGGCAAACGTAAAGGCAATTCACTATCGGCTACCGCAATGGGCTTGTCGAAGTGAATTACGTGTTCATCGCCTTTTCGTGGGTCGCCGCCCGGGTTTTTCATGTCGACCGGGAAGTAAATCGGAATTGGCTCGCCCCAATACCGCTGACGCGAAAACACCCAATCGCGCAATTTGTAGGTAATCTTGGACGAACCTTTGCCGATTTTTTCGAGCGCCGCGACAATTGCCTTTTTGCCCTCGGACGACTTCAGGCCATCGAATTCACCACTACGCACGAGAATGCCCTCATCGACATACGCGGCTTCGAGAGAATCATGCAATGAGCCATCGGGGCTGATGACTTCGATGATGGGCAAGTCGAACGCCTTGGCAAACGCAAAATCCCGTTCGTCATGGCCAGGCACCGCCATGACCGCACCGGTTCCGTACGTGCCAATGACATAATCGCCCACCCAAATCGGAACCGCTTGGCCCGTGAGCGGATGAATCGCCAAAGCGCCTGTCGGTTCACCCGTTTTCGTCTTCTGCGCCGTCGTTCGATCCAAGTCGCTCTTGCGCGACGCCGCTTCGACATACGCCCGCACGCGCTCGGAATGCTCAGGCTTCGTCACCTTGGCCACGAGCGGATGTTCGGGCGCGAGCACCACATACGTGCAGCCTTGGAGCGTGTCTGGGCGAGTCGTGAAAACGTCAATTTTCGCGCCTTCATGTCCTTGGACCTCAAACGAAATCAACGCGCCTTCCGAACGGCCAATCCAGTTGCGTTGCGCCGTCAGCGTTCCTTCGGGCCAATCGACGAGTTCCAAATCTTTCGCCAAACGGTCGGCATACGCCGTGATGCGCAACATCCATTGACGCAACGGCGTGCGCACAACGGGATGACCACCAATCTCGCTCTTGCCGTCGGTGACCTCTTCATTCGCGAGCACCGTACCGAGCGCCGGGCACCAATTGACGAACACCTTGTCTTGGAATGCCAAACCCTTCTCGAAAAGCTTCAAGAAAATCCACTGCGTCCAACGGACGTAATGCGGATCCGTCGTGTCGACTTCGCGTGACCAGTCGTAACTGAATCCCAACATCTTCAGTTGGCGACGAAAGTTCGTCACATTTTGCGCGGTGGTCGTTGCGGGATGCGTACCTGTACGAATCGCATGTTGTTCCGCGGGCAAACCAAAAGCGTCCCAGCCCATCGGATGGAGCACGTCATAACCACTCATACGACTGTAGCGACAATAGATGTCCGTCGCGGTGTAGCCTTCGGGATGACCGACGTGGAGCCCAGCGCCTGACGGATAAGGAAACATGTCGAGCACATAACGCTTGGGTCGACCTTCGCGACGCTCGGAACGAAACACGTTGTGCTCTTCCCAGTAGCGTTGCCATCGAGGTTCGACCTCGGCATGAACGTAGCGATTCGTTTCGTTTGTCGTGATTGTCGTGGCGGAAGGTTCGGCTGAAGTCGTCATGACGCACCTGCTCTTAGCACTAGCTGGGGCAAGATGTCAGCGTTTGTTGCGAAAGTCGGTTGATTGCCTCTAGCACCACTCCGCCAGATTGCTCAATGCGTTGCTTGGTGAGTACCTGATTTCTTGGCGCAGCGGCGGGGCCTCACTGTTTGAGCCTGCCGGGCGGGCGAGTTTTGGGTCCCGCGAATGCCGAGAAATCAAGCCTCGACAAGCGCAATAAACGAAGTGGCGGAGTCGTGCTAGAAAGCGAGAAGCCAGGAGCGGGAGGACGGGACGGAACTGTTGCGTTACGCCGTCAAAAGCCCTTGCATGACGGCTGCATCCTTGAATGCTTCAATGGTTGTCCCAAGTTGCGAAGCAAGCTGCAAAGCCCAAAATGCGTCGGCTCCGTTGGCCGCCAATTCGATGTCCGAACATCGTTGCCGAATCGCCATGGCCCCAAGATAGCCGCTCGCCGATTTGAGTTTATGGGCAACACGCGCCAAACCTGCGGTATCTCGATTGCGAATCGCCACAGTCATTTCTTCCATACCTTGATTCGCATCGTCCAGAAAAACTCGAATCAAGTCCTGAATGGCTTCGTCATCACCGTTCATGATATCCCGAATATTTTGCAGCGTGGGCAAGTCGATTGCGGGCATGAGCCACCGACTCAATACCGCATCGAGACGTTGCGGCTCGACGGGTTTTGTCAAATAATCGTCCATGCCCGCCCCAATGCACGCTTCTCGCGCCCCCGACAAAGCATTGGCCGTCATCGCTACAATCGGCAGCTTGAATCCCCGATGGCGCAATTCCCTCGTGGCTTGATAACCGTCCATTTCCGGCATCATGCAATCCATCAGCACCAATTGATACGGCTGCGTCACCGCTGCTTCCACAGCTTCGATGCCATTTTGCACAATATCGTAGCTATAACCGCGCCTTTCGAGCAATTTGCCCGTGAGTCGCTGATTGACAGGATTGTCCTCCGCCACCAAGATCTGCGCGCCACGCGGACGATTACGCGGCGCAACGACTTCCGGCACGGGCGGCGGCATCGTCGGCGTGGCGGTCGTGGCTTCCTGCCGCCGCAGCGCCCGCACAAGCGCGTGTTCGAGGCTTTGCATGCGTATGGGTTTGGGCACGAACGCGTGAAATCCGACATCACGTAATTCGCGCGCACCAATGCCGTGCCCAAACGTTCCCATCCAAACTTTTCTGAGCTCCTCGAATCCACGATCCGCATCGAGTGCCCGACTGACTTCAATTCCCGAAAGACCGGGCAAATGATGGTCCAGAAGAACCATCTCGAATGGGCGCGTGGCTTTCGCCTGAGCCAACGCGACAAACGCTTGCATGCCTGTTTCCACGGCAACGGTTTGCATTCCCCATTCACTCAAGGCTTCGACAATGCTCGAACGTGATGCGGCGTTGTCGTCCACGACGAGAATCTTGATATCGCGCAATTCAGCGGGCGGAGGGATCGATTGATCCCCCGATTGCGTTAGAAATCGCGCAGTGAACCAAAACGTAGATCCTTTGCCGGGTATACTTTCAACGCCAACTTTGCCCCGCATCAATTCGATAAGCTGCTTGGAAATCGTCAAACCCAAACCGGTACCACCAAAACGACGCGTCGTGGATCCATCCGCCTGCATAAAAGGCGTAAACAGCCGCGCCATCGATTCTTCGGTCATCCCAATGCCCGAATCGCGAACCGTCACCCGTAATTCCGCCTCCATGTCCTCGCACGACGCACATTCGATATGCACGGTAACCCCACCGTGCGCCGTGAATTTCATTGCATTACTTACGAAATTCAACAACACCTGACGTAAGCGATTTGGATCTCCCACCAAATCTCGCGGTACAGACGAAGACACCCGTCCAACGAGTTCCACATCGGGTCCACCACCACGATCCGAAAACATTTGCAAAACTTCGTCCAGCACCGTGCGAACATCAAAAACAACAGCTTCGAGCTCCAAACGCCCTGATTCGATTTTGGACAAATCAAGAATGCTGTTCAAAAGATTCAAGAGATGCTCGCCCGAACTCTTGACAATCGCCACGTATTCGCGCTGCTCTTCGTTGAGCTGCGTATCGAGAAGCAATCCGGCCATACCAATGACGGCATTCATCGGCGTACGAATTTCATGGCTCATGTTGGCCAAAAATTCGCTCTTCATGCGACTCGTGCTTTCCGCCTCCAAACGCGCGCGCTCGAGCTGCTCTTCGGTTTGTTTTCGTGTGGTCATGTCGTGGAATACCAAGACAAACCCACTGATCTCCTTTTCTTGAAGGATAGGCGTCAAAATATAGGAAACATGTAGAGGGTCGGCATTGTGCCGAGCAAATCGACCTCGTTCGTCACGATGTGCCCGCGCTTCATGAATGGCCAATTGCAAGTCGGGATCAAATGGCAAGGACTCCGACGCCAGCACTTCATGCAGCGGACGCGCTGCCATTTCGTCCTCTTGCCAACCGAGCATGCGCAAACCGGCTGGATTCATCGATTGAACGTTGCCGTGCTTGTCCGTCGTGGCTAGTCCATCGCCTGTCGCAGAAATGATGGCCTTGAGTTTGTCTCGTTCGATCGCCAGCGCATTTTCCGAAGCCCGGCGCAGACTCTCGTAAAGATGCTGCATCTCGCCCGATACTTTTTCGAGCGACCTTTCCAGCAAATACCGATCGGCCTCGGCATCTTTGTAGGCGCGTTCAATGCGTTCGAGAAATTGTTTCCAATGCTGCTCGTCCGGGGGACGATCATCATTCGCCCCGGCTTTCGCAAGTTGACGCAGCAGCAAACGATTCTCGATCATGTTTCCCCAATGGCGGTAAGAGTCATCGTCTGATTATGGAGGTCGCAACGACCATTCGTGTAAGGAGACAATTCGCCGTACGAGTAAAACCCGATTTGTTGCGCTTGCGAATTCATACCTTCGACAACCGCCTCGACTTCTTCTTCGGCACGCTCCCCCAAAACAAGACGCCGTCCGACACACGAAACGGCAATGCACAACGTCGGACCAGCGCTCATCAACGCGGAACGCAATTCCGCTGCTGCTCCGGCCGCACCATCAATGAGCCGATCGAAATTGGCCCGCATGAGCTGCGCCAAATGGCCCGTCGGAACATTTCCAGCAAACGTGAGATTCTTTTCCCCTTCATCGACCGCAAGCACCGTCCGCACAACGCGATTGTTGTCCTGCCGATTCGCCCGAACACTCAAAGGAAACAAGAGCGCCGACGCCGGCAATTCCGCCGCCCGATCCCCAAGATATTCCTTGTATAGATCCAATGCCGGACGACCATCCAGCTCGTACAACACGTGATCCCGAGAATGCGTAATCACCCGTTCGGGGCCAAAAATATCCCAACCACCCTTCGAACCATGCCCAATACGCAAATGTTCCCCGTAAAACCCAACCGCCGCCACGACGCCCTCACGCGGCAATCCTCCCTCGAGAACCCACGTCTTACCAAATGCCGTTCCGTCCCCGGCCAGACCACCCGTCACAATGACGTTCTCGGGCAAACCATTGTTGAGCCCCTCGACCAAATGGCTGCCATTGACGCTCGTACCATCCGACAAGACAAACACTGCTCGCAATCCGGGTCCCGCCAACGCTTTCGCCAATGCCGCTCCCGCCCCAGCGGAATCCTCTGCACGCCCCACGGTCGCATACGCCGTGCGCAATTCCGTTCGCTCGAAACGAATAACCGACACCACAATAGAGTCATCCAATATTTCCGTACTCAAAATTTCACCCGCCGTCGAACAACCCATGATGTGCGATCGTGGATACATCCGGCGAACGTCGGCCAAAACCTGAGAATCTTGCCCGAAGCGCGGTGAAAAAAACATGAGCACCAGCGTTTGGTCGGAATCCAAGTCCGGGATGCCATTGCTCGACCATTGACCATTTTGAAAGCTGTAGGTTTCGAGTTTCATAGCAGAAATCCCCCATCGCCGCGGCGAGCGGCAATGCGATACGTTCGCAAAACGATCACCTATATGCGATTCGCACGTTCACCGCAAGCGTCATGATGGATTGGCGATTCGACCATTGGTGGGAATTCTCGCAGCACTGTCACGCGCAGCGATCCGTTACACAGCGACATTCGTTCCCCACATCCCTTGCACCTGCCCCCGTCTGCGTGCATACATGGGCCTTCGTCGCGCCAAACAGCAGACACTCGAGCATCCTTTATGTCTCTTCCTCTCGGCGAACTCGCTGCCCTCGGTACCGCATGTTGCTGGACTGGTAGTTCTCTAGCTTTTGCCGCCGCCGGACGACGCATGGGTTCGTTATCCTTGAACCTCGTGCGACTTGTCATCGCGTTCTGTTTCCTCACCCTGTATGGCGGGGTTCGCCGAGGTCAACTCCTGCCTCTCGACGCGCCCCCGCAAACGTGGGGGTGGCTCTTGGCAAGCGGCGTCATCGGTTATGTTCTCGGGGATATCTGCCTCTTTCGCGCGTTTGTTGTCATTGGTCCACGCTTGTCGATGCTCATCATGGCGCTCGCACCACCCATCACCGCCCTGCTTGGGTTTTTCTTTCTAAACGAACGCATCGCGCCGCTCGGCCTCGTCGGAATGGCCATAACCATTGCCGGCGTTGTCTGGGTACTTCGTGAACGTTCCGAATCTTCTACGCCAAACCATACCGACGCCAAGGGCCATACGCTACGTCAGGGCATCCTGCTCGGGTTTGGCGCGGCATTGGGTCAAGCCGGTGGCCTCGTTTTGAGCAAAATTGGTATGGGGGATTATGACCCCGTTGCTTCGGGACAAATTCGCGTATTGGCAGGCATCATTGGGTTTTCCATCGTGTTTTTCATTGTCGGTTGGTGGAGAAAAACCCGCGACGGTATCCGTGACAAAACGGCCATGAGTTATGCGTCCTTGGGCGCGTTTTTAGGACCCTTCATGGGCGTAACACTATCGCTTTTCGCCGTTCAACACACAGAAACAGGCGTCGCCGCGACCATCATGTCCACAACCCCCGTCCTCATCATTCCCGTCGTCGTTCTCGCGCGGCTCGAAAAAGTCACCTTTCGGGCTGGCCTTGGAGCTCTCGTCGCCGTCATTGGCGTCGCCATGTTATGGCTACGCTGAATCGAAACGCTCATTTCGGCGCATGCTGCATCAAGTATCGCGTCATTTCTTCCACGAGCACCATCGATTCCGGATCGTGCAATTTCGCCAAAGTCCGCGCAGCCTCGAGCGCCTTTTTCGCCGACACCCAATCACCTTTGGCCGCCCCCAATTGACTCGTCGCCAACAACACCGGCAATAACGCCAAAGGATCATCCGCTTCTTCAGCACTGGCCCGAGCTCGCGGGAGCAATGCCTCCGCACTCGATACGTCGCCCATTCCAAGATACGCGACGATCTTATTCGAAAACAGTACCGCGCGTTCCCCCGGATCAACATGACGACCCGTCAATTCATCCACAGGCGTCGCCGCAAGCCTGCGCATCTCGACCGCTCGATGCAATTGTTCGCGCAATCCTCTCAATCCTATGACGTGTTTGTCAAGACCGGCCTGTTTCGCCTCGCCAATCGCTTTTTCCAAGGTCTCGATCGCCTCTTGCTCACGCCCGAGACTCATCAGCGCCCGCGCTTCGATCGCCCGTGACGGCGCCAAGAATTCCGGGTTTTTTTGGAGAAACGAAAACGCATCACGCAATCGTTCGAGAGCGTCCGCAAATGCCCCCGCATTCAAATCGAACGCTGCCAATTGCAATACTTGTCGAGGATCTTCCATTTCAGACACGACGTTTGCCTCGCTCATTTCTCGACCAAACGTTTGTCACGAGGTACATAGTACCCGACAAACGCCTTTTTCTCGAGCCACCCATTCAACAATTCACTGCGTCGCGGCTCCTCGAGCTTCGTTTGCTCGAGCCCCAAATCAATCGCTGCACTGGCAATGCTTGCACAACGATGTTCGCCAGGCTTCACTTTTTCGCGCTCGCTTTGCTCTTTGCACGTCCGAAACACCGTCTCGTACGATTCGAGCGCTCGCTTGGCCTTGCCTTCCGGCGAACACCCAGCCCCAAGCAGCGCAAACAAAGCGACAACACCGAGGGAACTCAAAGCTCCAGCACCGCGAAACATCGACGCTTCTCCTGACCCACTCGAACCTCACGCACCGTACACCAGCCCACGCCATCCCGAAAGGCACGTTGCGTTCCGAAAGTGGCTGGCACCTTTGAACAGAAGCACTTCCCGCGCTCCTCAAAAGTGGTTGGCACCTTTATCCCGCACGTTTGCTACCGTCGAACGTCATGACGTCCTCAACGCCCACTACACCCGCGCCAAGCTCCGTCGCCGTACCCGTCGCGACAACCGCGCCAACAGGACGGCTCGCCGTGCTTTCCGCCGCGTCCATGGGCGCCCTTGCACTGCCCTTGCCCATCCTTCCAGAACGCGTCGTCGGGCGTTTGCGAGGGGCACTCGCCCATGACGTCGCCGCTCGCTACGGCTTGAGCATGACCACCGATGCCCGAAAGATCCTGGCCGATCCAGCACGACAAATCGGCCCGAGCAACATCGCCCGCTCGGCCCTCGAGATGCTCGGACGAACCTTGCTCAGCCGCGGTCCGCTCGGCGCCCTGACGTCCCTCGCCGGAGGCCTCGAAGTTTACGCCTTCGGACACCTCTTCGATCGCTACCTCTCGCAAGTCCGAAAGACCCAAGCCGTACGTATCGGCATCGACGAAGCCAAACACATCCGTCAACTCATCGATCGCTCGATGCTCCGCGTCTTGTCGCCCTACTTGCGCCCTGCATCCGTCACCATGCAAGACATCGTCGACGACCTTCGCGACGAATTCACTCGCTGGGTCGACACCGCCATTCTCACGAGCGCTTCGCTCCCCAGTTACTTCGAACGCCGCCTCGAAGCTGCGTTCGATGAAGTCGCCGCCGAGCATCAGGATGAACGTGGTCGCTGAAAGAACTGCCGAAGTCACCGAAGGTTTTACAAACCGCAACGCCCTCACCAAAGTCCGTCGCGTCATCGTCAAGATCGGCTCCAAGAGTCTCACCGGAGATGCTTGGGACAGACTCGCGCAAGACGTCGCCGCGTTTCGCACGAACAACGCCCGCGCAAATCGCAGCGTCGTCATCGTCTCGAGCGGCGCGATCGCGAGCGGCATGCAGAAGCTCGGCCTCGACAAACGTCCCAAGGACATCGCCCGTTTGCAAGCTGCCGCTGCCGCTGGCCAAAGCATCCTCATGCGGCGGTACGAGGTTGCTTTCGACAAACTTGGCCTGCCGGTCGCTCAAATCTTGCTGACCCACGCCGATCTCGCCGATCGTACCCGGACAAACAACGCCCGCAACGCTTTTGCTGCGCTGCTCGACGCCGGATGTATCCCGATCGTCAATGAGAACGACGCCGTCGCCGTGGAAGAGATCAAGTTCGGAGACAACGATCAACTCGCCTCGATGGTGACGCCGCTCGTCGAAGCCGACCTCTTGCTCTTGCTGTCGGACGTCGAAGGTTTGCTCGATGAAACCGGCAAACGCGTGCCCATCGTGCACAACATCGCGCGTGAAGCTCGACACCTCGCCGGCGGATCGACGTCCGGCGTTGGTACAGGCGGCATGTCGAGCAAAGTCGAAGCCGCCCGTCGCGCGACACTCGCGGGCGCACACGTCGTGATCGCACATGCACGAGAACCAGGCATCTTGGGTCGAGTCACCTCGGGCGAAGACGTCGGAACGTTTTTCCCGGCCGTACATCAGCGCCTCAACGCGCGAAAGCACTGGATTGCTTTCACGCTCCGACCTCGCGGCGCCATTCTTCTCGATCGCGGCGCATCCGAAGCGATCTCCGCGAAAAACCGCAGCATCTTGGCCGTTGGAGTGCTCGGCGTTCGCGGTAGTTTTCAAACTGGTGATGCCGTGTCCATCGTCGACCCCGACGGTCATGAAATTGCGCGCGGTTTGTCTCGGCTATCGCATTCCGACGCCTCACGGCTCGCCGGACAAAAACACGAAGAAGACGGCGAAGATCTTGTGGTCCATCGCGACGACTTGGTCGTCCTGCCCAAAGAATAAGCACCTACATTCACCCACCTATTTCCGAAATCTTTTTCAAAGATCGGAACATTCGCCATGGGGGATGTCTGAGCTGCTCATGCGCTCGGCACTCTTCGTTTGTAATGCTTTCGTTTTGACTGCAATTGCGTGGCTTGGGTTCGTGGGTCCTGAAACCCCATCGAAGAGCCTGCTTCCTGTGTCATCCAAAGCCGCGAAAGCCGCGAATCCCGTCGATTTATCAGCGCTTGAAGAACGAGCCGCTCTGGCGCCGAGCGTGGACACCGTGAGCAAACTTGCTTCCGTGTATGTGGATCACGGTCAACCTGGGTTGGCTTGTGCGGTCATTGAACGGTCCCAGCGTTCAATCCAATCGGATTTGGCTGTTGCGGACATTCATGCCCGTGCGTTGTTTCACCGAGGTCAACCACGTCAGGCATTGGCCGTTGTCGAGAACGCTTTGACGGCTTGCGAAAATGGGCCGGCGGGATGCAAAGCGTGGCAAACTACAAAAGCGCGAGGTCAGGCCGCGTTTTTGCATGAAGTCGTTGCGGCGGGCATTGAAGACCCGATGGCTGATCCGTCGGCGTTGCGCACTGCGTATGAACGCAGCACACACAAAGTTGGCATGGTTGCCATGCGATAGCACAATTTAACCAAAACAAGAATTTTTGAATCTTGCGACAAAAAAGACGTTAATGTACCCAAGGAGTTTTTGTCAGCGTTGTCGGATGCTCCTAACGACGCCGCCATGCTCCTCGCCCTTCGGTTCGTCCTCGTGAGCTTTTGCTCACGCCCTACTTGGGAGGCTACAGCGCCCGTGCTGACGAGTCGCCCCGCACCTCGCACCGTTTCATCCGTTGCCGTTCGCGGCATCAATGGATGGGTCCCGGTACTTGTCTCGACCTCCCTTCTTGTTGGGTGCAGTCATGCATCCAAACACGCGCCCATCGCTACGCCGGCGGCGCATTCGGAGGCCGAAGATCGACCTTTCACGATTCAGTTGCCCGTGGACCTCGACGTCGAGCATCCGAACAACGCGGTTGTTCGCGTGGTGAGCGATGTCGCGTGCACGGGAACGTTGATCGCTGAAGATCTCGTACTCACTGCGCATCATTGTGTGGCGGAGCGTGATGCCGACGGACAAGTGCTCAACCGAGACAAACCACCGGAGAAGTTCATGGTGGAGCTTGGTGGAGACGACTTGCCGTGGGGCGAAGTGCAAGTGCGTGCGGTTGTCAGTCCAGACTGCGGGTACGTGTCGGGCGAAGGCGACATCGCGATTCTGGTTCTGAGCCGCAAACTCGTTGGAGTTCCAACGATGGTGCCGCGCTTGGAGGCTCCACCCCTTGCGAGTGAGCCCATTGTTCCGATTGGGTTTGGCCGTTGCGCTTTGACCCGAAACGCCATTCATCGTGTCGAACGCACGGGCGGGCGCGTTGCACGCATCGAAGATGGCAAGTTCATCGCCATTGCGTCGGTTTGTCCGGGCGATTCAGGTGGTCCCGTCGTGAGTCCTGGGCGAAGTGACGTCGTTGGTGTGGTGTCTGCATCGGTCATGGATGGCGACGACTCGACCGTTTCTCCATCGGTCTTCGTGCGGCTCGATGTCTGGCCCGAACTTTTCAGTGCAGCGCGAGAAATCGCCGAAGGTGCCAGCCCCAACGAGCTCCCGCCCTTCCGAAGCTGCAAACGCTGAACGTTTGACGCCAGGCTCTATTACTTTCTCAAAGTCCATGTTGCATTTGAGCGTGCTGTGATCTCGCCACTTGGCGCATGCATGAAGTACGCTGGTGCATTCAATGTCGAAGTTTCTGAAAGCGGTTCTGTGGACGGCAATCGCTCTTGGATTGATCGGTGGACTGCTGCGCGCGTTGCTTTTCGTGACCTGGACCTTGCCAGGAGATGAGCTGCTGCTGGGCGCTTCTGTCGAACCCACGTTGCGCACAAAAGACACGATTGTCCTTCTGACCCGCGGCAAACGAGGGTTTGGCGATTTGGTACGGTGCAAAGATCCCGACGATCCGACGAAATTTTTGATCGGACGCATCCTCGGTGTTTCTGGCGATATCGTCGAGCTCAAGGGCCGTCGCGTCTACGTCAACAACAAAGTCTACGACATCAAGCAAGCGTGCCCTGACCAGCGCTACTGGTTCATCCATCCAAACACCGAAGCAGAAGTCGAGATGCAGTGTGGTGTCGTCGAGATGGGTGGTGGATGGCACTACCGCGGCAATGAGAAGAAAGCTGGTCAAGCCACTACGTTCAAAGCTGAAGTTGGCGAAGGCATGGTCTTTCTCCTCAGCGACAACATCGACTTTCACGACGACTCGCGCGACTACGGAACATTGGAAGCCAGCTCATGCACCGAAAAGATCGTCTTTCGTCTTTGGGGCGAAGCTGGATTCAAAGATGCCGATCGCCGCATGATGTTCATCCACTGACGGATGATTCGGGATCCAAGGCATCAACACTGTTTTGCATGTTGCTTGACCCGTCTCACCGAGCACGTCTACAACCGATTGTCTTTTGGGAATGACGTTGCACGACGAGCAGCACGAAATAGGTGTCGTTTGCGGACAGTGCGACACGTGGAGCTCCATGAGCACCACGAGTTGTCCTGTGTGCACCAACGACCTCGCCGTGTTTACGGGGGCGCCGAGTTCATCGGCACCACCAGCACGAACGAGCGCACGCGCCGCGCAACCCATGCCGGGAAATCGTCGGGCAACACCGTTCCCAACGACAACCGCGGCAACATCACGTCCCACGACAAGTTCTCGCAGTTCATCGTCCGCGGTATCATCCGCACCAACCAATTTCTCGGAGTTGACGCAGGAGGAGCTCATGGAGCAAGCCCGCAATTACATCTGCCGTTCATGTTCGAGCGGCGTGCCCTCGGGTCATAAGTTCTGTGGGAGGTGCGGGACTGGTGTTCCGCTCGAGATCCTCAACGCGCAAACGCTCTTTTTCGGGGACATGCAAAACCCCGCAAAAGCCAAGCTGATCCTGATTCGCGGCGAAGGCATGGACGGTCTCAGCTTCCACCTCAAAGCTGAACAACACATCGTCGGTCGACAAGGTCAGCTCGTTTTTCCGGACGATCCGTTTGTCTCTCCACGACACGCCAACTTCTTCTACCGAGACGGCAAACTCGTCGTACGCGACGAAGGTTCACTCAACGGCGTCTACATTCGCGTCCGCGGCACCGTCGACATCGCGCCTGCCGATACGTTCCTCGCGGGCGAACAAGTGTTCCGCCTCGACCTGACGCCCAAGCCGTCCGATGGCCAAGACCCCGACGGGACGTACTTTTATTCGTCGCCAAAACATCCGAGCCCGTTCCGCCTCACGCAGCTTCTGCAAAGCGGGGCTATCGGCATGACCGTATGTGCCCGCGGTACGTCGCTGCAAATCGGTCGCGAAGGCGGCGATCTGAACTTCCCCGGCGACTTGTACATGTCGAGCTCGCATTGCCGTATCGAAGAGACAAACGGAAAATTCTCGCTCACCGATCTCAATAGTCGCAACGGCACGTACGTGCGCATCAAGAGCGAACGCGAACTCGGACACGGCGACTACCTGTTCATCGGACGCAAACTTCTCCGCGTCGAACTCAACACCAACTAGGTTGCACTTTGACCAGTAAAACTCCCCTGCCCTTGTGCTTCATCGATGCACGAGGGGGCGAATTCGCGCGACTTGGCGCCGCAGTTGCACATGCTGTCGGTTTTTCCGACGTTATCGCCCTCGTCGTTGGTGCGGAAAAACCGCTTTCCGAGGATGTCCAAACCGTCCTCGACGAGGTCGGCATGACCGCAACACATGCGAGTGCTTTCG
>JBGAOI010000490.1:0-5962 GCA_044221885.1 Polyangium sp. (in: bacteria)
GGACCGAACGGCCGCGATATTGCCTTGGGGCGCGGCTGACGACGCCGACGATTTGCCTCGCGTCTCGCCGGTCGAAGCAGCCACGCGTTTATTGCAACATATTCGGACATGTTGGAATGAAGAGCATCCCGAGGCGCCATTGGAGGAGCAGGATGTCGTCTTGACGGTGCCTGCATCTTTTGATGAAGACGCTCGGGAATTGACGGTTGCAGCAGCTCATCGTGCGGGGCTCGAGATTCGATTGCTGGAAGAACCGCAAGCTGCATTTTATGATTTCATGGGCCGAGCTGGTCCGAGTTACCTCAATGCGTTGTGCCATCGTCACGACGGCGAAGCTTTGGTGTTGGTCTGCGATATTGGCGGAGGCACGACGGATTTGTCTCTCATTCGTGTCAAGCCTGCGGAAGGTGGTTATGGCGTGGACGTCGAGCGTGTGGCTGTGGGGCGTCATTTGCTTTTGGGTGGCGATAACATGGATTTGGCTCTGGCGTATATCTGCGAGAAACGTCTGATCGAGCCTCCGGATCGCTTGTCTCCGTCGCGTTTTGCGCAATTGGTGATGGCTTGTCGTGCGGCCAAAGAACAATTGCTTTCGGAGGATCCTCGCGACGAAGTCAACGTGACGATTCTCGGATCGGGTTCACGATTGATTGGTTCGTCTTTATCAACCAAACTCACGCGTAAGGAAGTCGAGCGGCTCATTCTGGATGGGTTTTTCCCGCTCGTCAAGCGGGACGAACGTCCGCAGCGTGGTGGCAGTGCGCTTGTCGCGTTTGGATTGCCTTATGAACGAGACGTGGCCATGACACGTCATGTGGCGCATTTTTTTGCGCGGCATGCAGCGAATGTGAATGGCCCGTCGGCGCTTTTGCTCAATGGTGGCGTCTTTTTGTCGCCGCAAATCGAAGAACGCCTCGCTGAATCCATAACGTCGTGGAGTGGTGTTCGGCCTGAAGTCCTGCCGCATCGCGACCCGGATATGGCGGTGGCTCGAGGCGCCGTGTTGTATGGGTTGTCGTTGCTCGGGCGTGGAATACGCATTGGTGGAGGTTCCGCGCGGGGGTATTACGTGGGCATAGCGGGTGATGCGGGACAAACGCGTCAAGCGGTTTGTGTGGTGCCTCGAGGGGCCCGAGAAGGCATTCAATATGATATTTCCGACCGCACGTTTTCTTTGACCTTGGGACGTCCAGTAAGATTTCCATTGTTTGCTTCGAATGAAGCCCTGGATTTGCCGGGTACGGTCGTAACGATTGATTCGGAGCAGTTTCAGGCATTGCCTCCAGTTTCTTCAGCATTCGAGGCTGGGACACGTCCGGGGGAAGTCTTGGTGTCGTTATCGGGGCAGCTCAGCGCGATTGGCACGCTGGAATTGTCGTGTATGGAAAGGGTGGATAACCCAGAGGCGCGACGTTTTCGATTAACATGGGATTTGCGCGAAGCGAGTCCTGCTGCGGACGAAATTGCGGATGCCGAGCGGGCGAAAGACGCGAAAAGTGGCGGACCGCAAATTGTTTTACGGGGTAAACGCTGGGACGACGCGCGAGAAGCCATTTTGCGTGTATACGGCAAAGGTCGCGCGGACGTCACGCCGCGGGAAGTCAAAGACCTGATTCGCGAACTGGAAAAACATGCCGGAGAACGAGCAGGATGGACGCTCGAGACAAACCGGATGTTGTTCGATGTCTTGTGGCAAGGGCACAAAGGGCGCAAACGAAGTGCCGATCATGAACGCGTATTTTGGCAATTGGCCGGTTATTGTTTACGTCCGGGATTTGGGCATCCATTGGATGCGGAACGGGCGTCCAATCTATTTTCGCTTTTTCCGGACCGATTGACGTTTGCCCAGGAAGCTCGTTCGTGGCAACAATTCTGGATTGCTTGGCGACGTATTGCCGGGGGACTGGACGAAGCCGAGCAGGTCATTTTGCGGGATTTGTTGGATCCCTTCATTGCGCCTGCGGAAAAACGCCTCAAAAAGCCAAAAGGAATTCGGGCCGAACCTGACGCCGATATTGTGGATTTGGCAGCGGCGCTCGAACGCATTTCCCCGAATCGGCGTAGTGAACTTGGCGGGTATTTGCTAGAGCGTACGTGGACAAACCGCGATCCGCGTGTATGGGCGGCAATTGGGCGCATTGGCTCTCGCGTGCCTGCGTACGCTTCTGTGCATCATGTGGTGAATGCGAGTACGGCTGAACGTTGGATTGATCATTTGTTGCGGGACAAATGGCACGATTTGCCGTCAGCTCCGCGAGCGGCGATGGAGCTTTCGCGAATGACGGGCGATCGGGCGCGTGATGTATCCGAACGTGTGCGTCGTGACGTTATTAAACGATTGGAAACGGTGGGGGCGCGGCCGGAATGGATTCAGGCCGTACGGGAAATCGTGGAAATGGCAGAATCGGATCGTGTGGCGTTTTACGGTGAAGGATTACCTGTCGGATTGGCTCTTGTCGATTGAGTTATCCGGCCGAGTACGAGTGATCAGTAATTCATAAATGTCGGCGCAAAAATTCGCCGATGTTTGGCAAGACAGGCATTGACATACGGACGTGACCTTCGTGATAGGCTCGAAGTGTCATGAGTTTGTCGAAGGATCCTGATTTATACGCGGAAGGCGGGAATTATCGGGTAACACTCGACATGGGTGGGGTGGCTCATGTTCGTGTATGGCGTCGTCCGGATGTGAGCCGTGAAGTCGGGGCATCTTACGCGGAGGAGAAGATTGTCATTTTTGGTCGACTTACGGCTGAGCCTTGGCCGCGGGTGCGTGGTGTCATCATGGATCTTGCGGAAGCGCCGACGAGTTGGGGGCCGATGACGGAGCTGGCATTGGGGAGGATGTTTGCGACGGTTGAGGCGGCGAAGCGTTGGCTTGCCGTGGTAACGGCGGCGGATGCGCTGCAAATGATGATGGCGGGGTCGCTGGTGAAAAAGACGGCACCGTTATGTGGGCGCACGTTTGGATCGTTCGCAAACGCGTACAATTGGGCGGGTCAAAGGAAGCGGATTTCTCAATAGGTGAATAAATCTCCAGCCGGCAGATCATCTATTCTTTACATGGGCTGTGGTTTGTGTTGAAGTCGGACGCTAGACAATGGCAGATCATCAGGATACGTATGCAGAGGGGGGAAATTATCGCGTCGTTGTGGGTACCGATGGTGTGGTGCATTTTCGTGTATGGCGTCGGCCCGACGTGAGTCGCGAAGTGGGGGCAGCATTCGCATTGGAAATGGTTGGCATTTACGAACAGCTTGCGGCGGAGCCTTGGACGCGTGTACGCGGTGTCGTCATGGATTTGACGGACGCTTCAATGACCTGGGGTCCGGTCACGGAACGAGCATTGGGGGACATGTGTATCCAAATGGAACGTGCTGGACGTTGGCTTGCATTCGTGACGCCGCCCGATATGACGTCGTTGATGACAGCCTCGAATTTATTGAAAAAACATGCGCCGCGGTGCGGGCGCGCTTTTGGATCCTTGGCAAACGGTTTTACGTGGGCGGGTCAGCGCAAGCGAATTTCGGTATGAAGCCGTTTGTTGCGTGAAAATCTTATTGGCTCGTACTCGCCAAACCTTTTTGCAGTTGCACGACAATCAGAGAAACGTCCATTGGCAATTCCAAGGTAACTTCGGTCCCTCGAGGCAAGAGCCAGCTATCGCCTGGAGCTGCATCCCATAACGATCCCTCGAGTATATGCAGAAAAGTCGCTGTTTCGGCATTTCGACGCACAGATTGTGACGTACTGCCAGCGTGCACAGAGAGCTGGTGCGTATAAGCCGTTCGTCGCGTCATAACATTGAAGTCACGCGTGGGACCGGACGCGAGGCGTGCGCGAATGATGCTTTCACCTGGAAAAACGAACGGATTCTCCAGCGGTCGCATTGCTATCGACGTGCCTCCTGCAATGTCCAGGATCATTCCACCTCCGGACAACACGAGAAGCGTGCGGTCGATGTTCGGAAAAATGGAAAAATCACTATCTGCGTCGATTTCTGCGAGACTGATCCGCCAGGCAAATTCACCATCGTTTCCAGGTTCGAGCGCGATTTCGGAGGTCCATCCGGCGCCGTTTTTCCAGCGCATACGCCGGTAGGACGATTGAGGCAGAAACACAGCGTCGGGTAACGGTGCAGTGGGAGCCATTTCGACGCGAGGATAACGAGGTTCGCGTAAAAATGCAAATAAAAAGTAAGGAGGGCCTATTCGGAATCGGTTGGAAAAATCAACCGTTCGAGGTCGGGTAGGGAATGGACACGCGCGAGCCAATCATCGATTCGGATTTGCGCGCGGAGGTGACTGTAGCGGTGCAAAATGGCGAGCAACAAGAGCCGACTGCGTAAAGCGTCATTAAAACGAGGATTGGCGTAACCATAACCAGCGAACAAGGCATCGATCAAACGCGCGTTGCCTTCACCCAGGAAGAGACAGGGCCCGAGGAAATCGTATTCACGAAAACCCACCATCGCGTCGCCAAAATCAATCATGCCCGTGATTTGCCATTGCGAATCGATGTTGCTCGCCAAAAGATTAAACGGCGTGTATTCCCCGGTGAGAATGACCCGCGGCTCGTTGGGCAGTAAAATGCTTTTCGAGTGGACATATGTTTCGATTTCATTCAAAAACCATGCGGGCATTCCGAGGCGCTTATGGCGCGCTTGGCATTGTGCGACTTGCGATTGCAAAAAAGGTTGCCATGGTGGATCAAGGTCGAACAAATCGCCCACGGGTACGGAATGGACGCTGGCCATGATACGCCCAATTTGCTGCATGCAAGCAACCTTCTCGACAATCGTCAGTCCCGGCCAAACGCGTTCCAGACTTTCTCCAGGTAATTTTGAAAGAATCACATAGGTCCAGTGATCTTCACGTTCGCCTTGGGCGACGAGTCGCGGGATGGGAATGTAGATGTCGTGGTTCCATAATTTTGTCAGGGCGCGATGTTCACTTTCCCATTGGTTTCGATGAAATGGCGGGAAAACCTTGACGACGTATTCATGGGCGACGGAAGCAATGAGGTTCGAGCCGTCTTGAAATGGAATCATGGTCGACGGAGACAAACCGTGGTTTTGGCAAATATCAGCAATCGCTGGGAGCCATGTTGGGGCATCGAGCCGATAACGTGTGTCGAAATCGGTGGGCGTAAGGTCTCGAGGAAGCTGCATGGGAGTGTTATGGCGTCAGTTTCAGAGCTTTGCGGAGGAATGTGAAGTCGGACTGGGCTTCGTTCAGCGGCAAATTCGGGTTTGCAGCCCGATATTCTTTGACAAACGCGACGAGGTTGCCTTGTTTGACCCATTGCATCATGGGTCGCGTGGTGACTTTTGGAGGCGGCAATTGAACCCAAACGCAATCGGGTTCCCAATAACCCCAATCGAGCCCTCGCGGAAAGCTGCCCCAAATATTGGCGTCTTTCGTGCAATGAAATCCACGAATGGCATCCACGCGGAGAAAACGACATCGCGAGCACTTTCGAGGAATTTAAACTTGGCTGCGAATCCACTGATCTTCATATACGACAGGATCCGTCGGACCTTCAATGCCGCAAGGGCCATGGTCGAGATGCAAATAATGAGGAGTTTCCGCACCTCCGCGAGTACATGAACCTTCAAAGAGGAATTTGCAATTCGCGCACTTTTTCGGAACCGCGCCACGCATCATGTGCTGATACCGCACGGGTGGTTCGATAGGCCCTTCGATTTGGCAACGAGGAAAGTAATACTTATGCATGAAGCGCTTGCGATTTGCGGTGGAACATGTGTCCGATGAAACCAACAATATCGGGCTCACGCCGCGAAGGTGGCTTCTTTATGCTGTTTGGCCTCGCGTGTCAATATTCGCATGCGCACCGGCGATCACCGCGCGTTGAATCATGGTATTTCGCAGGGTAGAAGGGAAACTGGTCAGCGAAATTGGGCGCTGGTGCCAAACTGTCGGTGTGCGTGTTTACGCGGGAT
>JBGAOI010000491.1:0-5933 GCA_044221885.1 Polyangium sp. (in: bacteria)
GGCGAAGAATGTGACGATGGCAATCTCCTGGACGGCGACAACTGCGATTCGAATTGTACGCCTACGCGTTGTGGCAATGGCATTCAAACGAACGGCGAAGTGTGCGATGATGGCAATACCAACAATGGCGATGGGTGCGATCCGACGTGCACATTGACGAATACGACGTCGTTGGTGATTGGAGTCCCCAAAACCGCGGGATATGCCGATAGCGCGCCACAACAAGACGCCCAACTGTCGGACTCGCCGGTGATGGCCCTGTACGGACGAACCCTTTATATCTCGGGTGATAATACGATCCGCATGGTCGATCTGGCAGACAACAACAAGGTCACGACCATTGCCGGATTGGGAAATGCTGGTGGTAGCAACGACGCCCCAAACGGAATCGATGCTCGCATGTATGATCCCGAGGGGCTGGCGACGGACGGAAAAACATTATGGTTTTCCGATCGTTGGAATCACCTACTTCGAGCCGTCACGCTCGCACCACCCTACGCGGTGACGACGCTGGCTGGAAGTATTTTGCCTCAAGGAGCAACGCCCACTTCAGTGCCTGGCGTTGGCGCCGCGGCCCAATTCGACGAGATCCGAGGTCTAGCTTCTCATGAGGGAAAAGTTTACATCCTCGACAGCAACGCGGCCGTTTTGCAATCATTCGATCCGGGAAGCAGAGAAGTACGAACCATTGCTGGCGCTGTGAATCAGCGAGAAGTCAAGGACGGTCCCGCGCTCGAGGCCCGTTTCCAAGGCCCGCGAATGATGCGCTCGGATGGCGCGGGAAAACTCTATATCGCGGATTCTAATGGCGGCGCGATTCGTGTGTATGACATTGCGGCGCAAACGTTGACGACACTGGCCGGGCCTGGTTGTGGGTACGTGGATGGACCGCTCGGAACCTCACGTGCGCATTACCCCCGAGGCATTGCGGTGGCTGGCCCCAATCTCTATTTCACAGAGCCTGACGCTCAAACCATTCGGCAACTCGTTTTGGCAACAAACGAAGTCACGACAGTCTCCGGAATCGCACAAGACTGCGCTATCGCCTGCAATTGTGCCAATGGCACCGCAGGAGATTATCTGGAAGGTGTTGGAGCTGCGGCAATTTGGAACGATCCGTGGGACATCATTTACGACCCCGAGACAAAATCCCTTCTTGTTTCGGACAGCGACAACTTTGTCATTCGCCGGATCAAGTAGGAACCCATCAAGCGCCCCACCACAACATTTCGTGCACACGCATCGCGCCTTCGATGCTCACGACGACGCGTAGTTTGTCCCCGTCGGTCTCCACGATATGCGCCGGAAACGCATCCGCCGGATAAAACGTGCTTTTGACAAACCCTTTTGCATCCAGCCAAAAAAGATGCACGCCTTCGGGCGTCGGCCCGTGCATGAGAAGCATCTTGCCCCCGCCGAGCCACACGAAATCCAGCCACTTGAAGGACATCTCCGCAAAACGTTCGGGCGACGGGAAGTCATCACCGACGCTCCGCAATTCCGGCAAATGCGCTCGCAAATGCTTGTACAAAAGATCGTAACGCACTTTGGTCAATTTGGGCAAACGTCGATCGGGCGGAGCAATGACCGCCAGGTTTGACGCATCGAACGTGGGAACTTCGACATGCGTGCGATATCGATCGCCCAGACGATTGTCGCCGATTTCGTCATCCGCCAATGTTTTCAGCCACCACGAAAACATGGACAAATCGCCCGTTCCCGCTGCAGATTCGAGGCGCACGAGGGATTCCCACAAAGGCCGCCGTACGCGCCACACGCCGCCGTGGTTTTTTACGACGCACGCGCCGACATAAAGCGCCCCATGCGTTACGAATTGCACCAAAAAAGGCGGTTGTCCGGGGGATTTTTGTTCGATCCACGCATCGCGTTTTTCTCGCGAAAGGCGCGCGCCGAGCCGATGCACGGAAGCGTCCGAATAGTCGAGTTTCAAGTCCGGCGTTTCAAGCGCTTTCGGAGCCAAGTGGGCAAACGTTTCGGCAATCTCGTCGATTTGACTGGAGATTTGCGGATTGTTGCCGGGATTTGCGTCTTCGTTTCGCGCGTGTTGCAAATCGAAGCGCACGTCTTTGGGATAATACGGCTGGAAATACTGCGTGAACAAGCGTTCCGCGGTGAGTTTGTCGCTCATGGAGTTTTTCGCAAAGAACCGGCTCAGAACATTTTCTTGCGTTTGGACGAAGGCAGAATGCCCAGCATTTCACGATATTTCGCCACCGTACGCCGCGCAATTTTGATTTCGCGGTCGTCTTCGAGAATCTTCACGATGGCTTGATCACTGAGCGGATTGTTCTTGTCTTCCGCGGCAATGATTTTCTTGATCTCTTGCTTCACGCTTTCCGACGCAATGCTGTCGTCGTCGCCACCACCCGTTTTGTCGATTGCCGAATTGAAAAAGTATTTCAGCTCGAACAAACCTTGCGGCGTGTGAACGTATTTGTTCGACGTCACGCGCGAAATCGTGGATTCATGCATTCCGACGGCTTCTGCAATATCACGCAAAATCATCGGCCGAAGGTACGCCACGCCTCGTTCGAAGAAATCTTTCTGCTTTTCAACGATACACTCGGTCACTTTGATGATCGTTCGCCGACGTTGCTCAATGGCCCGAATGAGCCATTGCGCACTGCGGAGTTTTTCGCTGATGAAGTCCTTGGCGCTTGGATCCTTCAAGAGCTTTTGCGCCATACCGTCGTCAATGAAAAGTCGTTGCAGCCCCTTGTCATTGTCCGTCACGACCCATTGATCGTTGTCCTTGACCACGTACACATCGGGCGTAATGCCAATGGTTTTCTCATCGACATCGGCGAAATTCCGCGCGGGAACGCTTTCGAGCTTCTGAATTTCCTGGACAGCGTCGCAAACTTCATCGTTGGAGATTTTCAGCGCCTTCGCGATCGCCCCGAAATTACGGCGCTCGACGTTGTGCAAGTGATCCTTGATGATCGCCAGCTCAATATCGTCGTACCCGAGCACTTCGGCCTGAACACGAAGACATTCGCCAAGATCCCGCGCCGCAACACCAATCGGATCAAAACGTTGGATCAAGGCCAAGACTTCCGGCGCATCTTCCGGATGCAATCCAGCTTCGAGCGCCAGGTCCTCGAGCGTCAGATCTGGGCGTTTCGTGCCATCGGGGTTTTCCCCGCCCGACAAATCCAAGTACCCGCGTTCGTCCAAATTGCCGATCACGAGCTCAGCGAATACCCGCTCGTTGTCGACGAAATCGCTCAGTTGAAGCTGGAACAAAAGATGTTCCCGAAGGCTTGTACTTCGCGACAAACTCTGCTCGATCGGCGGCAATTCTTCGAAACCCGAACGCTGGCCAGGCGGCATTTGCTGCATCTGGCGGTTCTCGAGAAACTGCTCCCAATCAACTTCCTTGACGCGTTTTTCCGTGTCCCGAGCTGCAAGGTCCGTGTCGGAATGTTCAGCAATCCTGTCCACCCGCTCAGCGTCCGTGACCGGAGATTCCCGCGTTCCAGTGACGTTTTCCCGGGAACTCGTGGCATCCGCACCACCATCGTCCCCAAGAAGCGGGTTGCCATCGAGCTCCTTGCGGATTTCGTCCACCAGCTCGAGACGCGACAACTGCAAGAGCCGAATCGCCTGAACCAGCTGTGGTGTCATCACCAACTGCTGGGTCATCTTGAGTTGGATTCTCATCCCGATGTCCATCGACAGCTCCCTTGCGAGCCGACCATGAGTAGGTCCCGGCGCGTTTGCCGACACCAACGGCAGGTTTTCGACTGCCTGCATGCCCGACTTCGTGCCAAGACTAGCACCAAATCGGGCTCGGCCCGAGTCTTGCTTTCAAGTCTTCGATCGAAAAAGTTGCCCCAGGGGCGTCAAGGTCGGAAGTGCCGAAAACGTTGCAAACCACACACAAACGAACCTGCACCGAATACGATTGGCACCTTTCGAGGGAATTTTGAGACGTGAAACACATCTTCGAATGTGGCTGGCACCTTTGGGAACGTCACGCACGGCCACGACGCACAATCGATGGGGTGCGCCGCTGCATGGTTACGCGTCGGGCAAAAGAACGAACCGCCAAACGTGATCCTCGATACGCTTTTGGACGGACCCCGAACACAGCGTCGACCAGGCGATCGAACGGATACGGCTTGACGAGCACGCGATGAACGTTGGCCGTTTCGAGGGACGGGATCGGTTTTTCCAGGCAAACAATGACGCGAGCCTGGAGGGATGCTTTGGCGACGATGTCGAAAAGCCCGTTGGTTTCGTGCGTTTCTTGACCCACATCGACGATGACGACCTCGAAGGTTTGTCTTTCCAGTTGGGCCAAAGCAGCGTCGAAGGTTGCAGATTTTGTGACTTCGGCTCCTCGGTTGACGAGCAACAGGGCCGTTGCTTCCCGCATGAGTTCGTCCTCGTCGAGAAGCAGGATGTTCGATACGTGCATCATGACGAAAGCGCCTGTTGCAGTGAACGTGCCGAAGCTTCGAGCGCCTCGTTGCTCAGTGCTGGGACACACACACCAACTTGCAAGGTGCTGATATTTCAGGCGTTCTAGGAGCCTTTCGGGTGCGTTGCCGTAACAACGGATCTGTCTCTGTTGAATGCAATGGATGTTGTCGTGCCTCGAGCAGCGCGCGAAACGCACACCTGCAGGATTGTGTGCACTGTGTCCACGCGGCTTGGTGCGAGCGATGTGGAAAGCATGGCGACCAGCGAGACCTGTCAACGCGACGAAATGCTGTCACGGATCGTCTCAATTTCTCGGCATTTCTTCGGCGTTTCGAACGTGGACGGGATGGCTCGAAACGTGCAAAGAATGTTGGTGCGACGTAGCGGTCACGCAGATTTTCTTAGGAGGTTTCCATGCATCTTCTTCGTTCGATGGCGCTTGTTTCGTTGACGTTTGGCGCGGTGTTCTTCGCCGGATGCGGCGACGATACGAATCAGAACAACAATTCGAAAGGCTGCTCGGTGGAGGCTCAAACGGGCTGTTCTGTCGGGCTCGTTTGCGAAGAAGTCCAAGGCAAGGATCCGATGTGCCTCGCGCCCGTGTCGTTCAAGGGCAAGGTTGTCGATGCACTCACGGGAATGCCGATCAAAGATGCCCGGGTCGTCGCTCGCGACGCCAATGACGCGGCGGTCTCTCAGGTGGCCGTGACGGACGTCAATGGTCTGTATGTACTGAACGTGCCGGCCAAACGGGATGCACAGGGCAAACCCCTTGCCGCCAAACTCACGTTGCGCGCGGATGCTGCGGCGTACCAAACGTTCCCGCTCGCTCCTCGCGTGGCGTTGCCGATCGATATCAACACGGCTGCGGGAGATCCGCCCGTTGTCGAAAACGCATCGACGGACATCGCGCTCATTCCGCTCGACAATGCGGCGGGTCTTGGGTCGATCTCGGGCCAGGTGCTCGTGGATCCGGGACTTGATTTGAACCCTGCGGGTGCACTCGTCGTGGCGGGTGGCTCCACGGGCGTCGTCGATTTCAAGGGCAATTTCACTGTGTTCAACGTCGCCGTGGGTGCAGGCGTGGAAGTGCAAGCGTACGCGGCTGGTTTGCAAATCGAAGCGACAACGACGGACGTTGCGGCGGGGAAACTGACGCCCAACGTGGATCTGCATGTCCGATCCGCGGCGACGGCGAAAGTGACGGGCAGCGTGCAGATCGTCAATGGTGGCGGAGCGTCGGTTACAAGCGTCGTGCTGGCGTTAAAAGACACGTTTGTCCCGGACGCCGCGCGGGGTGAAGTTCCCAAGGGTCTACGCGTGGGAAATGTTACGGGCGCGTACGAATTTACAGGCGTGCCGGATGGCGACTACGTGATCCTCGCGGCCTTTGAAAATGACGGTCTCGTTCGAGATCCTGACTTGTCGATCGGTGGAACAGCCATTCTCGACGTGACGATCGCGGGTGGTATGAGCGTGACGAA
>JBGAOI010000492.1:0-5932 GCA_044221885.1 Polyangium sp. (in: bacteria)
ATGATGGGAACCCCTGCATTCATGCCGCCGGAACAAGCCTTGGGGCGTCGCGCGGAAATTGACGAACGGACGGATCTCTGGGCGGTTGGCGCGACAATGTTTACGTTGCTTTCCGGGCGGTTTGTCCACGAAGCGCAAACGCCCGAAGAAATGATGGTTTATTCGGCGACACAACCCGCGCGCCCGTTGCAAGAAGTATTTCCAGAAATACCATTGCCGATCGCCGAAATCGTGGACAAAGCATTGGCGTTCAAGCGTGACGATCGTTTCCGTTCTGCGCAACTCATGCGCGATGCCCTTGTCCTAGCGCACCAATCGGTGTTTGGGGAAGACATTGCCGCTACGCCGATGCCTTCGGCCCCCGTCAGCCTATTGCCAAGTTCATTACGTTCCTTGCGAAACCCGTCTGTGGACAAACCCACGATGCCCGCCCCTGGTGATGCGCCCGCGGAAACGCTTGTCGAGCGTGGCGCATTGGGCAGTGATGCGGCGCCGACGATCGTGGAGCCTGCGCTGTTGGCCGCTCAGTTGTTCGAGAAAAACTCCGAAAAGGCATCCGAGCCTCCATTGATGGTCACGCTCGCTCCGACGCGTGTGGAAGGTGTGCCGCACACGCAACGTTCGGGCGAACCGATGCCTTTGTCGGCGCGGACCCGACGTCGTCGCTCGATGATGGCTCTTGCCGCAATCCTTGCCGCGGGCATTTCCGTGTTTGTCGGGATGCGACATGTGACGGGAGATCCGGTCGCCAAGACAAACGTGCTTTCGTCCTGCAAGCAGCAAGCGGATTGCAAAGCGGGCGAGCGATGTGACGACAAGGGGCAATGCGTCGTCGCGACGGGATGTGTATCCAATGCCGCATGCGTCGTGCAACGGGGGGGCAAACCAGCGATTTGTCGCCAAGATACAGGCAAATGTGTCGCGCTAGAGACTGACCATTGTCGTGTTTTCTCGGAACCAGCCGACCTGCAAAACGATGATACGATTTGGCTCGGCGCCATGTATCCCGAGAGTGACAAGTCCATGGACTACGGCCCGGAAGCCATGCGCACCATTGACCTCGCTCGGCGAGATTTCATGGGTTTGACGGGGGGCTTGCCGCCGCTCGAATCGGGTGGACGGCCGCGTCCATTGGCCATTGTGGCGTGCGACGACGCTGTCGATTACGACCAAAGCGCGAACCACTTGGTGAACGAAGTCGGTGTTCAGGCGATTTTGGGGTTTGGCCGAAGCAAAGAAGTTCTGGATTTGGCGTCCCGTTATTTCATTCCGAAAAACATCTTGGCGTTGGCCTCGAATACAGCCTCGATGCTCAGCAATATCTCGCATGAACCGGGCCAACCCCGCATGGTTTTTCGAGTGACTTCCTATGCTGAGTCTTCGACGCGGGCGAATGCTGCGCTTGTTCGCGAGGTCATTGAACCGGAGTTGCGCCAGTCGACGAGATTGCTTGGGCCTACAAAGAAGCTCAAAATTGCCGTGCTCCAAACAGCAAATGCCTCGGGGACGAGTGCTGTGGACGCATTGGTGTCTGCGCTCGAGAAGCAACCTTCCCAAAGCAGCAACGCACTTGAAGAAGTGCGTCCTTTTGTATTTCAAGATTTAATGAAGGAACGGCTTGGCGATGCCGATTTGGCGATTGTTGATGCCATTGTCGCATTTGCGCCTCACATCGTTTGGGATGGCGGCGCCCACCACGAGGCGTTTTTGGTGGTAGAACAGCGTTGGCCTCCAAACGCCTCAAACCGCCCTCGTTTCCTTATTGCTGGTGGTTTCGATACAGAACCCGCGCTTATGCTCGCCAAATTCAATTCGACGGTACCGCCGCGGTTTTTTGCGTACGATCCTGCGGCTGATTTAGCCGCGACCCGCAAGTTTCGGCTGAGGCGTCAAGGTGCATATCCAAACAATTTCGGCAATGCTGGCGTCAATGCCGCACCCTACGATGCATTTTACGTTTTTGCGTACGCCGCTATGTCCCTCGGAAAAACTCCAATCACGGGGGCGAATTTGGCTCGAGCAGTCCAGCGGTTGCTTCCGCCCGGTGAACCCATCGATGTTGGACCTTCCGGCATTCTTCCCGCATTCAATGCTTTAGCCGCAGGACGTTCCATCGATTTGAGCGGAGCTCAAACCTCTCTCGATTTTGACTTGAAAACGGGCGATGCCGCGCTCGATTACGAATTTTTGTGTTTTGATCGCAAGACACAAAAACCGATCTCGGGCGGGATCTTTTATCGCGCGCGCACCGGGCGCCTCGAAGGCACATGGAAGTGTCCCTGACGAACTGTCGAAGCCACACGAACGTTTTTCTTGACGTACACATCATCGCGAATCGCAAATCCCAGCCCATCGATCAAACTCGCAAAGCTCGTGCAAATGTTCCTTGCACCAACCTTTGCTTCTCCCCACAATCGCGCGCATCATGACCATGCCTGCGATCGACGAACTCGTCAGCACCTCCGCGATGGGCCTTGCGCTTTGGGTGCGCCGCAAAAAGGTTTCACCTCTCGAACTCGTCGACGCCTTTATTGGACGTATCGAAGCGAAAAACCACGCCATCAATGCCCTCGTCGCGAATCGATTCGATGACGCCCGGAAAGAAGCCCAAGCGGCCACCGAGCGTCTGGCAAAAACGGATTCTTCAGACGAACTTCCGCCGCTTTTCGGTGTGCCATGTACCATCAAGGAAGGCATTGCCGTTCAAGGTATGCCGCATTCCGCAGGTGTTTTTGCACGAAAAAACATTCGCGCCGAAAGCGACGCCGTCGTCGTCCGCCGCTTGCGCGAAGCAGGGGCCATCGTTCTTGGCGTAACGAACATGGCCGAAGGCGGCATGTGGCTCGAAACCGACAATCGTGTGTACGGACGAACCCTCAATCCTTGGGATCCAGAACGTATTCCAGGAGGATCGAGCGGCGGGGAAGCAGCCATTCTCGGTGCAGGAGCATCGGGCTTCGGCATTGGTTCCGACATTGGTGGATCCATTCGAATTCCTGCGGCATTTTGCGGAATCTTTGGACACAAACCTTCTGGTTACTTGGTGCCGAATGCGGGTTATTGGCCCGATGTGCCCGGGAAACTCGACGAATTCCTGTGCACAGGTCCCATGACCCGCAGCGCCGAAGATCTTTGGCCCGTACTCGATGTCATTTCTGGAGGCAAAGCCGAGGGCCATCCCGACCAAGTTGATCTTCGCGACGTGACGGTTTTTCCTGTCGAAGCGTTTGGCTCGGTCAACGTTCGTCCGGAAGCACGCGCTGCGGTGCGCAAAGCATCCATGGCTTTGCAAACACGTGGCGCCCGCGTCGCTGAGCTCCGTTCACGCGGGCTCGAAAAGGCATTTTTGATTTGGTCGGCGATGATGGAGGAAGAAGCCGCGGCGCTCGAATACACCGAACTTCTTGGCAACGGCGAAAAGATCTCGGTGTGGCGTGAATTCTTGCGCCATCGAACACCCGAAGGAAGGCACACGATCCAGGCGCTTCTCGTGGCAGCCATCGATTCATTGGCCCGACGAATTCCGACGCCAATTGCCACGTACACCCGCGCTGGTCGTCAACTTCGCGAAGATCTCGAAGCTGAGCTCGGGCCGCGTGGGGTGCTGGTTTGTCCTCCCTACACTCGAGCAGCTCCGCGACATCTCGAACCTCTGCGCACTCCCTTTGACTTCGTTTGCACTGCGATTTTCAACTCGCTCGCGTTTCCTGTTTCCCAAGTTCCCGCGGGATTCGACGCGGCTGGATTGCCATTGGGCGTGCAAATCGCCGGGCGTCGCGGCGCAGATGCGCTCACGATTGCTGTGGCGCGGGCGCTTGAAGTGGATCTCGGCGGTTTTACGCCAGCGCGCTCACGGGCGGTCAGCCGAGGTGCAAGCTGAAAACGTTCATGAATGTCAAAGTCGCCAAGAATGCGTCATGGCTGAATGCTGAGAGGCGGGCGCGCTTCATTTGCATACGCATCGAGATCACGTCCGCGCGTCAGTCTTGACGATGCTTGGCGAGCGGCGCGATGATGCGCGCTCTGCGCAGTACTGACGTGAACGTGGGGATGTCGTTCCGAGATTTCTACGCCGCGTAGCACTGTCGCAAGCGGTTTGGCGCAGCTTTCGTGCGTTTGGCTCAACCATGAACGAAGCCGGTTTATCGTCCGCAGCATTTGCCATCTTTCCTGAACCGATGGCGGTCGTCGCCGAAAGCGGAGCGACCGTTCGCGTGTCGAATGCTGCATGGGCGGAGACCTTTGCAGATGGAAACGCGGTGTTGACTGCTCCCGCGCTCCAAGAAGCGCTCAAGGTTGTCTCGTCTGGCCAATCCAAACGCGCCAAGGTGCAGTTTGTTGGGACAGACCTGGATCATACGATCGACATCGTTTCGCTTGGTGATTCAGAACCAGGCGCTGTGTTGCTTCACGCGCGTCCTGTGCCGCGAACCCGGATCGAAACCGACGCAGCTTTGTTGCATCGCGTGCTCGACTGTTTGCCCGTGGGCGTGACTGTCGCCGATGGTCGTGGAACCAAGCTTTTTGCCAACGAAGTTGCCGCGACACAACTGGGATCGACCGATGTCAACACCGGATCAGGTGTGCTCGACGCCCTTGTTGACTCCGTCGACGTAGGGTTTGCCCGAGAAGTTGGCGTACGAGTTCTGGCAAGCGGCGCCGAGGAAATCATCACGAGCGACGTCCAGACAGCACATGGCGTGCGATCGATGTTTTACCACGTCATCCCGGTCGACAGTCCCTACGGCAAGGAAAAACTCTTGGTGTACGTCGGTCGCGATGTCAGCGAGCAGCTTCGCGCCGAACGTGATTTTCGCGAGCAGCAAGACTTCATCCGCCAAGTCATCGATAGCGATCCCAATCTGATCTTCGTCAAGGACGCGCGCGGCACCTTCCTCCTGGTGAATCAAGCGTGCGCCGCAGTCTTCGGCAAATCTCCCGAAGAAGTCATCGGACAACACGATGCTGACATGCACGTGGACGGTGACGTGACGAAGGAATTCCTCGAGGTGGATCAGAGGGTCATCTCGTCGCTTGCCGAACACACGACCGAAGAACGCGTGCCTTGGTACAACGGTGATGTTCGCTGGTATCAGACGACAAAACGCCCGCTTGTCTTGCCAAACGGCGAGGTCCACGTCCTGGGTTGTAGTGTTGACATCACGGCTCGACGCGAAGCACTGCAACGTCTCGAAGAAGCCGCCGTGGAAGTTGAACGCCGTGCAGCAGAAGCGTTTCGAGAAGCCGAAACGAAAGCGGCTCTCGTCGAAGAATTGGATCAAAAACTCGGCATCATCGAAGCGCAACACCAAGAGATCTTGGCGCTCTCCGCGCCGTTGCTCGATGTCGGTGAACGAGTTCTCGCGGTGCCCGTCGTCGGTGTTTTGACCGCAACGCGTACGATTGAAATCATGACGCGATTGCTCAACGCCATCGTCGAGCGACAAGTTGAACGTGTGGTTGTGGACTTGACGGGCCTTGAAACGATCGAGATGGACACAGCCGAACAACTCATGGGGATCATTCGTGCGATTCGCCTCTTGGGTTCCGAAGCAGTCATCACGGGCATTCGACCTGCGGTCGCACAGATCATCGTCGAGTTGGGCATCGACCTCTCCGCGTTCGCGACCAAGCGCACGCTGCGTCAAGCGTTGCTCGATGGAGCGCGCGCGGGTGGAGCGGCATGGACGCCGCGCATCCGTGAGAAAAAAAGCTGAGATTGTCGAGACAATCTTGGCCTAACAGCCCGTTGACTTTTCCGGATGTAGGGGCGTGATTCATCACGCCCTCTTTGAAACGCCTTCATTGGGCGCGATAAATCGCGCCCCTACATCGGACGTTTTGAATACTTCAACGGGCTGCTAACACTACTCCGCCAGACGATTCGAAGCGTTGCTCGGAGAGTGCTTGATTTCTAGGCGTCGCGGCGGGG
>JBGAOI010000493.1:0-5929 GCA_044221885.1 Polyangium sp. (in: bacteria)
TTGTCTTCAAACATGCATGGCTTGCAACAATCCAGGCAACGAGGGCATCTGTTCGCCTATCCCCAAATTCTCCGAGGATCTTCGTGCAGCGGGTCAATGCTTGGCGCCTGCGTCATGCGATGGCGCAGGTACCTGCCGAGCAAATATCGGAGACCAATGCGGGTTTGTGACCGATTGCTGGACGGGCTTTTGCCAGGACGGCGTTTGTTGCGAATCCGCGTGTGATGAATTATGCATGATATGCAACGGAGATGGCAAATGCGTACCCACGCCTGCACTCGAAGACGACGGCGCTTGTCCCGCACCTCATGCGTATTGTGACGGAAATGCAAAGTGTATATGGGCAATCGGAGAACCTTGTACGGACGGGACAATCTGTGCGTCCGGCCATTGCGTCGACGGCGTATGTTGCGATTCATCCTGTACGGGCACGTGCATGCATTGCGCCCTTCCCGGCAGCATGGGTACGTGCCTGAGCGTTCCCCCGTATGAAAGCGATTCATCGGGTGCCATTCCGTGTTCCGGTCCCGGATTGACTTGCAATGGGTCGGGTGAATGCAAAAGTGATCTTGGTGTGGCTTGTTCGACCGGTGATCAATGCGCTACCGGCGCTTGTTCGGGCAGTACCTGTCAATCAGCCGCTCCTTCCATGGGGCCCCTTCAATGGCAGTGGGCGAACGATCAAACAGTTTGCAAAGATCCCAATGGTCACATCGAGTATAAAAACGTGTATCCCATCGTTAAAATCGAGAAGATCGTGGCGCGCGACGATGAAAGCGTTTTTGGCGTCGGGAATCACTGGCTGCCATCTCAAGGATTAGGTTCGCTTTATGGGTACTATACTGGACAACCCGGCGAGGTGGTTCAGGAAGGCCCACACACGTTCAAGTTTGACGTAGCACCAGGAGGCGCGTCGGCGTCCTGGTCGCCCATCGACTTCTATTATATGCAATATGTTGCCATGAAGGCCTGCGAGACGGCATGTTACGACGGAACAAACCCCGTGGTGCCGTCCATCGAGCCTGCGGGGGGAGATATCGCGTTCCTTCGGAAAACGCTAAAGGTCTCGAAACACGGCACCGTACCCATGTCTTCGTGCAACGCTGGCGAGTTCTTGAAACAAGCAACGCCGCAATGGTCCCTCGGGACAACCGAGGTGTGTGCGCATGACGAAATCGTATTTACGGGTGATCCCACGGGGAACATCGTAACGCGTGAGGATGACCGATTGAAGAAATACGATCCTTCAGGCACGGTGGTGCTCGATGTGCTTCAGCCATTTGGTTTTGCCGCGTCAACGCTGGGTTTGGCCGCGACGGGGGACATTCATGGTGCGGCGCAGTCGGCCGCCGCGGTTTCGCTCGGTCGAACAAGTCCTTCCGGCATGCTGGCGTGGACGAAGATATTTTCCAACGTGGCTCCGACCGGTGTTTCGACACCGATCGATCTTGCCGTGGATGCATTGGGCAACAGCGTCGTCGCATTTTATGCATACCAAACGATGGATCTTGGCCAGGGTCCCATCCCTCGTATTGGCGTAAAGGATCTTGTTTTGGCGAAGTTCGACGTCCAAGGAAACGTTTTATGGACAAAACGTTTGGGCTCGGGCAATTTTACGCCGCTCGATTTCGAGATGCGAAAAACGGGCGCCGATGAAATAGCTCTGCTGGTGCATTTTACGGGTTTTGTTGATCTGGGCGACGGCATCTTGCAATCGAGTCCCGTGTTGGTCAAGTACAATGCAGCCGGCAATCTGGTTTGGCGCGCCGATCTGTTGCCGCTCTATCCACCAACAGCGCCGGAAGTGCTTTCCGTGGCCATTTCGGGGCATCCCTCGGGGGCGGTTTTCGTTGCGGGCACGGGTTATGGCGAAGCATCGGCTATGCCGACGCCGAATTGTGATTTGGGTGCGGATCATTCTCCTGGAACTTATCCGCGTCCCCTGCGAATGTTTACCGCCAAATACGGTCCGTGACGTGTTTTCCAGGATCGAGCACCCATAAGAACGACGATTTGATCGAAAGTAGGCAAAATGATGAAATGGTCAACCCCTCGACGGACGATGGTTTCAAGTTCCGCTGTCGTCCTTTTTGCAGGCGTGGCGCTTTTCGGACTGGGCGCATGTGAATTGCAGCCCTTGAACCCTCCGTTGGGTAGCATTTGTTCGAACGCTGCCGAGTGTGAGTCTGGTCATTGCGTCGATGGCGTCTGTTGCGAGACGTTATGCAATCAAACGTGTATGAGCTGCAACGGTGACGGCCAATGCGTACCCACGCCGGCATTTCAAGAGCATCGTGACTGTCCTTCGCCGCATTCGGTTTGTGACGGCAATGGTCGCTGTGCTTTGGCTGCGGGAGAAATTTGTACGGACCCGACAACCTGTGCTTCGGGCCAATGTGTCAATGGCGTCTGTTGCGATGGGTCCTGTGTGGAGACTCCTACGGGAACGCCGTGTGCCGTCCATACGAATTGCGCGTCCGGCTTTTGTATCGATGGCTTTTGTTGCGATACGAATTGTTTTCAAACCTGCATGGCCTGCAACAATCCAGGCAATGAGGGCATCTGTTCGCCGGTGCCAAAATTCGCGGAAGATCCCGTTGGCTCTCCCGGCTGCAAGGCTCCGGCATCATGCGATGGCGAAGGCACCTGCCGTGCCAACATCGGAGATGAATGCGGTAACACGAGCGATTGCTGGACAGGCGTTTGCTCGGACGGCGTTTGTTGCGAATCCGCGTGCGATGGAGTGTGCATGACCTGCAATGGCGACGGGAAATGCGTACCCAAGCCCGAATTCGAAGACGATGACAAATGTCCCGGACCTCATCGGTGGTGCAACGGCAAGGCCCAATGCGTATGGGCTGCCGGCGAAGCTTGTTCGACCGGGACAACCTGCGCGTCGGGGTTTTGCGCGGATGGCGTTTGTTGCGATTCCGCATGCACCGACACGTGCCGAGCGTGCAACCTTCCGGGCAGCACGGGGATATGCATTGCCGTGCCGACCTATCAAAGCGATTCATCAGCAATGACGCCGTGTAATGGTCCGGATGCCACGTGCAATGGTTCCGGCGAGTGCAAATATGCTCTCAATGTCGCTTGCAACATGAGTGCTCAATGCATGAGCGGATGGTGCGTGAATGGTACGTGCCAAACCGCTCCTTCGCTGCTCGGTCCTCTGCAATGGCAATCGTCGAATGATCAAACCG
Organism: Polyangium sp. (in: bacteria); assembly: GCA_044221885.1. Lineage (GTDB taxonomy): Bacteria > Myxococcota_A > Polyangia > Polyangiales > Polyangiaceae > Polyangium. The sequence goes on from JBGAOI010000493.1 coordinate 3,204, forward strand.
TCTGCCAAGACCCGAATGGCAATGGTTTTTATAAGAACCAATATCCCACCGTCAACGTTCGACAAATCGTCGCCCGAGATGATGGCAGCATCTATGGAGTCGGAGACTATACGCTTCCGTCGCAGGGTCTCACGTCATATTACGGGGATTCACAATGGGCGCCCCCTGATTATCATATCAATGACACGGTTCGAGAAGGACCTCACGCATTTCAACTCGACTTTGCCGTCGGCGGCGCATCGGCAACATGGTCGACGGTTGCCAATTTTCAGATGTCGGAATGTTTTACCAACCAATGCCACACGATTTGCCTAGGGTTGACATGTCTTGGCGGAACCGCAGGCGTGGGGCCGTTTATCGTGCCGGCCGGCGGTGATGTGGTTTATTTTTTTGAAACGCTTGGCGTCGAGCGATGGGCGAGCGCCGAGACGACGTACACGTGTGACACCGGCGAATTCGTGAAACGAGCCGCACCGCAATGGTCTCTCGGGACAACCGACGTGTGCGCCCACGAGCCATTTGCGTTTGCCGGAGATGCCGCGGGGAATGTCGTGACGCGCGAAGATGACCGCTTGAAGAAATACGATCCTTCCGGCGCTGTTGTGCTGGATGTGCTTCAGCCATTTGGTTTTGCTGCGTCAACGTTGGGTTTGGCTGCGACTGGCGACATTCATGGCGCTGCCCAATCGAGCGCCAAGGTTTCGCTTGGTCGAACGAATTCCGCGGGCACGCTGGCCTGGACGAAAACCTTTCCCAATGTGGTCCCGCCAAAGGTTTCGACACCAATCGATCTCGCCGTCGATGCATTGGGCAACAGCATTGTCGCATTTTATGCGCACCAAACGATGGATCTGGGCAATGGTTCCATCCCGCGTATTGGCGTAAAGGATCTCATGCTCGCGAAGTTCGATCTCTCGGGCAACCTTCTCTGGGCAAAACGTATGGGCTCAGGCGATTTTACGCCGATCGATTTCGAGATGCGCAAAACGGGAGCTGACGAAATTGCTCTGCTGGTGCATTTTGCGGGTTTTGTTGATCTGGGCGACGGCCTCTTGCAATCGAGTCCCGTGCTGGTCAAGTACGATGGCAGTGGCAATCTGGTTTGGCGCGCCGATCTGTTGTCGTTGTACCCTCAACCCGGCCCCGAGGTCCTTTCCGTGGCCATTTCGGGGCATCCGTCGGGCGCAGTTTTTGTCGCGGGCACGGGGTATGGCCTCGCGTCGTCGATGCCAACGCCGAATTGTGATCTCGGTGCGGGCAATTTGCCTGGCACCTATCCTCGGCCGCTGCGATTGTTCGAAGCGAAATACGGGCCGTGACCTCGAAACCGCGATGATTTTTCTCCACGCGCACACGTTTCCGATGCGTTGCGCGTGCGTTTCGCTCGTTCGCGAACAAAAATCCTCGGGCTTCGAAGAAAAATTCGTTCAAATTTGTGAAAATTCGCAAGGCACGTTTTTGTAACTGCCCAAAATAAAACAACTTTTCCGAGGTCAGTTTTGACCCATCCTCGAGGGGGGGTCTATCGGGTCGGATCGAGGGGTAGGTCGGGTCGATCGGCGTCATGGGGTGCAGGCAATCGAGGGGTAGGTCGGGTCGATCGGCGTCATGAGGTGCAGGCAATCGAGGGGTAGGGCGGGTCGGAGCGAAGGATCCTTTGGCGCCATGCACGTCATGCCCTGAGGACGACATAGCCGTTTACTTGACAACCCGGGCCGGTTCTGGCCTGCTGGGAACGGAGGTTTTCCCATGACGTACCCCAAGCGACACGTTTCGGCGCTGCTTTTTGCCATGACCTTTGCCTCGACGGCTTGTACTGTCGGGACCGTTGGACCTGCGGGGAATGGCGGCGGTGGACAAGGTGGATCCTCGCAATCGGGCGGGGGAATGAGCCAAAGCTCGAGCAGCGGATCCAATGCATCGAGCTCGGGAACCGTCATGGAACCTTGCGCTGGCGTGACATGTGGCGGCAATGGAATATGCTCGGTCATGAATGGAACGGCGTCGTGCACCTGCAATGCCGGCTATCACGCGGTAGGGCTCAATTGCGTGGTGGACGAGACGTGTGCGGGGAAAAATTGCGGAACATGTGGGCAATGTCAGGTCGTTGGGGGCATTGCGACGTGTATGTGCCCGCAAGACTACATGTGGCAAGGCGATAAATGCGTATTGGCCATTGATCCTTGCGCCAATGCGAATTGCACGGCGGATCAGTATTGCGTTCCCGAAGCGCATTGCCAGCCGCTTGGAGCGTGCGTGCAACGATGTGATTGCAGCAATTGCCCCAATTGTGGTCCAGACAATTCCGACGGTCGCTGGAATGATTGGCAAGAGTATTGTGGTGCCGCGCCAAACCAGTCACCGGCCACGATGGCTTGCAACAAGCCCTGTCCCGCGGGCGAAGGATGTCTACCTTACGCGGTGCCCATTTGTTGGCCCATCGAAGGCTGTTTTAGTTTGTAGGCGGGAACGAGGCCCCTCGTCGGATTGCTCAACGAGGGGCCGAATGGGGGGAGAGTGAAGGGGATTAGAAGAGGCGAGCAGCGGGCAGGTTATCGCCCATTTGACCAGCCATCGAGCCTCGCGACATGGTATCGCCGAGACCCAATTGACCGTTGGCATTCAAGCCCCAGCACTTGACATTGCCGTCGTTCAATCGAACACACGTGTGCTGATTGCCCAGAGCAACGCTCGTGGCGGTTTTTCCTGTACCAACATTGATGGCC
>JBGAOI010000494.1:0-5928 GCA_044221885.1 Polyangium sp. (in: bacteria)
GAACTTCGCCGATAGGTAAATCGCACCTTGGGGTGCGATCGCTTCGACGGCAATCCCGTCGCGTTTCATTGCGACGAACCCAGTGTACAACGCATCCAGACGCTCTTTGACTTTGGCTTTGGACGCCGCAAGAAACGCTTGCATCGTTTCGGGCGCATCGAGCAACGCAGCGGTGGCGACTTGTTCAGGCTTCGGGGCCCACGCGCCAACATGACCCAAGATGTCGGCCATACGGCGACGAACTGCAGGCGGCATGAAGCCCCAACCCACACGAAGTCCCGTCGCGCAGAACGACTTGGACAAGGCGTCCAAGAGAAGCGTGTAAGGCGCGATCTCCGGCACGAGCGAGATCGGAGTCACATGCTTGGCGTCGCCGTGCGTGAGCATCCAATACACTTGGTCGTACACGAGGTAAACGGAGCGACCACCTTCGCTCGAGCGGCGGTGGTTTTCCTCGACAACCAGCTCGGCGATCCGCCGGAGTTCGTCTTGGTCAATCACGGTGCCGGTGGGGTTGAGCGGCGAATTGATGAGCAACATGCGCGCACTTCGAATGTGCGGGCGGAAGTCGTCGGCCGTTGGGAAGAAGTTTGTCTTGGCGGAAACAGGCAACTCGATGGGCTTGGCTCCCGACAAATATGCGTAGTGGTTGTTGTTCCAAGAAGGCACGGGGTAAACCGCAACATCTCCTGGATCAATGAGCGTTTTGTATGCGCCGTAGAGCAGCGGTCGAGCGCCACCGGCGACGAGCACCGATTCGATCGGATAGCGGATGCCGAGTTCTCGTTCGTAATAACGAACCAGCGCTTCTCGCAACACGAGCACTCCGTCCGATGGCGGATAATTCGTGTGACCTTCCGTCAATGCGGCTCGTGTTCCATCACAAAGTTCGGCAGGAATCGGGAAATAGGCTGGGTCGAAATCGCCGACGGTCAAGTTGCAGATCTGAGCGCCTTTGGCCTTGAGCGCCCGAATTTCACCGGCAATTTTCAGGATTTCTGAACCAATGACGCCTCGGGCCAGCGACGATAGGCCAGCATCACCAACCTCGAGCGGAGGAAAAACAGGGGTCGTAACCATGCGGCGGCAGTGTAGCGGAAGATTCGCGATGCGGGGGAGCGACTTGCTCGTGATGTCGTAGGCGGTTTGTCTTGGCCGCTCAAGCGATCGGTGGAGCTGGGACGGGATAGTCAGCAGGCGGATTGGGGACGGGATAATCGGCTGGTGGATTGGGCACGGCGTAGTCAGCCAAGGTGCTAGGTATCGGGTATTCGGGCGCAGCACTGGGGGTTGGATAATCTCCAAGTGCAGCAGGAACGGCGTAGTCTGCGGGCGGATTGGGAACGGGGTACGTTTCCGGCGGAATGGGCGGAGACCACGATGCGGCTTGTGGCTCGACGGCAGGCGCTTCGTGGCGAGCTTCTTTCGTCTCGGCGGCCGAGGTTTTTCTTTCTGGATCGAGCGGAGGCACGACGACGGCAGGAATCTCGGCCATGGGAGGTACGACAACGTCTGGAATGGGAGTCATCGGAGGCACAGGCGGTTTGGCCATCACGCTTTGGGTATCTACGGAGGGCGTGGGCTCGGTCGAAACGGCTGTGGGTTGAGGTTCGTCGGCGGATGGTTTGTCGGAACTTGCGGGACTCGTAGCCGGAGATTGCAGGTCGTCGCTCATGGTTGTCGAAACAATGTGCCACGGCGACAAGCGACGCGCATGCGTTGACGATGCGTTGAGATCACTCGTGTGCTCATGAGAGAAAATTCTCGGAGCTCATCGAACGTGGTGGCTCGGACCCCAAGCGCGAACGTTTCGAGTTACAATCCGCTGTGATGCAGCGCGTACGGCCTCCTGCGGTCGCAGGTACTTTTTATCCAGGTGATCCGCGACGACTCGCAACGGACATCTCGAGCATGCTTGGAGCAGTGCATGTGACGCGTCCGGATCGCTTGCCCAAAGCGCTCGTGGTTCCGCATGCGGGATATGTGTACTCAGGCCCGATAGCTGCGAGCGCGTACGCGAGTTTGTCCGGTGCACGCGATCGGGTTCGTCGCGTGGTACTCTTGGGACCTGCGCATCGCGTTTACGTATCGGGGCTCGTGTTGCCCGATGCGACAGCGTTCGAGACACCGCTCGGGCGAATCGAGGTGGACACGCAAGCTTCGTCGGGTCTTGGTTTGGTGCACAACGCCGCGGCACATGCGCGAGAACACAGCCTCGAAGTGGAGTTGCCATTTCTTCAATCGGTGCTTTCAGTATTTACGATTGTGCCGATTGCTGTCGGTGATTCCACGCCGACCGAAGTTGCGGCGGTGATCGAAGCGTTGTGGGGAGGTCCGGAGACGCTCATCGTGGTGAGTTCGGACTTGTCGCATTACCTTCCGTATGCGCAAGCGCGGGCCGTGGATGCGCGAACGGCGCGCAAGGTGCTCGCACTCGATGTCACGGTGGGGTACGAAGAGGCGTGTGGTGCAGGGCCGCTCAATGGGCTCTTGCTTGTGGCGCGTCGACGAGGTCTGGAAGTGGCACAGTTGGATTTGCGTACGTCTGGAGACACGGCGGGTAGCAAGGGGGAGGTTGTTGGGTACGGGGCTTTTGCCTTTTACGAGGGTGCAAACCGTGAAGCAGGAAATTGACGGACAACGACTTTTGCAATTGGCCCGAGCGAGCATTCTTCACCATTTGGGCGGTCCTTTGCCCGAGGTTCCGGAGGGGGATGTTTATCGGGAGAAAGCGGCGACGTTTGTCACGGTGATGCGTCGAGGTGAACTTCACGGTTGCATTGGGTCGCTCGAACCGTTGCGCACGTTGGTCGACGATGTGCAGCACAATGCGGTTGCGGCGGCATTTTTCGACCCTCGTTCGCGTCCGCTTTTGCGCGGCGAGCTCAATACGATCAGCGTGGAAGTTTCATTGCTGGGGCCGCTCGAGCCATTGCGTGTAAAAAGTGAAACCGAAGCGATGGAGCGAATTCGGCCGCATGAAGACGGTGTGGTTTTACGGGATGGACGGCAGCGAGCGACGTTTTTGCCGCAAGTATGGGAAAAGCTTCCGAATCCAGCGGAATTTCTTGCCGAATTGAAACAAAAGGCAGGAATGCCTGCGCGTGGTTGGTCGCCGACGATGGAAGTATTCCGGTATTCCCTCACGAAATGGAAGGACTCCGCTCCCACGGAACCTTGACGCTTGACGTCCGAAGCTCAACATGGAGGCGCGTTCTATGGATACGGACGAAGAAAACGAATCACGTTGCGCCGGACGTTATTATCATTTGCTCGAAGACGGCCGAATGCAATGCGATTTGTGTCCACGCGATTGCATGTTGAAGGACGGGCAGCGAGGATTGTGTTTTGTGCGCCAACGGGTGGGCGACGAGATGATGCTCACGACGTATGGCCGGTCGACGGGATTTTGCGTCGATCCCATCGAGAAAAAGCCATTGAGTCATTATTTCCCGGGCACCAGCGTTTTGTCGTTTGGCACGGCGGGATGCAACTTGGCGTGCAAATTTTGCCAGAATTGGGACATTTCCAAATCGCGGGAAATGGATCGCTTGGCGGATCGGGGTCGACCGGAAGCCATTGCAAAAGCGGCGCAGGATCTTGGCTGCAAGAGCGTGGCATTTACGTACAACGATCCAGTGATTTTTGCCGAATACGCGATGGATGTTGCCGATGCTTGCCATGCATTGGGGATTGAAACGGTGGCGGTGACGGCGGGATACATGCATCGAGAACCGCGGGCGGATTTTTTTGCAAAAATGAATGCGACGAACGTCGATTTGAAAGCATTTACAGAAGAGTTTTATTGGAAACTCACGGCTGCGCACTTGGCGCCGGTGCTCGATTCACTGAAATACATCGTTCACGAAACGAAAACATGGCTCGAAATCACGACCCTGTTGATTCCTGGGCACAATGATTCCGATGCCGAGCTGGATTTACTGACGAAGTGGATCGCTCGGGAATTGGGTCCGCACGTACCGTTGCATTTTTCGGCGTTTCACCCGGATTATCGTATGCTGGACATTTCGCCGACACCTCCGGCGACGTTGACACGTGCTCGTCATATTGGTTTGTCCAACGGATTGCATTACGTTTACACGGGCAATGTGCACGATACGGAAGGGGGCACGACGACGTGCCCGACCTGCAAAACGCCCGTGATTGTTCGTGATTGGTATCGTATTTTGCAATATCGGCTCGATGGTCGAGGTTCGTGCCAATCGTGCGGAAGCGCAATTGCGGGGCGCTTTGGGACGCGCGTTGGAACCTTTGGAGCGCGACGAATTCCTGTCGTCATCGAAGCGTAAAAAGCGTCTTTCGCGGAATCCAACTGCGGTTATTGCACAGGTCGAGGGGATCATGGATCTGTGGTGAGATCATGCATTTTTGATCTTGTCGAACTATCGACCTTGGGGCTATCGTGTGCGTGACATGCTACGCACTTCTCGGAAGACGCTCTCAGTCGTTGTCACGGGTTTGTCATTTGTGGTCGCCGCTGGAGGGTGTGCCGCGCTTTTTGACATCGAGGATCGCAGCGGAGGGCAGGGGGGAAGTGGTGGCGCGAAGGTTCGAGCAGCTCGAGCAGCGCAAGTTCGTCGAGTAGCGGGATGATGTCGAGTAGCGGGATGATGTCGAGTAGCGGGATGATGTCGAGTAGCGGGATGCCGATCCCGCCTGCACCACTTGGATGTGGAGAAGGCGCGCGGGTTTCGGAATTCTGCGCAGGGCTACCGATGTGCACGACGCCCATGGCAGGCGATCGGTGCAATTGTGGCAAGTGTGGTCGTGATTGCGGTGGGGAGCAGGGTATATGCAGCGTGGATAAGTGCAATCCACTGCCGTTGGTGTTGCCTCCGCCGCCAATGATAGGTCAAATGCCGCGTATCTATCGAGTCGCTACGAATGGATCCGCCCTTTTCTATCCGATTTATGACGAGAATAAGCTAAACACGTTGAGCGAGATTCATGCGGTGTCGTTTGAGGGGATGCATTACAAGAATCTCACCATCAACATTCCTACGGAAGTCCACGTTATTGCAGCCGACTGCGACCGGGTCTATTTCGCCACGCGCCCCGCGATAGGTTTGCCGGGACAAGCAAGGGGAATCATGCATGTACCCCTTGATGGCTCGAAAACCCCGATTCCCGTGCCCACCATGAATAACGGTGTGGATCTTGGGTCTGACGTCGAAAACATCCTCTCGGACAATACGTTCATGTATTGGACCGATAACAACGGGCTTGGTCGATGGAGGAAGGGTTTTTCCCCAGACTTCGTACGATTTAGTAAAGTTGGGCCCGATTCCCAGGGGCATGGGCTAGCGATGGTTGGTAAATCAAGTGATTTGTACGTCTATTGGTCTGAGCGACCGATACTAAATGCGACGACGGGTCGTATTCACGAAGTTCATTTTGCTGATGGCAATGTGCTTTCTAATAAGCTCTTGGTCGCATACGAAGGTAAGCCATTGCAGCTTGTTGCTGATGCCCAAAATGTATATTGGATCGATCAGACGCCCGGCAAACCGAATTCCGTAATGTGGATTGAACGCAATGCACCTTCAGGCACCATGCCGCATACAATCGCCGACGCCGAAGCGCCTGAAGGGCTTGCGGATACGATTGCGATCGATGAAAATGGGGATTATCTCTACTACATTGATTTGCAGTCAGCAAATCCGATTGTATTTAGGTACGAAAAGACGACGATGTCCGGAAAACCCGAAGAGTTCGTTAAGCAAGGATTTGAGCCGCAATGGCTCATCGGGGATGCTCGTCGACTCTATATGGCCTCGCCGCGCTCTGCGCAAATCGACTGGGTTGCCAAATGACCTCACCCACCGAAAACGCCTCCACGATTCGTCCTGGCGATATTATTGGCGGTAAATACCGCGTCGAAAAAGTCATCGGGCAAGGTGGTATGGG
>JBGAOI010000495.1:0-5927 GCA_044221885.1 Polyangium sp. (in: bacteria)
GATCGCGCGATCCGTTTTTACGATGGTAGAATGAGTCCTGATACTGAGCGCGCCCGGAAGCGTCGTGCTTTCGAGGCACAAGCAAAGGAAGGCGGCCCCCGATGAACATTGCAATCACGTTCCGCCATATGGCTGGTACGGATGCCGTTAAGCAGTACGCGCATGACAAGATCGCAAAGCTTCAGAAGTTTCTTCGTCAAGCGATGACTGCTCAAGTCACCCTCTCCGTCGAGGGGACGGAGCACATCGCCGACGTGAACGTTTCTTCGGGCAGTCAGCACTTCCACGCGAAAGAGCGAAGCCAAGACATGTATGCGTCGATCGATAAAGTCGTCGACAAACTCGATCGGCAAATTCAAGCGAACAAAGGCGCGAATATGGCCAAGAAGCGCGGAGGTATCAGCGCTGCCGAGTTTGCCGCGGAAGTCGAGCGCGAAGGAAGTGGTCGAGATTGAGCGCCATCGTGCACTCTGATGGCCCGCAAGCATCCTTCCCCTCCGTTTGACGCCGGACGATAAGAACCATCCGAATCGTCCGCTCCTTCAGTCCACTCACCAACGCCCACGTTCCGATCTCGCCAACCGTCGCTTTCCGTAGTACGGCTCGGCCGCTGTCATACTTGCTGCGTGTATTTTCATGGCCGCCGGTGCAACCTTCAGACGCACGGCGAAAGGCGTTTAACTTTCCAAACCCCAACACCACTGTGGCCGACACAAGCGCACACGCGATGTGCCGAGCCACTGCGGTTGCAGCGCTCAACCATGGGAGTCCTAGAAATTCTTCGCGCCGAGCGCGTATCGGTCTCGAATGCATCTGAGGGTGTCGTTCGAAACAAGGCCGAAGCCCTCAAGCGACTCGCTACGCTTCTCGCGACAGGCACTGGCGTGCCCTCAACTGAGATTGAACGCGTGCTGGTTGAGCGGGAAAAACTTCAGTCCACAGGTGTTGGCGGAGGCGTCGCCATCCCGCATGGCGGAATTCCGACCTTGGAAACGCACATCGGGGCTGTGCTGCTTTGTCCCGACCCGATCGACTTCAACGCGATCGATGCGGCACCCGTGAGCATCCTCTTTGCGGTCATCGGACCCAAACGTGAAGCCGGGGAACACCTGAAAATCCTGGCCCGCGTTTCACGACTCTTGCGTCAAGACGACTTTCGCAAGCGACTCCTCGCCGCCACCACAGGCATCGTTGCTTTCGAACGCATAAGTGCCGAGGAGTCGAGGAGCAGTGCATGACCGAACCGACGCAGTCGAGTGATTCGCCAGTACGTGCGCGTCCCTCCATCTCCGTGCGTTCGCTTTTGGCCGACCCGGAACTGGGCGTGAGTTTGTCCGTGCTCGCGGGGGCCAACGGCCTCGATCGACTCGTTCAGCACGCGCGTATCCAAAAGTCTGGCCTCGCTCTCGTCGGGCACTTCCACGGCATCATCCCATCGAGAATCCAGATCTTCGGACAAACCGAATTGTCATTCTTGCAAGGTTTGTCTTATGAGACTCGCGTTCACGCCTTGCGCGACTTCTTCGCCCTGGAAATCTGTTGCGTCATCGTGACGAGTGGCACGCAAACCGATGACGTCACGTTTGCCCCCGTGCCCGAACTCGTCGAAGCTGCACAAGCCTCCAACACGCCCTTGCTTCAGTCGCATGAGCGTTCGAGCAAAACCATCGCCGCCGTGCACATGTTGCTCGATGATCGCCTCGCTCCTCGTGTGCGTATTCATGGCGTGCTCGTCGATGTTTTTGGCGTCGGAGTCTTGTTGATCGGGGCGAGTGCCATCGGCAAAAGCGAATGTGCTCTCGACCTCGTCATGCGTGGACATCGCCTTGTTGCTGATGATGTCGTCGAGTGTGATTACCGACCGCAAGGCATGGTTTTTGGAGGTCCGGCCGAACTGCTTCGTCACCATCTCGAAGTTCGAGGTCTCGGCATTCTCAACATCAAAGACCTCTTCGGCGTGACGGCGACGCGTGAACGCAAACGGATCGATGTCGTCATCAAACTCGTCGAATGGTCCAAGGACACCGAATACGACAGGCTCGGACTCGAAGATCGCCACCGCGTGATCCTCGGCGTGAAAGTACGTGAGCTCGTGATTCCGGTTCGTCCTGGCCGAGACATGTCGACCATCATCGAAGTCGCTGCGCGAAATGAACTTTTGAAGCGCGCGGGTCACCATGCCGCGCGCGAGTTTTTTGGGAACCTCGAAGGTGCTTTGCTGGGTGGTCGCGCCGAGGGTGAACGTCCGAGTGGGACATCTTTTCCGAATCCCAACGATGGCGTTTCTCCTTCCGAACCCTTACCGGGCCAGAGTTCGCGGAGTTCGTCATGAACGAACGCAGCCAAGTTGTCGTCGTGACGGGACTGTCGGGCGCAGGCAAGTCGACAGCCCTGCATGCGCTCGAAGACCTCGGCTACTTCTGCGTCGACAACCTGCCAACATCGGTCGTCACGTCGACGGTGGAAGCGTGCGAGTCCGGGGACGTGCGGCGTATTGGCCTCGGGATCGACATGCGCGCACTAGCGTTTCTCGATGGCGCTGGCCCTGCGCTCGAACGCATCGCGGAACGTCGAGACGTCGTGATCCTTTTTCTCGATGCTTCCGATGAAGCCCTCTTGCGACGTTTCAACGAAACACGTCGTCCGCATCCCTTGTCCGCAGTCGCATCTCGCACCACTGGCATCAGTGGTGGACTCGCCGTGCTCGACGGAGTGCATCTCGAGCGTGAGAGGCTTGCTCCGCTTCGAGCCATCGCGACAGTCGTCATCGACACGACGCGTTTGAGTGTTCACGAGCTACGAAAACAGGTCATTGCGCATCTTGGCCCCGGGCGTGCCGAAGCTCCGCGCATGGTTACGCGCCTCATGTCCTTCGGCTTCAAGTACGGAATTCCCGTCGATGCAGATCTCGTTTTTGACGTTCGGTTCCTGGACAACCCCCACTTCGTCCCCACGTTGCGCCATCTGCCCGGAACAACCCCGGCCGTTCAGGAGTTTGTCTTCCGGAGTGGCGAAGCCGCGGAGTTGATCGAGAAATATTCGCAATTGTTGCTGTTTTCGCTGCCGAAGTACGAACGTGAAGGCAAGAGCTATTTGACGATCGGCATCGGATGCACCGGCGGTCGTCATCGCTCGGTAGCGATCGTCGAGGTTTTGGCCGACAATCTACGGAAGCAGGTGGAGCTACCCATCTCGATCGTTCATCGCGACATAGCCAGTGCGGATCACACGCCTGCGCAAGGAGCGGGACAAACGAGTGGAACGCAGTGGAATCGCGAGGGGGGCAAACCATGAGTGAAGAGAGTGCGAGTCGTCGATTCACCATCATCAACGCCCGAGGTTTGCATGCACGGGCAGCAACGAAGCTCGTGCAACTTGCGGGCAAGTATCCTTGCGAAATCACTGTCGCCGGCCCCGATGGTGAAGCTGCAAATGCCAAGAGCGTCATGGGCGTGTTGCTCTTGTGCGGTGGCGTGGGCACAGTGATCGAAGTGCGTGCACGCGGGGGACGTGCAGACGATGCGGTCACCGCCATTGGCGAACTCATCGCGAACAAATTCGGAGAGTCCGAATGAGCGACGGCTCATCTTCGTCGCCAGCGCACGTCATGCAGGGCATCGCCGGTTCACCAGGCGTGGCCATCGGCAAGGCGGTCGTGTTTGGGCACAGCCGCGTTGCATGTCCTCGTTATCCCATCACGTCCGCTGATTTTGATTCTGAGATTCGTCGCTTCGAAGAAGCCGTTGCTCGCGCCAAAAACGAACTTCGCGAGATGGCAGAACGTCTGACCGAAAAGACTGCCGAAGCTTCGATCCTCGAAGCGTACATGCTCATGACCGACGATCCGGTGTTGGCTCAAGCCGTCCAGCGTCAGGTTCGTCAAGAGAAACGATGTGCCGAGTGGGCCGTTGCCGAGGCTGCGACCGTCATCGCGAACCGTCTTGCTGCCGTCGATGATCACTACCTACGTGAACGTAGCCACGACGTTCTCTTCATCGCTGATCGCATCTTGCGTTGCTTCAATACGAGCACGCCCGAACAACACAACGTTCGCTTCGACGAACCTTCGGTGGTGATTGCGCATGACTTGAGTCCCGCAGATACGGCGGCGATGATCAGTCAACCTGTCGTTGGGATCGTGACCGAAGTCGGAACGCGTACGAGCCACACGGCCATCATGGCCCGAGCGCTCGAGATACCAGCCGTTGTTGGAGTCACGGACGCACTTGCTCACATCTCCTCGGGAGATGTTGTGATCGTCGATGGATTGCGCGGTCACGTGTTGGTTCGTCCGGCGACACGCGAGCTCGATGATGCACGGGCCCGTGGCGAACGCCATTCGGCACTGTCACGCGAGCTGCACACGTCACGGGATCGCGATGCTGTTACCGAAGACGGCGTACGCGTCATGCTTCGTGCAAACGTCGAACTGCCAGCAGAAGCTGTGCTCGCGAGAGACTACGGTGCAGAAGGCATTGGCCTTTACCGCACCGAGTTTCTGTACATCGACCGTTCATCGCCTCCGACCGAAGATCAGCAGTTCGAAATCTTTCGAGCGGTCATCGAGACGATGCGCCCCATGCCCGTCACGTTGCGAACGTTCGACATTGGCGGCGACAAATTCATTTCGCATTTGAAGCTTCCGCCAGAAATGAACCCGATGTTGGGTCTGCGCGCCGTCCGTCTCGCGTTGTCACAACCCGACATGTTCCTCGAGCATCTGCGGGCCATGGTCCGTGCAAGCGCGTACGGGAACGTGAAAATCATGGTGCCGATGATCGCCACGCTCACCGAGCTTCGGCAGGTTCGGAAGTACCTCGACCAAGCCATTGCGGAGGTCAAAGCGCGAGGATTGCCTTGTGCGGAAGAAATTCCGTTGGGCATCATGGTCGAAGTTCCAGCCGCAGCCGTTCTTGTCGATTTGTTTGCTCAAGAGGCGGCCTTCATGAGTCTCGGGACAAACGACCTCGTTCAGTATTCACTGGCCGTCGATCGTACGAGTCGTTCGCTTGCATATCTCGCGTCGTCGTTCGACCCGTCCATTTTGAGACTCATTCGTTCGGTTGTTCGAGCGGGTGAAGGTTGGGATTGCCCGGTATCGATTTGCGGAGCGATGGCGAGTGATCCGCTTGCGGCGCTTTTGCTGCTAGGTCTTGGAATGCGTGATTTCTCGATGGAGGCGGCAGCCATTCCCGAAATCAAGGAAGCATTTCGTCGCGTGAGCCTCGCGGAAGCCGAAATGATTGCCCAAGAGGCGATGCGTTATGGCACTGCGGAAGAAATCGAAACGTGCGTCGCCGAGGCTTTTGCGCCCCGACTTTTCGACTTGCTCACCGGCGAGCGTTGAAGGTGCTTTCAGGCTCCAAATCGACAGATGAGGGGCCACGAAGGTGCAAATACCATTCAATGCATCGAGTTTCGTGGGGAACCTACGTCGAATGCTTGGATTTGCCCAGGCTGTGGCATCGGCTTCGGATTGGCGAATATCGATCGTTCTGATGCGAAAAACTTGCCTTGTGCCGCTCGTGAAGGGTGACGCGGTTCTTGTTCGTGGACGAACTCGAACCGTTTGTCGGAGGAAGATGGTTTGTTTTGCAAGGGGAAATGGCGGGTTTTTTTCGGTACGCGCGTCCGGGTGGAGTGTTCGTCCGATGGGACAGTGTTGAATTTGAGGTTCGCGGTGTTGGGGCATCTGCGACAGGCTTTAAACGACTGGTTCTCCAACGTGGACTTTCCTTGCGAGACGCCATGCAATGTCTTGTCAAGCGTGGGCGTGGAAACGTTCGCGGAGGTTCTGCATGACGGACTCATTTTTTTCAAAATGCAGTCGCCCGTTCCTGGGAAAACGTGCTAGGTTTGTCGCGATGAACAAACAACGAACAACAACCAAAACAGTCAAGTCGAGTGCGTCTGGCGTGTGGGCAAAG
>JBGAOI010000496.1:0-369 GCA_044221885.1 Polyangium sp. (in: bacteria)
AAAATCTTCAGGCAACGTTTGCAAACAACGCAACAGATTGCTGTGATTCTGACCGTCGGACAACAAGGTTTCGGGCGTCGCATGGTCCGTACGATCCGACCCGAACCCCAATGCAGTCGAGCACGCGTCGACGAATTGGCCAAACAATCCTTTGCGGCGTGCTTCGGTGCGCTTCGTTTCCAGGTGTTCGTGCCAAGCGATCCCGCAAAGCCAAACCCCGATTTCGCTCCGTCCTTCAAACGACGCCGCATTCAAATACGCCTTGATGAGCGTATTTTGCAATAAGTCGTCGGCTTGATCCTGCCGACCCGTCAGGGACACGCAAAAGCGAAACACGCGAGGCAATGCAGGACGAACTGCGGCCTCGAA
>JBGAOI010000496.1:379-5913 GCA_044221885.1 Polyangium sp. (in: bacteria)
ATCCATATTCGACTTGTTGTTCGACGCCGTCGGCCGTTCCGCCCCTTGCGTTTTGCTGCGCAACGGGGGACTCCATTTAGGAAAAACGTGTGGCGGGCCTTCGAGACTCATGACTCGAGGCCCCAACGAACTTTGCATGGCAGCCGGAGACGGAACAACTTCATGCCGGGTTCCGTGGAACGTACCGCGGTCGAGAAATTCGTGCAAGTCGTCAAAAGTATCGGTGATTTTCGATGCTTTTTCACGCGCCGCCCTGCCGATGCCACAAAGCCCACCTTCGTGCAAGCGTACGTGAACTTTCCTCCATCGCGCATCGACCATCGTCGGGAACCGATTCGACCCTCATTCCGTCTCGTGCTTCGGACCGCTTGGTGCAAGCGAGATGCGCTTTGCAGGGGCGGCATGTGACGTTCGTTCGTGGAGAATTTTCTCATGGAACAGGCGGAAACATCCAACGCTGGCAAACGCCCTGCGTCAGTCAAGGACGATGTCGTTTCAGGCTTTCTCGTCTTCTTGATTGCGTTGCCGCTTTGTCTGGGCATTGCCATGGCCAGCGGTTTCCCTCCAATTGCTGGGATTTTGACAGCAGCTGTCGGAGGACTCGTCGCGACATGGATTGGAAGTGCGCGTCTGACCATCAAAGGTCCGGCCGCAGGTCTCATTGTCATTGCGTTGGGAGCCGTCACGGAACTCGGCGCCGAAGGTGGCAATGGTTATCGCAAAGCATTGGCCACGATTGTCGTTGCGTCGGTCGTGCAAATCCTTTTCGCACTCGTCCGCGCCGGTGCACTCGGGGATATTTTCCCTTCGTCTGTCGTGCACGGAATGCTCGCCGCCATTGGGGTCATTATTTGCTCCAAGCAAGTGCACATTGCCCTGGGCGTAAAACCCGAAGGCAAAGAACCACTCCACTTGCTTCTCGAAATTCCCCACAGCGTTTCGGAACTGAATCCTGAAATCGCCGTCATCGGGGCGATCAGTTTGGCGATACTTTTTGCAATGCCGCAACTCGCCAAAAAAATCGAGTTTATCAAGAAGGTTCCCGCGCCGCTCATCGTACTCGCGGTTGCCGTTCCTTTGGCTCATTACTTCGACCTCGAACACGAACACACGTATTCGTTCACCATGATGCACCACGATTACAAGATTGGGCCCGCCTTTCTTGTCAATCTGCCGGCCAGCTTTCTCTCCGCGGTGACGACGCCCGACTTCAGCTCCATCTTTTCGGGCACTTCGATCAAATACATCGTGATGTTCTCTCTCGTTGGGAGCATTGAAAGTCTTCTGAGCGCCAAAGCCGTCGATATGCTCGACCCGGACAAACGCCGCTCGGATCTTGACAAAGATCTATTGGCGACTGGCGTGGGCAACCTCATTGCTGGCCTCATTGGCGGTCTGCCCATGATTTCTGAAATCGTGCGCAGCTCGGCCAACATCAGCTACGGCGCAAGGACCAAGCTCTCGAACTTCTTCCACGGCTTGTTCCTTCTGCTCTTCGTCGCCTTCTTGCCCGGCGTCATCCACCGCATTCCGCTGGCCGCGCTTGCCGCGATGTTGATCTTCACGGGCACTCGTCTCGCGTCACCGTCCGAGTTCACCAAGACGTACAAGGTTGGTCCGGAACAACTCGTGATTTTTTTGACGACCATGGTCGTTACGATCACGACCGATCTTCTCGTCGGCGTTGCGGCGGGGCTCGTGATGAAGATGGTCATTCACTTGATCAACGGCGTGCCCCTCGGCGGTCTTTTCAAGCCGGCAGTTGAAGAAATCATCGAAGAAGAACGGGTCGTTCTTCGGGTCAAACACGCTGCCGTGTTCAGCAACTACCTCACGATCAAGAAGTTCATCGCGAAACATGCGGAAGCAAATCTCGTCGTCGTCGACTTCGACGATGCGCATCTCGTCGATCACACCGTGATGGAAAAGCTGCACGAGCAAGAAGATCTCTTCAAGCGTGCCGGTCGCAAACTCGAACTCTGCGGGCTCGATGGGCACAAGAGTTTGTCCGCACACCCGCTCGCGGCCCGCAAGAAAAGACCCGTTGAAGCTCGTGCTTCCTGATCGTACGAATGTAAAGCAAACGAGCTCAAGACAAGTGAACCCTTAACGCTCCGTTCCCCTCCAAACGGAGCGTTTTTCTTTCCAGACTCAGAGGCAACCGATCCGCGTTTTCGCGAGGGCAACATCGTCGAACCAGAGTGTCATGTTTTGCCCGGCGTAATCTTCCCAGCCGAGCTTGAAGTCGACGAAATTGGGCTTCCATCCAGGCTTTTGATTGATCCACGCTTGGTCGACATCGGGTGTCGGTGTGCCGTCGACGACGAGCCCCGCCACTTCCACCCCGTTCAACCACGTACGAATCGTACCTGCCGAACCGTCGACTTGAAACTCGACGCAACGCCATTCATTCGGCTGCAACACGCTGCTCATGCCGATGCCGATCGGACTCAACGCGGGCAAGGTCGCATCGTCGCTTTCGCGGTTCCACATGAGGATTTTGCTTTGCCCGCCCATGCGCAGATCTTTGTTCTCAACGCTGTCGTGGAGCGTCATGAACGTGGTGTGTCCGTCACCTTGTGCGGTCTCGGGACGAATGAAAAAGCGTCCAAAGAAGGCGTTTCCCAGCATGCCGACGGCGGCTGTGTTCACCACGAAAACGTGGTTGCAGTATCCACTCTTGCCATCCACACGGAGCGACTTCGAACCTGAATGAGCTTGCGCGTCGTCGACCGCGATGGCACCCGTACCCGAACAGTTTGGCGAGACAACCTGCCAACGGGTCGCATCGGGCGGACCTTGCGTTGCGGCATCTTCGAAGTCTTCACACAGTGGATAGTCCTTGCAGGACACTGCGGAGCCTCCTCCTGAGCCGCTGCTCGACGAACTCGTGCCTGATGAAGACGATGACGTTGAGGAACCAGACGACGAACTCGACGCTTCGCCTCCTTGACCACCGGAACTGCCAGAGGGCGATGAGGTTTGTCCGTCACCACATCCCATCACGAGGCCCATTGCGACCACGGGGAACGCGAGAAATTGCAAGGTTTGCCAGGTGTTCATCGTCAACGCTCGTAGCAAAGCGCTGGTTCGAAAGCGAATGTTTGGCAAGCGGGTCCGAGGATGTTCATCGACGTGTGCGACATCGTTTTTTGTCGTCGCGTCGCGGACGCCGTGATACACGCGGCGCAATCCATCATGCCAGCTCCTTCGCGTAATGTTCTCGGTGGTCCTTTGGCGGAATGTTCCAAGAAGCCCATGACCGGGTTTTTCCGGAACGGTTGTTGTGATACAGGTCCCGAAGATCTGGGTTCGCATACGGTTTGTGCCGTGATGACTGCGGACTTTCTCGCGTTCTCCAAAGCTCGAGGGAACGATTTGTCTACGCCGATGCCGCAATACGGTTTTCCTGGGCTCAAGGCGGGAGATCGTTGGTGTCTGTGCGCGCGACGTTGGCAAGAAGCGAAAGAAGCCGGCAAAGCGCCGCTCGTTGTGCTTACGGCGACGCATGAACGAGCGCTCGAAGTGTGTGAACTCGCGGCGCTCAAGAGTCACGCGATCGACATGAATTGAAGCGTTTTGCGAATTCGTTGGCGCTCCAAGGAATGCGGCTCTTGACGAGTCGTTCTGGCGTGCGCACGTTCCGCGCTTGTGTGCGTGGCGCGCGAGGTGCGCGTTGTGCTCACGTGAAAAGGAGAAGCGATGGGCGACAATCGACCGACCGAACAGACGACGATGGGGACGTTGGGGAACATCCTCTGGGTGGTGGTTGGTGGAGGTCTTCCGTTGTTTTTTGGGTATCTCGTCGCGGGGCTCTTGCTTGCTGTGACGATTGTGGGGTTTCCATTCGCGGTGGCAACGTGGCGTCTTGGGCGTTATGCGCTTTTGCCGTTTAATTGCCGCGTGGAAGATCGCAAAGAGAGCTTAGGATCAGGCTGTTTGGGGATGGCCTTTAATATCCTGTGGCTCGTGCTTTTCGGTTGGGGGTTTGCCTTGGCCCATTTGGGATCGGCGCTGCTTTGTGCGGTGACGATTATCGGAATTCCGTTTGCCGTGGCCCATTTGAAGCTGGCGATGCTGGCGTTCTGGCCATTTGGCAAGGAAATCGTTTAGTTACAAATACGCCAGCGTTCCGTCCTTCAAGGTACACACGCCTTCAACAGGTTCGCCCACGGATCGCACAATCTCCTTCGGATCCGCAGGAACGCGATATCCATTCAATTCCGACGCAATGACGCGAGACACCAAGGTGTTCAGCTTCTGCACATTGTAGCAGGGAATCGTGGGCTCCATATGCGACCCGCCCACGCCGGAATCATCCGTGAGAAAAAGATATCGTCCGAGCGTCGCTTGCGCACCCATGCGCATGAGGTATTCCGCTTCGGAATCGACGCCGCTTGCGGCAATGGGAAACAATTTGACTCCCATGGGACGAAGCGTATTGGCTGCACCCAAAAACGCCGAACGCTTGTCTTTGTGGGGAGGAGCATCGGCCAAGAGGAAACTCATCCGTGCGGCGTTCCCTTCGGTCCACGATAACTCGGGAACGAGCATCATGGCGGCGTCCATGGCTTCGGGCAAGTCTCCGCCGCCTCCAGCCGATTGCGCACTCAATGTGGATTTGAAGGCTTGGAGATCCGAAGTGAAATCGAATTTTTGCGTGACGTAATCGTCACCGACGTCGCGGTACATCACGAGCGCATACCGCATGGAAACGTCAGCGAATCCCGATTGAATTCGATCCGCAATGCCTTGCACTTCGACTTTGAGGTACGACAGTTCGTCGCCCATGCTGCCAGTAGCATCGATGACGAAGGCCAAATCCAAGACCTTGGGAGGGTTTTTCTGGGCATTGGGCAGCGTGATCGTCCATTCCGATCCCGACATCGGCGCAGCCACCGAAACAGGATCGACACCCACTTGTCCTGCCGGAGGTTGCACGCTGACCATGAATTCGGTTTCTTTGGCGGCACCATCATGCGTCGGGAAAAACAGTAATCGACCATCGGATGCTGTCGGTGCAGTCAAATAGGTTTGACTTGGTCCAGCAATTTTGACGAGCGCATTCGATACAGCATCGCCGCTGCTGTTGATGACTTTGACGACAATGCGATCGTCGCTGGGTATGATGGGAATGCTCGAATCACCTTGGCGATAATTCGCTACGTAGTCTTGATAAATGTCAAAATTGAGGTTGTCGTCCCAATCTCCAGCCGTCAACGTTCCGGGCTGCATTCCGCTGCCTTGGTTCGACGAAGGGGCACCAAAATCACCTGAGCCTGTGCCGAATCCGACGCCGTCACTGGAATCCGCGCCACAGGCGGCAAGAAGAGGCAAAACACAGAGCCCAACGAGCGAGAGGAGTTGTTGTCGCGACATGATGAAACCTCCGAAGGACGATGCGCCGGGTCTTGGCAAAGATGATGCCGTGCGCGAAAATCGCGGAAATTGCCCCAATTGGGCGAGACTGGGTATGACATCGATGCCCAGGATCTTTCTTCCTTGTGCCTCGAGAAAGCATCGATTACGACCGC
>JBGAOI010000497.1:0-5904 GCA_044221885.1 Polyangium sp. (in: bacteria)
GCGGCACATCCGAGTACCGAAATCGACTTGTACGTCGGTCTGGAACTCGCTGGACACATTCGTATCAAGCACTTGATCGGCATCGGTTCGATGGGTCGTGTTTACCGCGCCTTTCAAGGAGGCATCGAACGCGACGTTGCGGTGAAGGTTTTGCATCGCGAACTCTGTGGCAACGCTGAGCTCGTCGCTCGATTTCATCGTGAAGCCAAGATCGCCAGTCGTTTGTCTCATCCAAACGTCGTGTCGGTCTTGATGACCGGATCGATTGCCCAAAAAGGCGACGCTCGGTTGGGTGGCGAGATGTACCTCGTCATGGAGTACCTCGATGGCATGTCGCTTTTGTCGGCGCTGGCAGCGGCGGGCACGGGTGGTGTTCCTTCAGCGCTACCGCTCTCGCGAGCCCTCCACATCATGATTCAAGTGTGTGAAGCCGTCGGAGAAGCTCACGCCCACAACATCGTGCATCGCGACATCAAACCGGAGAACGTGATGCTGGTTCGTCGCGGCGATGATCCAGACTTTGTAAAAGTGCTGGATTTTGGCATCGCGCGCCTCGATTGGGCCGATGGATCCATGGCGACGCAAGCAGGCCTCGTCTTTGGAACAGCCCGGTACATCTCGCCCGAAGGAGCCGAGGGCAAACCTGTCACGCCGGCCGCTGACGTGTACTCGATTGCTACGGTTCTGTATCAATGCCTAGCAGGACAAACCCCTTTCGAAGCGGACTCGCCCGTGCAGTTGCTCATGCATCACGCGCACACGCCCGCACCGAACCTGCGCGGAATTCCGCGTGCGAGTTATGTTCCCGAACCCATCGCCGCCGTAATCATGCGCAACCTGGCGAAGAAGCCTCGAGACCGAGCGCAGAATGCGCGAGCGTTTGGCAAGGACCTCGTTGCCGCCATTCGTGAAAGTGGACTCGATCCCGACGAGGTTTTCCGTGGTGAAACTTTGGGGACACGACAAGGCGCGACCAAGTTGCCTTCGAAAGAGCGTACGAAGTCCCTTGGTTTGTCCCCGGAACTCGCGACACGCATCGGGGGAATTGCAGCACGCACGGCAGAAACGCCATCCGAACCCGAAGCCCCCTCCACGACCGAATCGAATGCCGCTGACGCAGTCGAGGAGCAAGACGCCGCGAACGATCCTTCATCGGCGAAAACGACTACCTCGGAAGCCAAACCGTCGTCGGCACCAAGTGAAGACGAGGTTCGTCCAAGCAAACCCGCGCCTTCGCTCGAAACGAAGAAGCACAGCGAGCGGCCGTCATCGCGAGTGACCGTGCGTCGTTCGAGTGATCCACCGCCAATTCCAATGCAAGTTCGTAAGAAACAAGCGCCTCTCAAACGCATGGTGATCGTTGTGCTGGGCATTTTGTCGGTGCCGTTTGTCGTGCTTGTCATGGGCAAACAGCTCGGATGGATCGCGACCACGGACGTATCCCTCGATGGACGGCTCGAAGCCGCGCGTGAGGCGATGCGGCAACAAGCTTGGGATTCGCCACCGAACGAGAACGTGAAGGACATCCTCGACCAAGCACAACGCAAGTGGCCGGACGATGTACGCGTACGCGACTTGCGACGTGAAGCAGCGGAGCGTCTTGTGACGAATGCACTTGGACGCAAGTACGAGGGTGCGTCATCGGAGGCGTTGCGCTTGGCCCGTCTTGCAGTGTCGTTGCAGCCATCACTGACAGCGGCGAAGCGCTTGGTCGCCGATCTCGAAGGTGTTGCGGGACCCGAGACATCGGCAACTGTTCCAAGCAAACCTCAACCTTCGGGAGGCCCATGAGCAATTCCAAACCGACAGTAACGCAACGGTTTGTCTTAGCCTCGGCGTTTGGCTTGGCCATCGTGGGTTCGTCAAGTGTGGTTTGGGCTGACAATCAGGAAGCCGCATCGACGCGTCGAGCGTCGGTCGCGCTAGACCAGAACTACACGCACACGCTCATTTCAACGAGTATTGGCCTCTTGAGTTTGCCCGCAGCCGATGTTTGTCCTCGTTCCCGTACGAGTTGCGAGAAAGGGGAAACGAGCGTTTCGTTTGGCGTGTACAATCAGTATCGATTCGGGCACATCGGCCTTGGAGCAAGTGTTGCTTGGGCCGCGTCACTCGTTGCGGGAGCTGCACCGGGCGCGCCTGAACTTCAACGCGAACACGACCGTCGATACTTTCTCGTCGAGGCACAAGCTCGGTACTACGGCATTCGTGCCGGGCGATGGGAGTGGTGGGGAGGCGTCACGTTGGGCGCCGTGATCATCAAAGACTCGTGGACGGTGCTCACGGATCGCGAGCCCTACGCGGGCGTCACGTTCGTGGGTCCTCGAGGAGCGAATGTCTCCACGGAAGGTCTCTCAGCCGGCGTTGCAGTGGGAGGCGAATGGAACGTGGCTCCGAACTGGTTTTTGGGAACGACCCTGCGATACGCCAAGTGGATCTTGCCGACGATTCCGCGGCAAGCGCCGACGCGCGACAGTGCATCTCTGTCTGGAAACGTCGACATGCTCGAGTTCGGATTGCTCATTGCGTATCGGATTGCGCTGTAGCCAATTGACTCGGAAGCGAAGGATCGGTACGGGAGAGACGCGATGGCTTTGGATCTCACGAGCGTCGGTTTTACGACGGAACCGCACTCGTACACGTACGACTGGAAAAACCTCGCCCTGTATGCACTTGGCATCGGAGCGAAACGTGACGAGCTTGCGTATCTCTACGAGAACACAGCGGGCGGTATCGCGTCGTACCCAACGTTCGCTGTCATTCCGGCCCATGGTCCGTTGTTCGAGGCGATGCTCCGCACGGGCGGCAACTTGGCGATGGTCGTGCACGGCGGTCAGAAAATTCGTTCACTCGCGAAGATTCCGCCTTCGGGAACGCTTCTGACGACCGGAACGATTCGCGGCATCTACGACATGAAGAAGCTCGCGCAAGTCGTGATCGACACGCAAAGCACGCTCGAGGGCAAACCCGTCTTCGAGACGACGTGGTCGATCTTCTTTCGTGGAGAAGGTGGTTTTTCTGGGCCACGGCCTGTGGCTGACCCGGACGAACCCGCCTTGCCGAAAGACCTCCTGTATCGACTCTTGGCGGACTTTAATCCGCTGCACGCAGATCCTGAGTTTGCAGCATCGGTTGGGTTCCCTCAGGGGCCCATCCTGCACGGTTTGTGCACGTATGGATTTGCGGCGCGCGCTTTGATCAAGCACCTTGCGGGCGGAGACGCATCGCGATTGCGTATGATGTCTGCACAATTTCGTAGACCCGTATGGCCCGGCGACACGATCGTCACGCAGGGCTTCCTTCTCGAAGGCGGAAAAGTTGCGCTCACAGCGAGTGTCAAAGGACGATCGGAAGCTGTTCTCACAGGCGGTTACGCGGAGCTCACTGAACCAACCACGTAAACGCATGTGCAACGACGATTTGCAATTTCGCGCCAACCGGACGGCGCAAAGTTCGGGCCAAGCCCCCCTCATCAAGAAGGCCACATGAGCAAAGAGACCGAAAAGAAGCGCAAGGACGAAGAGGATCCGGAGCTCGACGAAGAGCAAGACGAAGAAGAGGAAGAGGAAGAAGAAGACGAGGAAGAGGGCGACGAAGAAGAGGAAGAAGAGGAAGACGAGGACGACGAAGAGTCATCCGAAGCATCTTCGAAGGCTTCTGCTGCGGACGACGCAGAAGAAGAAGACGACGAGGAAGATGAAGAGGACGACGAAGAAGACGAGGAAGACGAAGAGGACGATCACGGCACCGAAGGGCACGATGCCCATGGGGAAGATGATGAAGATCCCTATTGGTGGACGCCGCATGTTGTTCTCGGCGTGCTTGTTCTCGTAGGCATCCTTGGATTCTTCGGGATGTTCAACAAACCGCTCGCGTTCCTCGCGGCCAAACCGATGAGTGCTCCGCCAACGGAATCAACGACGTCGCAACAAGCCGCGACGCCTCCGCAACCGGCGACACCTCCGCGACCGCTTCCGCGACCGGATCAAGCGCAGCAACCGCAGCGCGAGATGTTTGGCGCGAAGCACTTCTTGGTCATGTACAAGGGCAGCATGCGTGCTCCCGGCACGATCACGCGCACCAAAGAAGAAGCCAAGGCGCGCGCTGAAGAAGGTTTGAAGAAGGTCAAAGGCGGAGCCAAGTTCGAGGACGTCGTCACGGAGTACTCGGACGAACCCGGAGCTGGGCAACGTGGTGGTGACTTGGGAACGTTCCCCAAGGGCGCCATGGTTCCGCAGTTCCAAGAGGGCGTGGAAAAGATCAAGGTCGGTGAAGTCAGCGGCCTGGTCGAAACCCCCTTCGGTTACCACGTGATCTTGCGAACGAAGTAGTTCGTCAAGACAATCGATACGAAGCACGGCGACCTTGCGGTTGCCGTGCTTCTTTGTTTGGACCTCAAAGTTTTTGCGCCAACGTCGCCTTGAGACGCGCAAGCTTGTCGTCTTTGTTCAGCGACAGCTTGCCCACTTCATCAGCCGACATCCCGCTCCGGAGAACTCGAGCTTCGTCTCCAATTCCAATGAGGCGCGCGCCGGATCGAGCCACGAACCACTCGGTCGTTGGTCCTTCGCCTTCTTTGTTCATGAAGTGCACAGCGCCGTCACCAAGAGCTTTTTCCTTCGACGCACCGGCCTGTTTGCCCAACGTGGCCAACGTGTCTTTGGCTTGTTCTTCATCGGCACGAGCCATCACGACGTATCGGTACCGTTTGTCCCCGTCACGGTAGTACCCATAGGCACCAGGACCAACACCGGCGATGTCGAAAACATCCTTTGTCACCAAACGAATTCCAAGCGGCAATAGTTTGTCTTTCGGCAACACGCTGATCGACGCAGGAGGATCGCTCTCGCCGGGAAGTTTGTCCCCGATCTCTTTCACGAGGGGCACGAGCAGTTTGTCACTCGCGGACTTGATCGCGGGCTCAGCCGCGGTCTCATCGTTGTAGGTCAACTCGACGAGGTACGCGCCACGCCAGAGATACGCATTGCCGACACCGAGTGCTGCGGCGCCACCGCCGGGAATCGCCCGAGGCGTATCTTCACCGGCGGGGTCTCCATCGCCGACGACGCGTTTGGTAAACATTGCGTACGCGCCATCGACGGAACCGAATTTGGACAGGTACACATTGATGGTGGCAGTTGAGCCTCCACCGTCGACGTAGCGCATTTCCACGACGCGACGAACGCCGAATCCCTTGTAGATCTCGCATTCGCCGTCGAACATGTCGCAAATTTTGTCGATCGGGAGCGAGGCGCCTTCGCCGTACATTTTGTCGCCGCCATTGGGATCCAGGCAAAAGTTGCTCGATTTACGCGGAATACTCGCAGCGGCTTGGGGGTCGCTCAATGTGCCGCCGCCATTGTCACAAGCATTGGCTTTGGGTGCAGGAGCGGGGGGCGGAGGTGGCGTGCCCTTGGATTCATTGCTTTTGCAGCCGCCAAAAAACGCGATGGCGACGGCAAAACCCAGGGATTGCAAAACGCGTCGAGACGCGAAACGACGAGGCGACGAGCAATTCATGATGCTTCCTGATGCAACGGCGCGAGGCGCGACGCAACCATCTCGCGCGCCTCGAAGTCCGCACTTTTTTCACAGTGCCGCAATGATTGCCGACCCATGCTTGGCGACGGATCGCGAAAATCGCGTTTTTTCCGCATTCGAAAGCCTGGTCAACAAGGCACGAGGCTTGCTATCATCGCTTCTTGGTGACTTGTCTCAACTCTGCCCCCATTGATCCTGTCGAACGAAAGCGATGTGTTTTCCATCGCTCCTCGCGCGGCTTTACGCTGACCGAAGTGCTCGTGGTCATCTTCCTCATTGCACTTCTTGCGGCGCTTGCATCGCCGTCATTTATTCGGGTGATGCGCGATTCCGGATTGAGTCGGCTCAATATGCAAATGGCCG
>JBGAOI010000498.1:0-2393 GCA_044221885.1 Polyangium sp. (in: bacteria)
ACGCTTGGAGGATTCGCAAGATTGAGTTGGCTAGACAAACCAATGTCCAGCTTGCCATCTCCATTCAGGTCGAGGAGCTGTACCGACGCCTTGGAATCGGCCGCATTGCCCGTGGTGTAATTCGTCGCTGCCGCGAAACTCCCATTGCCTTGACCCAGGAAAACCTGCACCAACGAATTGTTGCTGGACGCCGCCACGATATCGACGACACCGTCGCCGCTCACGTCGGCGACCGCAATCGATCCGATGTACGTATCCGCTGCATACGATGCATCCAAGACAAACGTTCCATTGCCTTGATTCTTGAGCACCTTGATGAACGCCTCGTTAAAAGACCCCATCAGGATGTCCCGATCGCCATCGTTGTCGATATCGACGACGGTCGTGGGACCTGGCTTCGTTACGCCGTCATCCAGGTAATTCACGACTGCCGCAAACGTGCCATCTCCATTGTTGAGCCACACGCCGACGGGCCCCGTGTACGAAAAATCGGCACGATGGCTCGTAATGAGGTCCAGTTTGGTGTCACCATTCACGTCTGCGAGCGTAAACCCAGCGATATTGGCCGCATTGTAGACGACTCGTTGCTGCTGGGTTTGGCTGAAGATATTGTTCACCACGCTGAACGATTGACCAATGTAATTGGTCGCTTGCCAGCCGATGAGCTCCACTTTGCCGTCGTTGTTCAAGTCCGCAATGGCGGCGTCACGCCAATCTGTCGTTTCGAGCACCGTGAAAGCAGGCCCGGGCAGTCCAATCTTGTCGATGTTGCACGTCTTGCAAGCGCCAGGCGTCCTTTCCGTGCACGTGCCCACCGAGCCCGCCACGTTGCACGCTTTGCACGTCGATGTGCACGCGTTATTGCAACATACACCATCGACGCAATTGCCGGACAAACATGCCGATCCCGAGGAACACGCTGCGCCATTGGGAAGCGCCGGAATACAAGCTCCAGCACCATTGCAATCACTTTGTGCGCATTCGTTGTCCGGGTCGGTGTTCACCGCAATGGAACCACATTGACCATCGCTGCCACTACCCTTTTTCGCGGCACTACAAGCTTGGCACGTGCCCGAACATGCCGCGTCACAACAAACACCATCGACGCAAAATGTCGAAGCACATTGTGCCGCATTCGTACAAGACGCACCATTGGAAGCCGGTTGGCAAGCGCCCGAACCATTACACGAAAGGCTGCATTCGTTATCGGGATCCAAGCCGGTGCCGATGTTTTCGCAAACGCCGTTGTAACCGTAGCCTTTCTTGGCGTTGGAGCAAGCCATGCACGAGTTCGTGCATATATTGCCGCAGCAAAACCCATCCGCGCAATAATTCGAGATGCAGTCCGCGGTCGACGTACAAGCGACACCATTGTAGTACTTGCACGTTCCGGTCCCGGAACACCAGCCATTGATGCATTCGTCTTCGGGATCCAAGTTATTCGCGATGGGTCCACACGTCCCGTTTGCCCCGCTGCCTTTTTTCGTTGCTGTACATGCTTGGCACAACCCCGTACACGCGGTATCGCAACAGACGCCATCCACACAATTGCCCGACGAGCATTGTGTACCCAACGTACACGCCGAACCATTGGCTTGTGGCACTTGGACTTGATTGCATGCGCCCGAGCCGCTACATTCGCCCGGATTGCATTCGTTATCGGGATCTCGGCCGCCGGCGATAGTTTCGCAAACGCCGTTGTAACCGTACCCTTTTTTCGCGTTGGAACACGCCATACACGAACTGGTGCAGATGTTGCCGCAGCAATACCCGTCGGCGCAATAGTTCGAGAAACATTGGTTCGCCGCGGTACACGTAGCGCCATTGTAGTAGCGGCAAATGCCGCCGCCACCGCACCGGCCGGCGCCGCATTCCTTGTCTGGATCGGTATTCGAAGCGATGTTTCCACACGTGCCATCCACACCGCTACCTTTTTTCGCGGCCGTACATGCCGTGCAACTGCCGGAACAGGCCGTGTCGCAACAAACGCCATCGACGCAATTGCCTGATGCGCATTGGCCGCCCGATACGCACGTCGTGCCATTGGCTTGCGGCGTTTGCGGTTGATTGCAAACACCCGACCCATTACACTCGCCGGGATTGCATTCGTTTTCCAAGTCTCGACCGGCGGTAATCGGTTCGCACACGCCGTCATACCCATACCCCTTTTTCGCGGTCGTACAAGCATAACAGAACTGTGTGCAAACGTTGCCACAACACACGCCGTCGGCGCAATAGTTGGACAAACATTGCGATTTGTCCGTGCAAGGCAAACCATTGTATTGTTTGCACACGCCCGCGCCATTACACGCACCGGCCCAGCATTCATTGTCGAAGTCTTTGTCATCCGCCACGAAACCACACGTTCCGTCGACGCCGCCACCTTTTTTCGC
>JBGAOI010000498.1:2403-5898 GCA_044221885.1 Polyangium sp. (in: bacteria)
AATTGCCAAGACACCAACTGTCGCAACACACGCCATCCGCACAATATCCGGATTGGCATTGCGCCGCCGACGTACACGCCGCCCCGTTTGCATTCTGCGCCTGAGGCGTCACAGTGCAAGCGCCCGAGCCATTACATTCGCCGGGATTGCATTCGTTGTCGGGATCCGTCGCCACTTTGATGGTTCCGCACACTCCATCGTAACCGCTGCCTTTTTTCGCGGCACTGCACGCTTGGCATTCGCCCATGCAGATGTTTCCGCAACAATACCCGTCCACGCAATAGTTCGACAAACACCCCGCCGCCGATGTGCACGGTACCCCATTGTAGTTCTTGCATTGGTTGGCCCCGTCGCACGCACCGACGGGGCAATCGTTGTCCGGATCCGCATTCGCAGCGATTGACCCGCAGACACCGTCAACACCGGAGCCTTTTTTCGCGGCACTACATGCCATGCATGGGTAATCGCACCGCGTGTCACAACAGAACCCGTCCACGCAAAAACCCGTGGAACATTGATTGTTCGCCGTACACGCCGTCGCATTCGATGGAGGCGCTGAAACGAGAGCAACGTCCTCGGGCGGGTCCCAGCGCGAATCGTGCAATGTATTGTTTTCGTCAGGTGCACTGTCTTCAGCGCTTTCCGCAGCTTGCTCCGCACCCAGCTTCTTGCCACCTCCCCCAAGGTCATCCGTTATGGATTCAGCACCACAACCGGAAAACACGAGCAGCAGCAACCCAAACAAAGTCGGCAAGCGCCACCCACGCGCGTCGCCGACGCTTCGCAATCGCAACGTCATAAACGTCCCTCGTCCTTAGAACGGCTCGCGCGCACGCGATGCACCCGAGCCCTCGGCAACCTATGTTGCAGGCGTACGCCCGAACATTCAGGCGAGGTGAAAAGTTTGTTGCGAAGGCGTTTAGCGCCCCGGCTGGAGCCGCTCGAGCTCGACTCGACTCCGGCGACTCAGTTCTTGTCCCACGGTCGGAAAAACACGTCTTTGAGTCCGACAAACACGAGCACGCCGGCTTTTAAATCTTTGCCCTGGGTCAACATGGCCACGAGGTCCGGGTCCGACGCATATCGTTCAATTTGCGCAAACCCATCCGCCACGTTCTTGTCGACGGTCGTTTCGTCCGCGTCTGTCTTGACGTACTTGGCTTCGATGATCCACGCGTATTTGGCTTTCGTGTGTGGACTGCGCAAACCGAGCAGCAAATCGCAATACCCTTGGGCCAATTCTTTTTCCGTCATCAGGTAAAACGCCTGCGTTTGCGAAAAATACGCAAACAACATCAGCTTCATCGTTTGTTCGTTGAAGTTGATCGTTTCTCGCAATCCCAGGCGCTTGACGACTTCTTTGTGAAACAAATCGATGAGCGGTTGCACGTCGCCATCGTGGGCCAATTTTCGCAAAACTTGCGGCAATCGGCCCGCATCGAAACGAATGCCGTCGTGATCTTCGAGCGCGAACGCCATGTATTGCCATTGCAATTCGCGCATGACGCGATTCGGAATCACGAGCGTCGCTTCACCTTCGTACTCCGTCTCTTCGGCAAACGTCAACATGCCCATGTAATAAAGCAATGACGCAATTTGCGCGCGTCCCAGATTCATGCGCGTCCCGAATTGCTCGACAAGCGTCACCGATATCGATTCGTGCGTCAGAATCTCTTCCAACAAGTCCCGCGTGTCCGTGTCTTTTTCAAAAAATTTTTCGCTGGTGGCTCGGGCAATTTGATACAATCGTCCGTAGTCGGTCCGCACGTTCAAGTCAAGCATGTTTTCGGGGTATCGTCCGCTCGATTTGAGTTCCCGCATAAAATAGAGCACGAGCGTCGAATTGTACACTCTCTGCGCCGCATGCTTAGAAAATCGATATCCATTGTAGTAGGCTTCCAACGTATTGAGCAATGTTTCTCGATGACCAATTCGTGGATCATTCGCCAACTGGGGATAGTCGTGCAGTAAAGCATCGATGCCCCGTTCGACATCGGCGCGCGTAAACCCCGTTAATTCATTAAATTTGTGATTCAACGAGATGTGTGTGATGATGTTGAACCCACTCGACAAGTCATCCAGCATGATGGGCGACACGCCCGTGATAAAGGTGCGAGCAAGCGTCCCCGTCAAGGTAAACGCTTTGAGCGCAGTATAGAAGCTACGGACGAAACCTGTCGGTTGAACCAATCCTCGGTACACATCGTCGCGACCGTCCGACAAGAGCCGATTGCCGAAGTGATCATATTCGTCGATAAGCAAATAGACGTGGCGACCCGACCCTGATAGGGCGGTAAAAACCTCGGTCAAAAGGGCAGCCATGTCTTCCGTTGACGAATGTGCCAATGCCTCAGCGGCTATCAGTTCGGGAGCGATCTCACGGTACCGAGCAATGAACAGCTTCACCGCCGCCTTGATTTGCATCGCAAAACTCGTCCGAATCTCCGCCTCGTTGCCTGTCGAATCGACGGGGGAAAAGTCGAACCGAAGAATGAGGTATTGGTTCTTCTTGGGTGTTGGATTTTCGTAAATCCATAACCCACGAAAGAGTTCGTCGAACTGATCCGCTGTGTTGACGTCATAATAATTCATGAGCGTGCTGATCAGTGTCGATTTGCCGAATCGACGTGGCCGCAGGAAGATCAAATGGTTCTCGTCCATGTTTTCGAGCAGCGGAAGGTACGGCGTCTTGTCGACGTAAAAATAGCCTTCGGTGCGGATCTGGACGAAGTTGCAGTTGGCGTACGGGATCTTCATGACGGGCGCTCGACGCGCGAGGGTAACACACGCGCGCGCCAAAGGAAAGGACATTCCAAACCGCGACGAAAATTGCTGGGAATGCGGGATTTGGAGGGCAACGCGGCCTCCGAGAGGAAAGGATACACTCGGCAGAAGCCTTGTGTCGACAAAGCCCCTGCGGTGACGCGTATGCGTTTATGGTGCCGGCGGGACAGACGCAACGGGTTCAACGGGTTTGCTCGACTTTTTCCGTTTGGCAAGGCCAAGCCGAATCAATTGATCCCGCCGCGTAATCACGATCCGCGCGGTTTGGGTCCAATCGTCGAACCATGCTCGCAACGCGCGTAATTCATCGAGCCGTACTTCCAAGGAATCGCCTTGAGGTACCGACGCGGGTAATCCTTGGGCGACATCCAGCAATTGCTGCATTCGTTGCCGCTCGGCTTTTGTAATGCCTCGCTTTTCGAGTGTCCCGAGCGCGGCAAGATCCTCCGTCCGGGTCGCGATACGCTACGGAGAATTCTCCAATGCGTCGAGCCGCTCGAGAAATGTGCGTACGGTCAAAACCGCCGCGGCGCCGGTGGCGGGCTGCAAGTGGTCGAATACAAATGCGGCTTGTTCCGGATGCAAACGCGCCAAGGCTGCCTGGGCAATACGAAACGTGGGTTCGTCCCATGCATCAATCGTTTCAATCGCCTGTTGCGTCGCACCCGATTGCGGATTCGGCGTCGTTTGTGGATATCCCGCAACGTTATG
>JBGAOI010000499.1:0-5883 GCA_044221885.1 Polyangium sp. (in: bacteria)
ACGCGGAGGCCCATCACGAGCACGTGATACAGCGAGCGTTCAGCGTTCGCCCCCAACGACACCGCCACGTTGCCTTGTGCGTCCGTGTCGACAAGCAACACGCGTTTGCCCTTCGAGGCCAAACCCGCCGCAATCGAGACCGCCGTCGTGGTTTTCCCTGTACCACCCTTGTGGTTGAACACGGCAATGCATCGCGGCGTTGCGCCTTCGGGCGCTGGAGTTGCAGGCGCTTCAACAACCTTGTTCGGTGCGGGCGTCGCGTCACCGTTGGTCGGCTCCTTCGTGGCTGACGCAGCCGCTTTCTTCGCACCCATGCGCGGAACAACAGGCACCGCCACCGCGGTCGACGGCGCCGCCGATCGAGTCGCCCGTGATGCAGTGGGCTCCTTCGTCCGAGGCGTAGCCGCAACCGGAGGCGGAACCGGTGTCGCCTTGGGCGCCGAGGCCTCCGCGGCGATTTCGCCCAGACGAACCCCACCCGCCTCACGCAAAAGCTGCGCTCGGCACGGCATCGAACACGCGTACGTCCGACGCCCAGACACGTACATCACCTGTGATGCAAGCTCGGGCGTGAATCGTTTCGCGCACGCATCGCACGTCGCGAGGTGGTCGCCTTGATCAGCTCCGGAAACTTGGCTCTTTTCGAGGCATTTCTGCGAGCAATAAAAGGAGAAGCCCCCGTTGCGCTCTTCCATCTGGTAGCGGAACTGAACCTCGAAATCCGTTCCGCAGACGCTGCACGCCTCCCGAAGCCCAGCCACCTGCATGCTCCTTGGTGCTGTCCGCGTCGTTCGACGACGCGGACAACTGAGCATCAGCACAGGTTGATCGCGCGGGCCAAGTTTTTTTCAAAGATAGGCCGAGGGGTCGTCGCGCCAGACTGGATCCGCCACGCCGAACCGTCGGAAAAATTTTTGCGGATACTCGGCCACAAAACGCAGATTTGCAGCACGTAAAGGAGGTCGAGAAAAACGCGGGATCCGTGGCCGCGATCAGTGGCGGAAGTGACGAACACCCGTGAAAATCATCGCCGCTCCGGCCTTGTCCACCGCCGCGATCACTTCGGCATCTTTCACGCTGCCACCGGGCTGCACAAACGCCGTGACTCCGGCTTCGAGCGCCAGCTCGACACCATCCGGAAACGGGAAAAACGCATCCGAAGCCAGCACCGAACCCGCCGCATCGTCCCCCGCCTTCCGACACGCAATCCGGACACTCTCGACACGGGACATTTGACCAGCGCCAACGCCCACCGTCCTTCCCTGTTTCGCCAGGACAATCGCGTTGGATTTGACGTGTTTACAAGCTCGCCATGCAAGATCGAGCGCTTCGAGTTCTTCCGGTGAAACACTTCGTTTCGAGACGACTCGTCCCGCACGAGCTTCACCTTGGGCCGTCGCGTCGCGCGCCTGCACGACCACCCCCCCGCTGATGCGCTTGTACACGCGTTCGCTCGTGTCCGCGGGCAACACGACACCCGTTGCCAAGAGGCGCAGGTTTTTCTTGGTCCGCAATACGGCCAACGCGTCTTCGCTAAACGACGGCGCCACGATGCACTCGAGAAACGTCTCGACAAGGATGTCCGCGGTACGTTTGTCCACGTCACGGTTGAGCGCGACAATCCCTCCAAACGCGCTCGTTGCATCGGCGTCCCGCGCCAAACGATACGCCTTCGCAAGTTCGTCCGAGACCGCAACGCCCGCGGGATTGGCGTGTTTCACGACAACCGCAGCAGGCTCGCCAAACTCACGCACGCATTCGAGCGCCGCGTCGACATCAACGAGATTGTTGAACGAAAGCTCCTTGCCCCCTGCGCCAAGCGACTCGGCAAACCCCAGCGCGCCGGCAACAGCGTCCCGTTCTCGGTAAAACGCCCCGGATTGATGCGGATTTTCGCCATATCGCAACCCGTACGGCCGCAAGCTTGCGCCGCGTCGCTCCCGAGATCGCTCCGGTCGTCGAGAACTCCTCGGCAATGGCGTCGTAATCCGTTGGATCACAAACGACTGCCACACGCGTGTGGTTTTTCGCGGCGGCACGAATCATCGACGGACCGCCGATATCGATCTGTTCGATCACTTCATCGAGCCGTGCGTCCGGACGACTGGCTGTCGCGACAAACGGATACAAATTGACGATGACGATGTCGATCGGCGCCCCACCAAGACGTTCGAGATCCTGCGCGTCGATACCCTCGCGCATCAAAATGCCCCCGTGAACGCGCGGATGCAGCGTCTTCACCCGCCCATCCATCATCTCGGGCGAACCCGTGTACGCCTCGATGCTCGTCACGTCGATGCCCGCATCCACGAGCGCACGCAACGTGCCTCCCGTCGAGAGCAGCTTGACACCGCGTTGCACGAGCAAACGCGCGAACGGCAAAAGACCCGTCTTGTCGTAGACCGAAAGGAGAGCTTGTCGAATCATGGCGGCGAGCGACTAGCGCGGCCGCACAAGGATCGCCAGGGCGGTTTCGTGTCAATCGTGTGACGAGATCAAGCGCCTGGTTGCGGCGCGGGAACGACTTGAGGTGCAGGTGAAACCGCAGGAGCCGCCACGGGCGTAGCGAGTTTGCCGTCGCGGTACTCGAGCACGCCTTGCGGAGGGCCAAACACCGCACTGGGATCGGCAATGACGAGTGCTTCGCGCAAAACATCGTCGACGTGTTCCACAAGGACAATACGCAAAGCTCGCAACACACGTCGCGGAACGTCACGGAGGTCTTTGCGGTTTTCCTTCGGCATCACGACCGTCGAAATCCCACTGCGATGCGCGGCGAGGAGTTTTTCTTTCACGCCACCAATACCGAGGACGCGACCGCGCAAGGTGATCTCACCCGTCATCGCCAAGTCCTGGCGGATAGGCACACGCATGAGCGCACTGCACACCGCCGTCACCATCGTCACACCGGCACTCGGACCGTCTTTCTTGACGAACTCGGGGAAGTGCACATGAACGTCGACCTTTTGATACGCATCCTGCGTCAAACCGAGCCGCTCGAGGTGCCCACGAACGTAACTCATGGCCGCTTGAGCACTTTCTTCCATGCCCTTCTCGACGAGCCCCGTAACGACGAGTTTGCCTTTGCCCGGGACGACTACAGCCTCGGCTCCCAGCAAATCGCCACCAACACTGGTTACGGACAAACCGTTCACGAGGCCGATTTCGTCCTTGTCCCCGCGTTTGCCCAAACGGAACTTGGGAACACCGAGGAACGTAGGAATGGTCTTCGCTGAAATATCGATGGGTTTGTCTTTGCCTTCGGCGACAACCTTACGCGCGACCTTGCGACAAACACTGGAAATCTCGCGTTCGAGCGAACGAACGCCGCTTTCCTTCGTGTAGTGGTGAATGATCGTTCGAATGGCCCCCTCGGTGAAATCCATCGGAATTTCCTCGAGGCCACACTCTTTGCGCTGCCGCGGAACGAGGTACTTGAGGGCGATATTGAGCTTCTCGAACTCGGTGTACCCGGAGAGCTGGATGATCTCCATGCGGTCTTGCAAAGGAATGGGGATCGCTCCGAGCGTATTGGCCGTCGTGATGAACATGACGTCCGAGAGGTCGTAGTCGAGGTCGAGGTAGTGGTCGTTGAACGTGTGGTTCTGCTCGGGATCGAGCACTTCGAGCAACGCGGCCGCCGGATCTCCTCGAAAGTCCGTCGACATCTTGTCCACTTCATCCAGCAAGAACACGGGATTGTTTGTCCCGGCCTTCTTCAAGCTTTGAATGAGTTTGCCCGGGAGCGCACCGATGTACGTGCGCCGATGTCCACGAATCTCCGCTTCGTCCCGAACGCCGCCGAGTGACAAACGGACAAACTTGCGCCCTGTCGCGCGCGCGATGCTTTTCGCCAAACTCGTCTTGCCGACGCCAGGCGGTCCCACGAAACAAAGCACCGGGCCTTTGAGCTTCTTCGTCAACGCTTGAACAGCGAGGTACTCGAGGATGCGTTCCTTGATCTTTTTGAGCCCATAATGATCTTCGTCGAGGATCCTCTCAGCTTCGACGAGGTCATGCTGCTCTTCGCTCTTCTCGTACCAAGGTAGATCGAGGATCCAATCGATGTAGTTGCGCACGACGGTCGCTTCTGCGCTCGTCGGATGCATCATCTTGAGCTTCTTGAGTTCCTTCTTGACCTTCGAAGTGGCCTCTTTGCTCATCTTCTTGGTCTTGAGCGCCTCTTCGACTTCCTGAATCTCGTTCTTGAACTCGTCGCGTTCGCCGCCACCCAGTTCCTTCTGGATCGCCTGCATTTGCTCGTTCAGGTAGTACTCCTTCTGGGTCTTCTCCATCTGCTTCTTGACCCGCGAACGGATCTTCTTTTCGACCTGAAGGATTTCGATCTCGGACTGCATGAGCTCGATGAGCCGTTCGAGACGTTGTTTCGCGTCGGGCATTTCGAGCAGCCCTTGGCGATCGACGAGCTTGATCGTGGGCAAGTTGGAGATGATCGAGTCGGACAAACGCCCCGGATCGTCAATGGCTTGAACGGCCATGAGGACCTCGGGTTGCACCTTCTTGTTGAGTTTGACGTAGACCTCGAAGGTGCCCTGGACGCTGCGCATCAAGGCTTCGATTTCGACGCTAGAGGCGCTTTTTTCGGGAATTTCTTCGTATTCGACCAAGAAAAACGGGTCTGACTGGACAAACTTGGTGATCTTTGCGCGCTTCTTGCCTTCGATGAGGACCTTGACGGTTCCATCGGGCAAACGGAGCAATTGCATGATCGTCCCAACAGAACCGATGGAGAAGATGTCCTCGGAGACGGGTTCGTTTGTCTTGGCATTACGCTGGGCGGACAGGAAAATTTCCTTGCCGCGATTCATGGCCTCATCGAGCGCGGCGATGGACCGCTCGCGCCCGACAAAAAGCTGCGAGACCATGTACGGAAAGACGATGATGTCTCGAAGGGGCAAAAGAGGTGAGATTCCGCGATCAGGAGCGGCTTTGCCACGATCGTTGTCGTTCTTGAAGAACATCCCGACGTCTTTCTAGGCCCGAACCAAACGAGCCGTGGAAGGTGACTGTGCGAGCACCAAGCGCCCGCTGGAACTGGAAGATGTGTTGTTGAAGGAAAGAACGCTAGGCGAGTTCGGCTTCTTTCGCGTAGACGATCAACGGCGGGTCGTGCTTCACGATGACGTCTTCGCTCACGACGACTTCCTTGACCCCCGCCCGTGAAGGCACGTCGTACATGATGTCGAGCATCGCCGATTCGAGAATCGCGCGAAGACCACGAGCGCCGCTGTTCCGCTCGAGCGCCAAGCGAGCGACCGCAGTGAGCGCCCCTTTGGTGAACTTGAGCTTGACGCCGTCCATGTCGAGCAGGCGTTGATACTGCTTGACCAGGCTGTTCCGCGGCTTCGTGAGAATGTCGATCAAGGCTTCTTCGTTGAGCTCGTGCAAGGTCGCAATGACCGGCAAACGACCAATGAATTCCGGAATCAAACCGAACTTGAGCAAGTCCTCGGGCTGCACCTGAGACAGCACATCGCCGAGTTTGAACTCTTTCTTCGACTTGATGTCCGCACCAAAACCCAGCGTGTTCTGGCCGATACGGCGCTGGATGATGTTGTCGAGTCCAACGAACGCTCCGCCGCAGATGAACAAGATGTTTGTCGTGTCAATCTGCAGGAAATCTTGTTGCGGATGCTTGCGGCCGCCCTTCGGAGGCACGTTGGCCACCGTGCCTTCGATGATCTTCAAGAGCGCCTGCTGAACACCTTCACCCGAGACGTCACGCGTGATGCTGGGGTTGTCGCTCTTGCGGCTGATCTTGTCGATTTCGTCGACGTACACGATGCCCCGTTGCGCTCGCTCGACGTCGTGATCGGCATTCTGCAACAGTTGCACGATGATGTTTTCGACGTCCTCACCGAC
>JBGAOI010000049.1:0-22300 GCA_044221885.1 Polyangium sp. (in: bacteria)
TTCTTCGCCTTCGTAGACTTTGCCCATGCCCCCTTCGCCCACAAGTCGTCGGTCGAGGTAATCACCAAACTGCTCCATCACGCGTCTCCGATCCGCCGAGCCATATACGTACGAGCCCCCGATTCGACTTACACCATTTGCGATCGTTTTTGTGAACGTTGGTACGACCTTGGCGGTTCCCATGCCACGCCAGCGTTCGGACGTCGTTGGTGTATCCTTGGAGACGCGATTACTTCACGTGAGGACGGTCATGTACGACGTAGGGCGTTGGATGGGGTTTGTCTTAGCGACATGCGTTGCAATCATTGTCGTCACGGCGTGCGACGACTTCGCATGTGGCTACGGGGGTGCCGGTTGTTCCGATCCCATCGTGGCGGGACTTTGCGAAAACACGTTGGTTGTTGGGCAAGAATACTCGGCTGTATTCGGGTATGGCTCGGACACCGGTATTTCCGAAGCAACGGTGACGAAGGTGGTTTCTGATGCTCAGAACATTCTGCAAGCGGGAGCCACGCCGGGTTCGCCAGACATTCCGTATGAATCGGGTCCTACGGGGCCGTTTGACCTGAACAACGGTCCGGGTGATGGAGGGATGTCGCTGCGCGCGTTGGCCCCAGGCAAAGCGAACGTGACGATTTCGCTCAAAGGCTGGGAAACTTCACGAACAATGACGTTCGAAGTGGTGGATGAAGCGAATGCGCCCGAAGGATTCATGCCGATGAGCGCCTCGGATCGTTTTGCCAAGTGTATTGACACGACGTCGGTCGTGCATTGATGCTTCCGACAACTCGGATGTCCAGACAAACGACACCGCCGGACACGGCGCGCCTTCGGCGAAGAATGCTCCTTGCATTCGCAATCGGCGTCCTGATTCATGTTGTTCTTTTGGGTCTAAGTCTGTCGGGACGATTCGACTTTGCGACGTTCCTGTTGCTGGTATTTGCGCTCCCCGGAGCCCTCGTGGACATCTCATCCGAAATGATTCACCCAAGCCAAGCGGGCGGCATTTTGATCGCTACGATCGCGACATTGTTTAACGGCGCTGCGTATACGCTCGCAGCGTGGTGCATGCACCGGATATCACGAAAGCGCCCAGGAAAAACGACCTAACATCATTGCCAAACTCGAAACATTCCCGTAGCGTAAACAGCGTGCGCGCTCTATTGATTTCAACTGGCGTCGTTTCCCTGGTTATCGCCGCTTCCTGCGGTCAAACGCCGCCGCCACCATCTCGGCCTGTCCTCGTGGCTTTAGCTTCGGCCTCAGCCTCGGCATCGGCGCCAATGCTTAAAGTGACGCCCCCCGTCACGAGTGCGACAACTCCGCCTCCCCCCGCCGCTCCGTCAGAAGATGATTACGAAGATGACAAAACGCCGCATAAAGTGGCGTTGACGCTCGAACCGGGAAAACCGCCGTGCACGTTGGTATTCGACGGGGCGCTTTTCAAAAACAAACCCGAATGGTTTGTCATAACGTCTGTATCCCGAATTGCGACAGAAGAAAGCGGCGGTTGTGCAGCCAACGAGTTCTACAATGTGAAACACGAGAAAAAGCTCCGTCCCGACGACATGGATCCCGAACCGCTGACGGCAGGTATTTTTCTCAAGCCGGGACAAACTCGACCCGCCGACTTGGAGGGAGATCCCGTTTGGAATGTGACGGAAGATCTGAACTTCGACGGAGTCATGGACTTGTGCGTGGTGTCCATGACTGGAGCGTACAACTATAGTCAATACTGCTGGCTATTTGATACCAACACCCGAAAATTCGTCCGAAATACCGAACTGGACGAGTTGATATTCATGAAAATCGATCCAAAAACGAAGAAACTCACGAGTGCATATCGTGCAGGCGGGCCCGTGTATGTAAACCATGAATATGAATGGCGAAACAACAAACTCGTGAAAACGTACCACTCGACCAGCTACTTCGGGGAAAAACCCGACGGCACACCTTTGGCTGCGGGCTTTAGCCATTGGGTGATTCGACACGAATTGCGCAACGGCAAGTTCGTGAAAACATTCGATGGGCCCATGCGTGAAACACCTTGACGGCGATTCGAGGCATCCTTGATGGATCTTCAAGACCGGACATTCGACGCAATCGTCATTGGTAGCGGTATTGGAGGACTCACGGCTGCGCTCACGCTCGCGCGCCACAATCGTCGCATCCTCGTGCTCGAAGCGGGAAAGGCCCTCGGGGGGTACCTCAATCCCTTCAAACGCGGCCCCTACGAATTCAATCCAGGGCTGCATTACCTTGGAGAATGCGGTCCAGGACAACAGTTCAATCGGCTCCTCGAGATCTTGGGTTTGGCGGACGATGTCAAGTTTCACGAACTCTCACCCAGCGGCTTCGATCGGCTGATTTTTCCGGGTTATGAAGTCACGATGCCGAAGGGCCATGACGCATACCAAGCCCGTCTGCTCGCTGATTTTCCCCACGAACAACGCGGTATTGAGAAATTTTTCCGCATTTTGAAAGAATTTGGTCAAAGCCTCATTTCCATGGTCGACATGTCGGCTGACCGGACGCCGAATCGCAACATGCGCCAGACGCCGCTCTTTTTCAAATATGGCCGTATGACATTTTCCGAGTTGCTCGAAAGTTTGATTGAGGATCGCTTGGCGCGGGCCGTGCTCAGCGCGCAATTCGGAAACTACGGATTGCCACCACAACAAGCGTCGGCTTTGGTTGGTCTCGCGACGTTGCAGCATTATTTGACCGGCGCGTATTTCCCTATCGGCGGCAGCCGCGCCGTCCGTGACGCGTTCGTTCATCGATTGAAGCAACGAGGGACGGAATTGAAGACCCGTCACGGCGTTGAACAAATTTTATTCCACAATGACAGGGTGCATGGTGTGCATTGCAGCAATGGAGAAGAATTCTTCTCGAATTGCATTGTTTGCAATGCCGACGCCGCCACGACATACCGAGATTTGATTGGCTTGGAAAAACTGCCCTCACGTTTGCGCGACAAAATAGAACATACACGTTGGTCCTTTGGTTCCATTTGCTTGTTTGTTGGGACGGATTTGGATATCGAAAAAGCTGGCATGACGGACGCGAACATTTGGAACATTGCGAATATCGATTCGGACACGGCGCTCGAAGCCATTAAGCGCGGCGTCTTACCTGACCAAGATTCGTACTTTCTGTCGTCCGCGACGATGAAAAATCCGCGTCCAATCCAAGAATTCCGACATCATACGCTGGAATTCGTGACAGTTGCTCCGTTTCACCCCTTTGCGAAATGGGCCGACAAACCCACGTCGAAGCGCGGTCATGATTATCTTGAGCTGAAACAGCGTCTTGCGGAACGCTATCTAAAGCATATCGAGCGTCATGTTCCCGGCGTGTCGAGCCATATCCAAGTATTGGAAGTGAGTACACCAGTTACGAATTTATCGTACACGCTGGCACCATTCGGAGCCATTTACGGGCCGGAGCATTCGCCCGCCCCTTGGGGGCAACCCCGTTTTCCGCTGGAGAGTCCAATTCCAGGGCTCTATTTTTGCGGTTCTTCCACATTGGGCGCAAGCATCGTTTTTGCGTCCATATCGGGGTTCATGGCCGCGACGATGGCAATGGCTTCAGCGCGGGCCAACTAGCGATCGATTTTTCGAGTTCCGCAGATATCCAGCGACGCAAAGCCTGTTTGGGAAGTTTCAAATCGAAACCATCAAAGCGGCGCAAATCCGGAAGAGTCGCAATCATCCACTCCGCATTTTCTACCTTGATTCGCAGTGTACCATCAACACTGATGTGAAACTTCTTTTGATGCGTGTCCCCCACGAGACACGCCCAATGCCGTCCATCTGACGAAAATACAAGCGTATTTTCGATGATGATGTCGAATTTTTTCGGAGTGGAATCGATAACCACAAACGATTCGAGGTTTTTCTTGGCCACGTAGCCGTGACGCGTCCCGTCTGGTGCAAATACGAGATCCTCAATGGAATTGAACGGGGGTCCCTCCAGACCATTCACCACGACGTGACGATGGTCGCCCATGCGCGCGACATACGCCAGCGAATTTTGACTCAATTGTGGTACACCAACTTCGCTATATTCTTTTCCCGCGCGACCATTGGCAATGACGCGCCACAACGTGCCCGTACGAGCCGCAAATGCCACATGGTCGCCCTTTGCGTCGAATACAACGCTGCCAGGGAGAATCTGATCAAACAGTGCACTTTCTTGTCCATCGACAATCACGAGAGCCTTGTCGCCCCGCTTTGCTGCATACGCAATTCTTCGCCCATCAGGACTAAATACTGGCGACGCAATCGAATCGAATGCAGGACCAACGTCGTCATCGATGACCGCGTGCCAGCGACCATCCTTGCGCGCAAGAATCGCCCAACGGAATCCACCGGGCGAAATTACGAGGTCGGCGATAGTTTCGTACCCAGACAAACGTTGCGCATCAACGACCATGTACGAAACGCCTTCGAGGCGAGCGGCATAAACGTGATGC
Source organism: Polyangium sp. (in: bacteria) (assembly GCA_044221885.1). Taxonomy (GTDB): domain Bacteria; phylum Myxococcota_A; class Polyangia; order Polyangiales; family Polyangiaceae; genus Polyangium. The sequence goes on from JBGAOI010000049.1 coordinate 4,481, forward strand.
CTGCTGTCGGCAGAAAATGCAAAATGACCGATTCCATCGAATTTCGGCCCAGGTTTTTCGTCAACAATCGCTCGAATCCAGCGGCCGTCCTGCACAATGTAGCCGAGATGATCTCCGTCGAGACTGAATACAATGCTGCCCTGCATGATTGCGTCGAAATATCTTCCCTGCGAGGAATTTCTAACGACCGTCCACAATCGACGATCGGTCGCCGAATAGACCAATTGTGTACCATCTGGACTCCACACGATTTCGCCGATTCCGAGCCACGGTCCGCGAAGTTTTCCTTGGGCCGCGACGACCCAACCAGCGGACGTGTCTGCCGGATATGCGACATGAGCAGCATCCGGGCTCCAGGAAAAACCACTTATGCCAATTGCCAAGTAAGGATGTTCGTCACGGCCGTCCACGCGCACGAATTGTTGTTGTCCGTCCTGCCAAACCTCGACCCGGTGCATACGATCCGGGCTTTTTCCTTCCCAAATAAGACGCGGCCCGCATCCGAGCAGACCAAGACAAACACCAAGGGCAACGAAGCACTTCACCGAGCAGCCTCGGGCAATTTCGGAATGCCGCGCGTGCTGGTCATCGTACCTCGCGCGACGATTTGTCCGTCGACCTGAGCCTGAACGTCGAAGCGCACGAGTCCCTCGAGCAAGTGCGTCTGTACTGCGCGATAATCTAGGCGTTGACCGGCAAAAACGGGCTGGAGCAACTTCATGTCGACCGCCGCGGTCATTCCAATGCGCGATGAAGCCTGAGCGTCTTCATCATGAAACTTCAATGCCTCGAGCAGCGGCGCCGACACCTCGGCTCGATAACCAGGTTTCATTTCGTACCCACGTTGCAAATTGAGCAGAGCCCCCAGGACGAGTTCGGGGTCGATACCCCGCTCTTCACAGATATTCTGAATCGACCAGATAATCTGCAGAAGGTTGCAGGTTTGTCCAAGACCTTCAATCGTATACACTCCGGGCCAGAGGAGCAGTCCCGGAAAGTGTCCTTCAAAGATGCTCTCATTGGACGAGATATGGCGAGAGGCGCACAACGTTGGGGTTGGAGCGCGTTCGTAAGACAAAACGTTGTCCACCATGAGAAATGGCCGCCGATGGGGCAAAAGATGGCGAATCACATCGGGACCGAAAAGGATTGAATTGCTTTTTTTCATGACCTGCCGAGGGCCTCCCGAAGGGCGTTGATGGAGGGGTCCGAATCGGTATTCCACACACGAACATCAGGTCCAAGGTTCTTTCGGACAAGCGAACGTAAAACAGAACCTGGGCCAAGCACGACAAATTCACGTACGCTCGCTTGATGGAGCGTGTCGAGCGTTTTCGACCAGTACACGGGACGAACAAGCTGTTCGGCAAGACAATCCATTACGCGTGCTTCGTCATGCACGAGACAACCGTCACGATTCAATACGAGCTTGCATTTTGCATCGTGCCGCGTCACGTTCTTCAGAGCCGCACGAAATTCTTCAACGGCATCGCGCATTGCGGAGCTATGCCAAGGCCCGGAAACGGGAAGTCGACGGGCCGGACAAACTGCAAGAATCGCCCGCAAAGCCGATTCGTTGCCACTCAAAACAATTTCGTCTGGAGAATTTTCGGCGCCGAAATCCGCCCATCCAACGGCCGCACCAGCGCGCAATGCCTGCTCCAGATCGCCTTTTTCGTCCAACGCGATGAGCCCTCCAGGATGGCGCTTTGCTTCGCGAGCCATCAGGCGACCTCGCAATGCAGCCAGGTGAACGGCGTCGCGATGGGAAATGCAGCCTGCGAGTGCCCAAGCGGCAATCTCGCCCAACGAATGCCCCGCGACAAAATCGGGACGAATTCCGTAGCCTATCAATTCGTCAGCCATGACCAACGATATCGCGGTGAGAATTGGCTGAAGAATTTCCGTGGCTTCGAGCTTTCGTCCGCCACGTTCGAGCCACCTCGATTGCGGCAGTTGAATCTCCGCCGCCGCCTGCTCGAGCAAAGCATTGTCAACCGATGCACGATCCCGGACAAACTCAATCACATGCGCGAGATCGCGGCTTCCCTGCCCGGGCGCAAGAAAGGCGATCGTCATGCGGTGAGCCCCCCGTCCACGACGATAGCCTGTCCAATGATGTATGCCGCAGCAGGTGACGCAAGAAAAACAACGACTTCCGCGACTTCTTCCGGCGTACCAAAACGGCCAAGGGGAATCATTTGTTTCTTTTGGGCAGCAATCCGATGATCGAGACGTGCGGCCATACCTGCCGCAATGAGCCCTGGAACCACTGCATTGACTCGAATTCCGTGGCGCGCGAGTTCCGCGGCCAATGTGCGGGTAAACGCCAAAATCCCACCCTTGCTGGCAGCGTAATTTGTTTGTCCGGGACTTGCATGCATTCCGGCCACCGAAGCGACATTCACGATAGCCCCCTGCCGCTTCGCGATCATCGAACGGGCAACAGCTCGGCAACACGAAAAAACGCCCCCCAGGTTCACACGTACCACGTCATCCCAGCTTTCCTGCGTCATGAGAGCAAATGGTATGTCTTGAACAACGGCTGCGTTGTTCACGAGAACGTCAATGGCGCCACGTTCGGCGAGGATCCGTTCCATGCCCAATTCAACGTTTTGGGGATCTTGAATGTCGCAGGCCCAAAGTGAGGCCTGACCTCCAGCCTGAGTGGCCAATTCCTGTACGCGCCGAGCGTCGTCGTGTTTTGAATGATACCCAATGACCACATGGGCACCTCGAGCGGCAAACGCCAGCGCGATGGCCCGTCCAAGGCCACGTGACGCACCGGTCACAACGACCGTTTTCTCGACGAAAGGATGGTTCATACAAACGGCGGAAAACCGTACGTTTCACGTGCGGCATAACTATGCTTCTGCGGATTTACATAAAGACTGCGATTGTTGATGATCGGAGGTGAAACCGTGAGCATCGGAATGCTGGAGCCGCTCTCCGAAATCATTACGCGGTACGAATCAATCCCCGAATATGCGTAGGGGCTGTCCAGCAAAACCATGTTGATGTAAACGTCGGTAATGGGGGAATGCTCGGAGCGTAGAACTCTACCGATCTTTGTGCCATTCGGCGAGACAATCTCCGCCGATATGGGCAATGACAAACGACTCACTGCACATACTGCCCGCTTCTTTGCCCCTGTTTGGCGACGTGCAACGAGCGCCGACGAGCCGAGGTATTGCTTGCCGTACGAAACCCGCCATTGCAAGCCGAGATCGAGTGGTCCAAGCCCCAACTGCCCTTCCTTGCGCGCGTTAAAGAACCAATTCTCGAACGAACACAAATCTACCGCTTCGAGGCTCACATGCTGCAAATCAAACGCGCGGCCCACATCGGCCAATTTTTCTCGAACGGAAGCAGCTTCCTGCTTTGGGATCAACAAATCATAACCGTATTCGCCGGTTTTTCCTCCGCGAAAGCACACCATTTCGTCCAAATGGAATAGACTCAAATAAGGCAAACCAATCACGTCGGGACCAGCAAATTCGGCAAACAATTCCCAGGCAAAAGGGCCATGCAAGGAAATCATGTCGTATTCCTCGCCCAAATCTCGCACATCGACCCGCCCGCTGCTCGACTGAAAAACATCGACCAACGCGTCGCGAGAAATTCCTTCCGCAAGGATGATGTAATCCTCATCGTCTCGACAAACGTAAAGATCTGCACGTGTATTGCCTTGTTCGTCCAGCAGCAATGCGAAGCGCATTTGGGCATCTTGTAGGAACAAGTCACACGAGCAGGTCTGATCGAGTACGTCGAAGGCGTCGTCCCCAGACAAACGCACGGCACTCACATGCGCGGCGTCGGACAACGCAGTGCTCGTGCGAATTGCCGTCACTTCATCCAGCAACATAGGCGCCTCCTGTTTGGTCCACGCGTTGTTTTTCGTCTAGCAGATGCAACACCATATCGGCAAGCGTATTGACCGTGCGCATGTAGCGACGGCCGGTAGCTTCTTGCCGCAATTTCAAAGCAAACTCCGTTTCGATGCTCACGACGAGCTCAACAGAGTCAACAGAATCCAAACCAATTCCTGCGCCAAACAGCGGCGTGTCTGCGTCCAACTCGTCGGCCTCCCGCCGAACTTGCAATCGTTCCATGAGGATCTTCCGAATACGTCGAAGGACATCTTCGCGACGCTCAATCTTGGATGCCAGTTCAGGTTCCACGCAGTTGCTCCTCAAATGGTTTGACAGATAAAACGACGGCAGAAGACACGGAATCCCCACGACATTCGGTAATCAAGACGTGTCGGGCCTCGTTTCGTTCTAACACACGGAACGCGGCTACACAAGCAAACACTGGCGCCGCAGCATCGAGCGTTCCCCAAATATCTTCAATGTTCGGCAGCCGCAAAGGCAGGTCAGGAGCAACCCCGGCCATGCAGCAGGCCCGAGCAATGGCTACGTCTTCTTGTTTTGGCCCTGCCAAACCCCAACCGGACAGCACTATCTTCGCCTGCGGATATGCTATGGTTCTCCCAAGAGCAAGACAGGCCGCGCCTTCGGCATGTTTGTCGCCTTCGTCCAGAGGGGACCACTCATCGGCTGCACCCGCAAGAAGCAAGTCGACGTCGGTCCGCTGAGAGAGGAATTGCGCTGCGTATACCAGGACAGACAATCCCGTCCCAACGCCAGTTGTAAGTGTGGTTGTCGGACCTTTCAATTGCATGAGTTTGGCACACGCCCCCGCCGAGGCGTTCAGTACCATTTTGGTAAACGCGGTTGTGGACAAACGGGCCAGTCCGCGTTCGTCGACACTTTGGTCAAATATTGTGCCGGCATCAGGAGAAACGCGAAGTAATCCGGAAAAGATTCCTGAGCGTTCGCGAATGGAGCCGCGCAAAACAATGCCCGCCGCGGACACGGCCGATGCGGCGGCGGCGGTCAGGAATCGGGCGGATGGTTCGAGGCCACGCGGATCGGCCGTGGGAATAAAATCCGCGATATTGCAATCCATCACGCGAGTATCGAGTTTTCTCCGCGCCGCCCAAGCCCGGTCGAAATCTTCGAGGTTATGCCCATGCGCGCCAACAGCTCCGACGCCGAGAATGCTTATTCCTTGACAAACCATTGAAGGATCGTCGGCATGCGCGTGTGCCTTCGAGTTTTCGCGCCGACTGACAACCACGGCCGCATTTGCTCCGCCAAATGCAGAATTGGTACTGACAAAATGGCGAACATGTGCCTTGCGTGGCAAATCCTGGGCGACTGGGTCCGTTGGACCTCGCGAACGCGGTTTCGTGAAATGCAGCGTCGGGGGAATCACCCCGTGGCGCATGCATAACAATGTCGCAATCAATTCGAGGGCTCCAGCAGTACCTTGGGCGTGCCCAAACTGCGCTTTGGATGAACTTACTGGAATCTCGGTGGCTCGAGCGCCAAGAACCGATTGAATGGCGCGCCATTCCGCAGGATCATTCGCCGCCGTACCGGTTCCGTGCGCGTTGATGTAATCAATATCCGCCGCGGACAGCCCGGCATCACGCAACGCCGCGGAAATGCCCCGGGCAACGCCGGCCCCTGTCGGATCCGGAGCAGTTGCGTGATGCGCGTCCGCCGACAAACCATACCCACGCAACACAACATCGTAGGCAGCGCCACGACTTCGAGCAAATGATTCCCTTTCCAAAATGACATAACCAGCCCCCTCACCCAACGTGGTACCAGGAGGTTCGCTAAACGGGGCACATTTTTGCGACGAGAGCAAGCCAAGCGCGTCAAATCCCGCAAAAACTTCGGGCGTCAATACGTCTGTTCCCCCAGCAATCACCCTATCCGCAATGCCGGCGAGCAAAAGGTCCCGACCGAGTCCAATCGCGTTTGTCGAAGACGTACATGCCGTGGACAAAGTGATGCGAGGTCCGCGCACATTGAGCAAATCGCCAATTTCGTCGCCCAAACGGTGGATATACTCTTTGTAACTCGCTAGGTTTGTCCCAACGACCAGCGCCAAACGCTCGGGCGGCACATCCGCAGGGCCTGCTTCCGTTAATGCTTCCTGAGCAGCTTCGCGAGCCCATTCCAAACAAAAGCGCCATCCCTTGCGTTCTGCATAACCCGGAACCATGGCCCCGAATTTCGTGGTGTACGCTTCCGTCGAATACCGATCAATGGGCCGAATGCCATCACGTCCGCTCGCAATGGCCGACCACAATGCATTTGTGCCCGAGCCAAACGCGCACACGGCCCCGAGTCCGGTAATGGCAACGGCAATGCTCACCGATCCCTCATCTCGCAGCCCACGTGCCACCAGGAGCCGAGTTCGCGTTCGTTATGCATGTCTCTACGCATTCGTCTCAGCCCGTGATCACAAGGAGAAACGGTCGCCAAGATTCTGCGACAAACCCATCTCGCGAAGTGTCGATTTTTCCCGGCCATTCTGCTCGCAGAAAGATCTCAGGCAGTCGCCCGAATCACTGCGCCAACGATGAGGGTAATGAGACCGCCGAGACCGAGCACAGCGCCCACGGTGGCGCCGAAAAGCGCGCCGCCAGAGCCGATCGCGACAGAAATGAGAAACACCACGAGGCCAACACCGAGGAGAATGGCGCCAACAGTAATCGTTGTTGACCCTGGCGATTCTTTCGTTTTCGCGGGAGGAGGACCATACGCAGGATACTGCGCCGGCGCAGCTTGCGCCACTCGCCAGCGTTCTTGAAACGCAAGGTTTCGATTGTGCAACGCAAAAAATTCTTCCTCCCCGAGCGTCGCCATGAGCTGGCGCTGTACGTCTTCGGCAGTCGGGGCACGCGTGATGATTTTCTGCGTTTTCGTCGTATATTCATCAATGAACATCGATGATGATTGCTTCAATCGACCGATTGCCTGCACAGCCAACGAGCGCATGTGCACACGTCGCTCCATTGGCAGCCCTTGAGATTCCGCCTCTACATCGAATGCCTCGATGATGCGCATGCCGAGTTCCGGGTCATCGCGCAATGCTCGACCGATATCGGCACGTTCGGTCGGCGTCAAATCGCTGAGGGTTTTGGTCATTCCGCGCATCGCGCTGTCCATTTCCCCCATTGCGTCCCACAAACGATTTTGCATACCTGGATATGCGCGCCCTTCTTCCGGCAAGTCGCGGAAAGAACCCACCAATAGAAGCGACCGCAGATTGCTGCGCAAAAGATCTTCACCCGATTTGATGACTGGATCGGTCGTCGAAAACTTCTTGGCTGGAAAAACCTTGCCCATTGGCGAAGGTTCTGTCGCCAACGCATGCATCGAACGATCGAGACGGGCGAGATATGCCTCCATATCATCAGCCGTGAGCGTCGAAGGCGGAACGACAATCAAGCTGTCATTGCGCCCAGCACACGCGGTTGCCGCAGTGCCAACTCCAACGAGCGTAGAAGCCTTGAGAAACTCGCGTCGATCAACCATGAGCAGCACCTCGTGTATTTTTCAGAGCTACCATAAGCCGATCTTACGTCAACCACAAACTTCAAGCCGAGAAACAGAATTTCAAAAAACGACAATCTGTTGGCCACTTGGATACCACCACGCTGCCATTCCGCAGCGTTACGTTGGCACGTGGCCAAGGAATTCCTCGTTGCGAATTCAAATCGGCGACCACATCGACGGCACAAACGCCCTGCTTTATGCTTGCTGTCGCAGTTCAAACGTCAAGCAAGGAGAATTGCTCACCGCAAATTTCCCATTCATCGCGAGGGCCTCGATTTCGGCGCACTCGTAGCGCTCCCAGCACGCTCGGCATCCGACGCACCGTGTGCGAGTTCGTCCGAGCAGACCCGCATTCGCACGTACGTATGATCGCAATAATCAGGATCGGTGCCAACGTTGATGCACGACGTGACGTTTTTCGTTGACGCGCGGGTCGCGCTTGTGACACTGCTGTGACATGTCCTCCCCTGCCCCCGATCTCGCGGCCGATGCACCGAACGAACCTGGCGCAATTTCCGACGACGAATGGTATCGCTCGGTCTACCGTCCGACGGAACGGCAATATACCCTGCGGTCGGTCGTTTTTGGTTGCCTCATTGGTTCGCTCCTGTCTGCGGCCAATCTTTACACGGGTTTTACGATTGGATGGACATACGGCGCGTCGATTACAGCCGCAATCACCGCCTGGTTGGTGTTCCAACTTTGGAACCGAACCACCGGAAGCACGCCTTTTACGGTACTCGAAAACAACACGATGCAAACCGCGGCGTCCGCATCCGCGGCAATGGCCAGCGCGGGGCTCGTCAATGCAATCCCCGCATTGATGATTCTCACACACCGCAAATTGAGCTTTCTTGAACTGACCGCATGGTTGATCTCTGTAGCTTTTTTGGGGGCCTGCTTTGCGATTCCACTGAAGCGGCAGATGATCAATCATGAGAATCTCCGATTTCCATCAGGAATCGCAGCCGCCGAAACGACCAAAGCTTTGTATGGCGAAGGTACGGGCGGCAAAGAAAAGGCCGTCGGACTTTTTACGGCAACGTTTGCAGGAGCGATTCTCAGTTTCGTCCGAGGAGGGTTGGAACTCATTCCGGACACCCTCCCGCGCATTGGAGCATTCATTGGCAAGCACAGTATGGGGAAACTCACGCTGGGCCTGGATGTAAGCCTTTTGAATTTGGGCGCCGGTGCATTGATTGGATTGCGCACAACCGCGTGGATGGCGATTGGCGGGACAATTTGCTGGGTCGGTATCGTCCCTTGGGCCGTCGATCATGGGTTTGTCATTCCAAGTGACACCGCGCCCAATTATTTCGGTCGGGCCGCGAAATGGTGCATGTGGCCGGGCGTGACGATGCTCGTGGTCTCTGGTCTCTTGTCGTTTGCCCTCAAAGCCAAGTCCATCATCAAAGCCTTGCAATCATTGCGGACCCTCAAGAGCGCCGTTGACGGGCCGGCTCGCGAAGATGTCGAAGTACCCATGAAATGGTTTTTCTGGGGCCTGCTGGCTGCCGTCACGTTGTGCATCACGACGCAATACCTGATTTTCGGCATGCACCCACTACTCACCATTGTGGCCATTCTTCTTTCGGGCGCGCTGGCTCTCGTGGGTACACGGGCGCAGGGCGAAACCGATGTCAACCCGATTGGAGCCATGGGCAAAGTGACGCAGCTCCTTTTTGCCGTGATCGCCCCAGGAAACCCGCAAATCAATCTCATGGCAGCGGGCATCACGTCGGCTGGATCGAACAATTGTGGCGATATGATGCAGGACATGAAGACGGGACGACTCCTCGGAGCATCACCACGATATCAGTTTCTCGCCCAGATTTTCGGCATTTTGGTCGGTGGCTTGATCACGGTCATCGTCTTCCTGAAGGCGTTTCCAATTGAGCTCATTGGTACGAAATACCCTGCACCGTCCGTCCAGACCTGGAAAGGCATGGCCGAATTGCTCACGAATGGCGTTGGCAATTTGCCTCCTTATACGCTCCACGCCATGGCGATTTCCGCGGCGCTCGCCATCGTATTCACGCTGCTCGCCGAATTGGGACCCGATTCGGTCAAAAAATGGGTACCGTCGCCGACCGGACTTGGTTTGTCCTTCATCCTGCCAGCTTCAAATAGCTATACCTTTTTCATCGGTGCCGTTCTCGCGGAAATCATTGCGAAGAAATGGCCCAAGCAAAGCGACCTCTACACCATCGCCGCATCTTCAGGCTTTGTCGCGGGCGAAAGCATCATGGGCGTAGCCGTCGCGCTTTATACCGCCATGCATTGACGCTCCCCACGAGCCAATTGCTAGGTGGATCACCTTTTTCTCGCCACACGAGGTGCATTTTTTCCTCGCATTTCCGCGCGTGCTCCACTAAAAGACCGCGCCGATGACTTCCCCAGTTTGCGCTACGTTTCTCATTGCGGCCCCGGATCAATCGGGCCTTGTCGCTCGTCTCGCTGGATTTTTCTACCAAGCGGGCCTCAACATCGTTGATGCGAGCAACCATACGGATACATATGTCGATGAAGGTGCGCGTTTTTATATGCGCATGGTTGTCGACATTTCGGGACTTTCTGCTCCGTCAGCAGGTGCGGCTCTCGGTGGTTCGTCGTCGCGCAGTTCGCTCGAACGGGCGTTTGGCGAGCTTGCAACATCGCTCGCTGCGAAATGGAGCATTCAATACACTGACCAAGTGCAACGAGTGGCGATCCTTTGCACGAAGGATCCTGCGTGTCTTTACGATATCGTTTTGCGTCAGCGTTCCGGGGAATTGCCTTGCGAAATTCCGCTCGTGATTTCCAACCACCCGACGCTCGAACCGGTTGCCGATAGTTTTCGTATTCCGTTTTTTTGCATGCCCGTGACAGCCGCGACCAAACGAGAGCAAGAAACACAGATTCTCGAATTATGTCGCCGGCACCATGTGGATCTCGTCGTGCTGGCGCGTTACATGCAAGTGCTCACGGAAGAATTCCTCAATGACGCTCCGCCGGTGATCAACATTCACCATGGTTTCTTGCCAGCGTTTCAAGGGGCCAAACCTTACCACCAGGCCCATGCGCGCGGTGTCAAAATGATTGGCGCGACGGCCCATTACGCCACCAAAGATCTGGATCAAGGTCCCATCATCGAGCAAGACGTCGCACGCGTCACGCATGCCCTGAGTCCTGAAGAAATGAGTCGCTTGGGTCGCGATGTCGAACGAATGGTGTTGTCACGCGCGGTACGGGCGCATTTGGAGCGTCGAGTCATTGTCGAAGGGCGACGGACGATCGTGCTCTGACGCGGTCGTGCGCATTGGCTGCGAATCATTGCTTTTTCGCGTGATTCGCAGGCTCTGCGCGCGCGGATGAAGCCGTTTTTCCACTGCCGCCTCGAGTTTGTCGAGACGCTCCGGGCATGGATTTGGGCCTTTCCGCGCGTGGTTTCTTTGCTACCACGGAAGGTTTGGCCGAACGATCGACTTCTTTCGTCCCCGTCGAAGCATTGGATTTCGCCGGTGGCGATGCCTTGGGCGTTATTTTCGGAACCGCTTTGATGACGGGCTTCGGCTTGGGTTTTGGTTTGGGATAATATTTCGCCAACAATCCATCGTAATAATCGATAACGCGCGTTGTTTTGGGGCCCGGCGCGCAATACGTGTGTTTGATGGGATCGACGTAACCTTGATATCCAGCCAACCAATGTTCGGTTTTTGTCTTGCCCATTCTTTCGCGGCAAAATTCCATATTTGCGCGAATGATGGATCCCATGCGCCTAATGTTTTCAACCCCATCGAGGAGCGAGAGTTTTACCTGTTGACACGCGGGACTTGGAGCATTTAATGGGTCTTCGTCTTGTCGACAAGCGCCAATGAAACGCGCTCGCACTTGCCCGAGACCGTGATCTTCGCCATCGTCGGAGACAAGCTGCGGAAACCAATGCGTTTCGTAATGAATCATCGCCACAGCGAGCAGCGGATCGAACTTGTTTTGCGTCGCGATCTCGTTCAGCGCACTTGCATACCGCTTTGCTTCGGCTGCCGGAATTCCCGGACGCGACAGGGCCATGGCAGCCACGAGCACAGCAATGGGTCGAATCAAGGCATTTTCTCCGGGCAGAAGATTCCTCACGCTGCATGACATGCTCGAGCGAACTGGGCCAAGAATTTGATGTCGATTCTACGCTCCTCCGAAATTCTCTGGGAACACAGCGCTTCGCCGTGTTGTCGACGCCTGGATGGTTCGACCCACAAAATCCTGGAAGCACTTGACCCAGAATCACGATTTCCACTTTGTCGGCGTACGTATTCTGAGCCGCGTGAGTTTCGCTCTGGTCATCATGTTCGCTGCGTTCTTGAACGAAGCGGATCAAATGGCGCGAGCGAAAGGGTTGATATATGTGCGGGTCGAGGCGCCTACGATGTTTTTTGGGACGCACGCTTGTATGCAGCCAGATGCCGTGGGTTTGCCTGAAGAAGCGCCGCCGGAAGAGCCACCGTGTCCAAAAAAAGAAACCAATGGACAAAAGCGCTGAAGTGATGTAGACATGTGCCGACATCCCTCGAGTATTTGCACGCGTAAAAGCCGCGTATGTAGGGAAAGGTCCGGACGATGCATCTTTTTTATACGCCTCGGTCGCACTTTTCACGCAAAGTTCGATTGCTGCTCGGTGGCCTCGACAAACAGGTCGAACTTATCGACGCTGGAAACGTAGCAGAGTCAAATCCAGCTCTCTTTGGGGCGAATCCACTCATGAAAGTCCCGACGCTCGTCGACGGTGAACACACGGTCTTCGATTCGGATCACATTGCACAATACATCGTACGCAGGTACGATCCGGAAGATCGTTTTCGCGTTCTCACGACCGACGTCGATGAATTGAATGCACGCGCGGTCATGAACGGAATCATGGCCATGGAAGTCGAATTGATTCTCGCCGCGCGTACGGGAATTGATACGAACGTACATCGACGTTTTGATAAGATGCGCGAATCCATCACGGCGGGTCTCGGATGGCTCGAACAACGGGCCAAGGTTTTTCCTGGCGTGCCCAGTTATCTTGGTTTTCACTTGATCGCGATGTGGGATCATCTATCGCTTTATCAAGTATGTGCGCTGAACTATAGGGAGCTTGGTCGGCATGCGACGGAATGGAACGCGTTATCGTATGTGATCACGACGAAGCCGACGTAGACGTATCCTTGTGAAACTAGAATTTTCGATGTTCGCCGCTAGGCCAAACTTCTTCAGCCGCCTGGCCTTCTCGATAAAGCGTTGCGCTAATGGGATAGCCGTCATCTTCCCAAAGCTTCGACCATCCGTGCTTGACGCCATGCCAATAATGAGATTGGGCGACCACGGTGCCGTTTGGCGCAAATCGAGTAAAGAGCCCGTGTTCGCGGTGTTGTTTGGGTTCGTCATCGGAATAGAATGCCACGGATTCACGGTTGCCTGACGGGTGCCATTCAATGGCCCAGCGCAATCGACCCTGATCATAAAATCGCTGGGATCGGAGACCACCGTGGTGATAAAATGCAATGCTCAAACCATGACGAACGGGGATGTATCCTGGTGCAGCTGGAAATGCGCATTCGAACGAATCTCCCATAGCATAAACGCGGGCACCGTGCGGACAACGCAACAGCTCTTCGGTCACGGAAGATAGCTGCAAATCATCTGGCAACCACGATTCGACATTGGCCGGCGGCTCGGGTGCAAAGAAGGCGCGAATATCGCCACGTAACGGAGCCCGCGACGCGCGTTGTTCGGCAAGGGCGGGTTCGACTCGCTCGAGCATTGCGACGGCTTGTCGCGCACTCGAGATCTGTTGCTCCAAGGTCCTGCTTTTGACTGCTCATGATGCGACCCTACCATATCGTGGATGAGTGCGGAACTGCAATTCTCGCAGCCGCGTTTGCACGCAACGGTGCGATTTTCGCGTGCGCGGTTCACGATGATTGACGAAGCCCCAACAGAGTTGTACCCATGCGATGATGCCGGTTCGTGTCGCAACACACTGTAGAGACAAACCAACGCCCGATGGCCCGTGGTGTGCAGATAGCGATCTTACCGGGAAGCTCGACAAAATTTACAAATCGGCGAAGGGTTTCATGTTGACCGGGCAAGAGGCCAAGGAACTCGGGATCGTGACAAGACGGTGACGAATATGTCGGGCGAATCCGTAACAAGATGAGCGTAGCAAGCATGGTGTGGAGCTGGCTGGGTCAACAGGCACAGGGGAAGGACGCATGACGAGAACAATCGAATCCATGGGCGAAACGGCGGCAGCTCAAGTTCACGACGGGATGTGCACGATGGAAGTTGGTTTGTTTCAAGGACGTCACGAGTCACGGGGCCGAGCTGGCACCAAAGTTGCCATGGATCTGTCACGGGTTCGGCACAATCGTTCTGCGTTGAGCTGGCGATTCGGCCACATTTCCGTCACCGCATTGGTTTTTCTTGGCATATTGATGATGGGCTGTTCATCGGGCGGCGAAGGTAATTCGACGAGCGGCGGAAGCAGCAGCAGTGGTGGACCACCAGACGGCGGCATGGGCGATTCGAATATATTGGTCGGATCATTCCAGGTAAAACTCATTGCCCCAGTCGCGGCAACGCCCAATTCGCCGGAAGTACCCGGAAGCACAGCTGTTTTGGGCAAAATTTATGATGGCCCGTCCCCGTCGCAAATTATTTGGGAGCTGGCAGCGCAAGAAGGAGCGTGTACGTTATTGACGCCTCGCGTGCCATTCTGCAGTACGCCGTGCGGTGGCAGTGCGGTATGCGTCGAAGACGGCAAGTGTCAGGATTATCCGCTTGCACACAGTGCTGGAACGGTTACCGTAAAAGGATTGCACCCGGAGGGAGGAGGCGACGGCTTCGCCATGAATCCCATCGTCAATGGGTACCAGGCACCAGCGGGTGTCAAATTGCCCTACCCTGCGTTTGCTGAGGGGGAAGATATTACGTTTACCGCAGCCGGTGAATATTACCAGGCATTCACCGTGGCCTCGGTAGGTGTCGCACCGCTCGTGTTTGGAAGCCAAACCGTAACTCTCGAATCGGGCAAACCCCTGGCAATCGCGTGGACGGCACCCACAAAAGCAGGCAATTCGCAAATCTACGTAAAACTCGATATCAGTCACCATGGCGGAACCAAAGGCATGATTGAATGCAGCGCGGATGATACAGGATCGCTCGAGATTCCGGCTGCGTTGGCGACGAAATTGCTCGATCTGGGAATAGCAGGATTCCCCACGATTATCGTCACACGCAAAGCGACAGGATCGACGACCATTGCGCAGGGGCGAGTGGATCTGGTCATTGCGTCCTCGATTGAGCATCCAGTGGAAATTCCTGGATTGACGTCGTGTACCGCCGACGAGAATTGTCCCATGGGACAAACGTGTCAAGCAGATTTGACCTGCAAGTAAATAGTTTCTGAACCAAGCTTACGCTTCGACGAGAAAGGGGTTGACCATGAAATTCGGTTTTGGTGCAATATCGTTGATTGGATGTACGTCGCTGCTCATGGGATGCGGAAGCGACAATGAAATCAACCTGGGGACGGGAGGCAATGGGGGAAACTCGGCCTCTTCGAGCAGCAATGGGTCCTCGAGTGGGACGATGACGACGAGTTCGAGCAGTTCAGGTGGTAATTCGAGTTCGTCGAGCAGTTCAGGTGGAACGACGGAAAAGTTCAGCTTTTTCGTGACGAGCCTCAAGGCATTGCAAGAACTTTCGGGCAATCCGGAAGGTTTTGGCGGAGATCTCCGATTTGGAGAAACCGGGCCGGGATCGGGTCTTCGCGGCGCAGACAAGATTTGCGCGACGATTGCGGAAAGGAGCATGCCTGGTGCGGGTCAAAAGCCGTGGCGCGCATTCCTCAGCGCCGTCGCTGACGAAAACGGTATGCAAGTCAATGCGAAAGATCGCGTTGGTGAAGGGCCCTGGTATGACCGTCTGGGACGATTGTTGGCAGCCAATAAGACAGACCTGTTGACGGAGCGCCCGACAGGTGCCGATCCAGCCATCATCAATGATTTTCCCAATGAAGATGGCGTACCCAACCACCAGCCCGACCCGAATCAGGGACAAGTCGATAACCACGATATGTTGACCGGGACAAACGCGATGGGTATGTTGTTTGGTCCAACGGCAACGTGCTTGGATTGGACGAGCAACCTTGGAGATTTGGCCACGGAAGGTCGCCCCCGCGTGGGTCATTCTTGGCCGCGATTTGGGCCCAAACCTCCCGGCGGAGATGGGAGTATGGCCAATTGGATGTCGTCCCTCAATGAATCGGGATGTGCACCAGGCGTGAATCTCATTGAAATGGGCCCGCCCATTCCGGGAGAAGTCACCGTTGGTTCGGGTGGTGGATACGGCGGATTCTATTGTTTCTCGCTGGTTCCTTGATCGTTTCGTTGTTGCGTCGAGCTTTACTTCGGAGGAAAACATGACCTTGAACAAGCGCGCCTTCAGGACGTTTGGGCTGATTCTGCTGAGTGTTGCAATGCCAATCGCTTGTAGTGATACAGCGCAAACACCGGCTGAACCCGTGTTCGAATGTCAATTGCCAAGTGGCAACGAATCACCGGAATTCTTGAACGTCGTTGGCTGCGACAGCGATTTTCAAGCCCTGGCGTCGGTCCCCGTTACCGTGGACCTTCCGGGGGCGCGCTCGACCAAGGTCGTCGTCGACCAAGCCGACAACAATGCGCTGTATTTCCAGAACAGCGTCAAATACCAGATCCACTACGAGTTTGTCTCAACGCACCTTTCTGGAAATGGTTTGCCCATTGTTCCGGACTTGGCGAGTTTCAATACGACCGAATACTACACGCCTGATCGGCGCTTTGTTCTGGGCGCCGTCACGTATTACGAGGGGCCCAAGGTCTGGGCGCTGGAGATTTCGCCTTACGACACGGCGTCGGCCGCGATGATTACACTTCTGTATCAAACGGTCGCGAAAAACTCCTTTTTCGGTAAGCAACTACGTTTTCACCCCACATCGGACGCCGTTGCTGTCGAAGCGGCCAAGTTGGGCTCGGCAGTTCCTGTCGTCACCACCGATGAACTTTATGCGGCTATCGATTATCAGCCGCTTTCATTGGCCACCGCGATTGGACGATTACGCTTCGAGAAAGCAGCGAACCTGGCGACAACCTATTTGACCCACGAAGACATCGTCGTACTCGACGAAGCGCCGAACGATATTTCCGTGGTCCAGGGGCTCATTACAGAGGAATTCCAAACGCCGCTCTCGCACATCAATGTGTTATCACAAAATCGCCACACGCCGAACATGGGGTTGCGTGGTGCCATGACAAACACGACCTTGCGCGCGCTCGACGGCAAACTCGTCGAACTCACGGTGGGTGCGTCGAAATGGACCATTCGGGAAGTGACGCTTGCGGAAGCAGAAGCATATTGGGACGCGCACAAGCCGACACCCGTTGTTCTGCCAAAACTCGATTTGAGCGTGACTGGGTTATGGAACATCGAAGACGTGACGCCTGAACCTGCGGCGGGAACTTCCCTACGTGACGCGGTCAAAAAATCCGTGCTCGCATTTGGTGGTAAAGCGGCGCATTATTCGATATTGGCACGAACCGACGGCGTACCGATCCAAAAGGCATTCGCGGTGCCCGTGTATTATTACGACCAGTTCATGACGCAAAACGGGTTTTACGACACGATCAACGCCTTCCTTGCAGATCCGACGTTCAAGGCGGACGCTGCCGTTCGTGATCAAAAGCTTGCCGAACTCCGGGCGGCAATGGCCGTGGCGCCCATTGATATGGCCTTCCAAACCTTGCTCAAGGACAAAATTGCGGCCGAATATGGAACGCACAAAATGCGTTTTCGGACCAGCACCAACAGCGAAGATCTCGATGGATTTCCGTGTGCTGGTTGTTACGAGTCTCACACGGGGGATCCTGCCGTTTGGGACGACGTGCTCAATGCGATCCGTGAAACCTACATGAGTACGTGGTCGTTTCGAACCTTTGAAGAGCGCACATATTACAGCATTGCGCACGATTCGGTCGGCATGGCATTGCTCGTGCACTGGAACTTTCCCAATGAAGAAGCCAACGGCGTCGCGATTACGGCGAACCCCTTCGATGAAACGGGAGTTGATCCAGCGCTTTACGTGAACGTCCAGGATGGAGGAGACATCGAAGTGGTCGCACCGCCGCCGGGCGTAACGAGCGACCAGTTCCTTTATTACTTCAGTCAGCCGAACCAACCAATTACCTATTTGACCCATTCGAGCATCATTCCGACGGGAAAAACCGTGCTGTCGAATGTACAAATTCACGCGCTCGGCACGGCGCTCGATGCGATACACAAACGCTTTTCTCCGGCGTATGGCCCGGCTGCTGGTAACAATGGTTGGTATGCAATGGACGTT